>JAVZIY010000019.1:0-11289 GCA_038998005.1 Candidatus Aenigmatarchaeota archaeon
TTCTTTTCTTCTTGCTTCAAGCATCTCTATCGGCTTGCCTAAGAATTCCGCTACACATTGAACTTTAACTTCCTTTTTTTCTGCAACTTCAAAAACTTTTGAAATTTTTTCTTTCCATTTCAAATCTCTGAGAAAATGATGGTCTATTACTAAAGTTTCGATTGGGCACTCCTCAATAATTTTAATCATGTTTTGAATGGACACCTTAAGGTTTTCCATACCAAATCTATAAAGTATATAGGATAAAGGTCCATCAAGAAAAAGTAAATTTGGTTTGTTTTCTAGGATAAAACTAACCTGATCCTCCTGGCTTGGACCTTCAACATCTGATGTATAAATAAATTTATATCCATCATTTTCAATTAAAACTTCTTCAACATAACCTAATTTTGGATTTACACCATGAAAAACTGGCTGAGAAAACTTAATTTTTACTTTACCAAATTCATATTTTTTTCCATCACAATACTCTAATCTTTTAGGTAAATTTTTTATTCTATCTAAAAAATATCTTGCACGATTTTTTTGATTAAAATTAATTTTTTCTGTAGGATGCTTAATCAAAAGTATTTTGTTTTTGAATTGCTCTGGCTCATCCCAAGAAAAATGATCAAAATGGTAGTGAGTAATGAGAATGATATCTACTTCTTTGGATAATTTTAATATTTCATTCCATATCTCATCCATTTTTTGCAATTCTATAGCATGAGGTTGGCAACCAAATCTAATTGGAGCAAGAGATACCGATGGGTCAATTAAAATATTTGCATCATCTGTTATGACTTGAATGCAAAAGCTTCTAACTCCCATACTATCTGAGGCTATCGGAATAATTTTCAGGTTATTCACCTTTTTATTTTAAATTTCTTCTTTTCTAAAAAATCTTTAACAAGTTTCACAGGAATAATTTTCGCATCTTTTAAAGTGAAGTTGCTATTATCAATTATCAAATCATAAATTGATTTATCAAAAGAATCAATTCCATAAATTTCCTTATACCTTTTACTATTATCCTTATCCCTTTTCTTCAAATCTTTTAAAGCATCTTTGAAACTTTTCTTATCCCTTTTAGCAACTCTTTTAGCTCTTATTTCAAGAGGAGTGTCATAATAAATTTTTACATCAGTCCAATCACCAGCGACCCATCCTGTAATCCTTCCATCTAGAACAACATTTCCTTTCATAGCAAGCTTTAAAGTTCTTTTATCAGCTTCTAAATCAACCTCCTTTTCTCTTTTAGCACAAAATTTTTCTAGGCTTAGCCCTCTTTCTTTTGCTAATTTTCTGAAGATCTCTCCAACATAAACATACTTTAAGTTAAAAGCTTTTGCTATAGCTTTTGCTCCTGTAGACTTTCCTGAGCCACTAGGTCCGTCAACTGTTATTGTTAGCCCTTTTTTCTTGATTTTTTTCTTCAACTCTTCCTCAATAGGTTCAAAAAATTTTATATAGGTTCCCACAATCAGAATTTTATTTTAATAATTTATTAGAATTAGCCAATAAGTTTAATTTCAATATGAACATCCGTAGGAATGTTAATTCTCATTATTTGTCTTAAAGCTCTTTCATCTGCTTGCACATCCATTAACCTTTTGTGAATTCTCATCTCCCATTTATCATAAGTCGCATTCCCATGACCAGTTCCATCCCCACAAGGAGTCTTCATAGTAACAACTTTTAAAACTTTTGTTGGTAGTGGAATTGGCCCACGATAATTTATACCAAACTTTTTTGCTATTTCTTTTATTTCATTGCATATTTCATCCAGTACCTTTGGATCTTTTCCACTTAGTTTTATTCTTGCTACTTGCATTCTTTTCACCTTAATAAAACTTCTTTTTTCCTTATTAATTTAAATTCTTTTCGTTTTGTTTTTATTTGAAAATAAATTAATTAAAATAACATTTGGTTCTGGAATAAGTTTTATTGTTTTTTGTTACCATTTCATCTGAAAGTATTCAATCAATTTCCTATTAAGATTTTAGTAGGGTTAAGTCCTTTTCTTATCTCTCTTTCTAAAACTCCTTTTGAAACTTCATATCATCCATCTTTCTTTGCTTTTTCTATATTTCGTTGAGTAAATTCTTCCACAAGAAAAAGATAGCAGATTCTTCATGCTTTTATTAAGAAGATATTTCCTACTTATTAATCTATGAGAAGAATAAATTATCATCTTTAAATAAACTTTAGCATTTTATCTTTTCGAATCATATTTAAAAGAAATAAAAATAGGAAATTAATAGATTTGTCTTTCAAATAACTACTTCGCCTTAACTACATCCAAGCAAATTCCTGCAGCAACTGTTATTCCCATATCTCTAATTGCAAATCTTGCTAATTGTGGAAATTCTGACTGCTTTTCTATTACCATCGGTTTTGTTGGCACAACTTTAATTTTTGCAGCATCACCAGTTTTTATGAAATCAGGTTTTTCTTGAATTACAGCTCCTGTTCTTGGGTCGATTTTTGCAATTATTTCTGAAATGGTACAAGCAACACTTGCTGTGTGGCAGTGAAATACAGGTGTGTATCCTGGGGCTATTACAGTAGGATGTTGCAAAACAACTATTTGGGCTGTAAACTCTTTTGCAACTGTTGGCGGATTGTTCGGATGACCCACAACATCTCCTCTTCTTATGTCAGTTTTGCTAACTCCTCTTACGTTGAAGCCAACATTATCTCCTGGTTTTGCTTCTGGTATCTGTTGATGGTGTATTTCTATTGACTTAACTTCACCCCTTGCCCCAGCTGGCTCAAATACTATAGTATCATTTACTCTTAAAATCCCTGTTTCAACCCTTCCTACAGGTACTGTCCCAACACCTGTTATTGAGTAAACATCTTGAACGGGTAACCTCAAAGGTTTATCTATAGGTTTCTCTGGTTCTTTTATGTATGCGTCCAGAGCTTCAACTAAAATTGGCCCATTGTACCACTTCATTTTATCTGATTTCTTAGCTATATTGTCTCCGTAAAATGCAGAAATTGGTATGAATGGAATTTCCTCAACTTTATACCCAATCATTTTTAAAAGTTTTGTCGCCTCTTCTTTAACTTCATTAAACCTTTTTTCATCATAATTTACTGTATCCATCTTGTTTAAAACTACAATTATTTGGCTTATTCCAAGAACCTTTAACAACCAAGCATGCTCTTTTGTTTGCTCCTGCACACCTTCTCCTTGTTTTGCTGAAATTACAAATATACATGCATCAGCTTGGCTTGCACCAGTTATCATATTTTTTACAAAATCTCTGTGGCCAGGACAGTCTATTACTGTGAAAAACCATTTCTGTGTTTCAAATGGACGGTGCATTATATCTATTGTTAGACCTCTTTCTCTTTCTTCTTTAAGCTTGTCCATTACAAATGCAAACTCAAAAGTTTCTTTTTTAAGTTCTTTTGCTAGTTCTTTCAACTTTCTCATTTCTTCTTCTCTAATAGCTCCCGTGTCATATAGCAATCTTCCTATCAGTGTTGATTTTCCTGAATCCACATGTCCAGCTGTCATTATATTTATATGTGGTTTTGCGGGCATTCTTCACCTCTTTAATACATTATTTTTTGGATTAGCTATATATTTAAATATTTTACACTTCCTCTTCTGGTGGTGTTGGTGGCATTCCCTTCTCCTTTTCTAATTTGCCTGCTGAAATTACATCATCTATTCTTAGTATCATCTCAGCAGCTTCTGCAGCAGATTTAATTGCTTGAAGTTTAACTTTTAATGGCTCTATTACGCCCATTTTTTCCGCATCTGTGACTTTTCCATTAAATATATCCACACCATAAGTTTCCTTTCCCTGTTCATGAGCAGCCCTTAACTCGACAAGTATATCTATTGGATCTAAACCAGCATTTTCAGCTAAGCTCCTTGGTATAATTTCTAGTGCATCAGCAAAAGCCAATATAGCTAATTGCTCTCTTCCAGAAAACTTTTCGGCAAATTTTCTCAATTTTCTTGAGACTTCGGCTTCTGGTGCTCCTGCCCCAACAACAACCTTTCCTAACTCTATCGCCGAAGCAACAGCACCTATAGCATCTTCTATACTTCTATCAACTTCGTCAACAAAATGTTCTGTGCTCCCTCTTACCAGAATCGTTACAGCTTTGGGATCTTTACACTCTCTTACAAATGTCATGGCCTCCCCTGAGATTTTCTTTTCTTCTACGAGTCTGGCAAATCCCAAGTCTTCCCTTGTCAAATCATCCAAGCTAGTTACTATTCTCCCACCAGTAGCCTTTGCAAGAGCTTCCATATCTGATTTCTTAACTCTTCTACAAGCTAAGATTTTTTTCTTTGCTAAGTAGTGTTGAGCCACATCATCTATTCCTTTTTGACAAAAAACAACGTTTGCTCCTGTAGCTGCTATCTTTTCAACCATATCCTTTAGCATTTTCTGTTCTTGTTCGATAAATGCTTGTAGCTGATCAGGTGAAGTGATTCTTATCTCTGCATCAGTTTCAGTTTCTTTAACTTCTAGAGCGCAATCTAGCAAAGCAATTTTTGCATCCTTAACAACCTTTGGCATTCCAGGATGGACAACTTCCTTATCTATCACTATACCTTTTATTAATTCTGTATCTTCAGCAGACCCTCCATGCTTTTTTTCTCTTTTTATATTATCTGTGTCAACTACAAACTTTCCATCCTCCTTTCTAACAATCATCTTTACAGCATCAACTACAAGCTTTGCAAGTTTTTCTGAGGCTTTTTCTGCAGATTTTCCTGACATCGCAGTAATTGCTATTTTCATTAAAACTTCATTATCTTCAACAGAAACATTTTTCCCTATATTTTCAAGTATTTTTAAAGCTTCATCCTTTGCTATCTTAAATCCTTTTGTGATTAAAGTTGGGTGTATATCTTGGTCAAGAAGTTCTTCTGCTTTTTTAAGCAATTCACCTGCAATTACTACAGCAGTAGTTGTTCCATCACCAACCTCCTCGTTCTGTGTTTTTGCTACTTCAACCATCATCTTAGCAGCAGGATGCTCTATCTCCATTTCCTCTAGTATAGTCACTCCATCATTGGTTATTACTATATCACCTAAGGAATCGACTAACATTTTATCCATTCCTTTTGGTCCTAGTGTAGTTCTTACTGCATCTGCCACTGCTTTAGCTGCAGCTATATTGTTCTTCTGTGCATCTTTTCCTCTTGTCCTTAAAGTACCTTCTGGTAATATTAAAACTGGTTGTCCACCAATTTGACCAACCATAGCTTGAACCATTCAATCACCTCAGGATTCTATTATGTGTATGTGGGTATACAACTATAAAAATTTTTCGGTAACTTTTAATCTTACAATTTAACCTACTACTTTCTTTGCTTCAATGAATATCAAACGATTTAAATGTTTTTCCTATTTATTTATTAATCATGAGATATGAACGGCCTGTAAAAATTGCAAGTCTATATGATATTGAAATAAGGTTTGTTCCTAACGGAACAAACATAGAGGTTTGGTTTTCTGAGAAGGGGGCCGAAGGTCACATTTGTTGGATTGATATTAAAAAAATAAAAGAAGTGAAAAAACTTTATGAAGCTCTTAAGAAATATGGTTTTAAATTAGGAAGCGAGAAGGATTTTGAAGAAAAATTCTCTGAAATAATAAAAGACTATGTGAAGTTATGCTTCTAAGAAATGTTAATTTTTTCTTTTAAGATCTTTTCAAATTCTTCCAAATTTTCTATATTTTTTATTTCATCTTCAGAAAAAATTGGAACTCCATTTGTGTTTTCTTTTTTTGTATTTTTTGCTATAAAAATTGCTCTGGAAGAAAGAAAATATGAAAGTTTTTTGATATTTTTAGAATATCTGATGCCTTCTTCTCCATCTTTAATTAACCTCGTTATTAAAGCTTCTTCTTCTTTTCCAACAATTTCGAATGGCGCAGAATAAACACAAGCATTTTCTATTCCTATTCTTTCAAATTCCTCTGAGATTGTTCTTTGGAAATCATTCCTTGGTTTAAGGTAACCTGGTTCAGGTATCTTTAGTTTAAACCTTTGCTTAAGGTCAATATTCAGTGTCATTTCAATTTTCTTAACAGTCTCAAAACTTGGTCTAACCTTTTCATTTTCAATCTCATACAAAGCCTTTTTTGAAATACCAACAAGCTTAGAAAGCTCACTTAAACTTAATCCCATTTCTCTTCTCCTTTCTCTTAAAATTCCACAATTAACCGAAACAAGAGATTTTCCTTTTTTCGCTTCTATGAAAGGTATTTCCTCTTTTTTAATTAATAAATCAAGCATTTTTGGAGTAACTGCAGGAACTCTGAATCTATAGTATATTATTTTATCATCTAGAAAGTCCCTGTTTGTTTTCACAGAAACAATTAGTGGATATGCTGAAACAAAATAGGAAATGGATCTCAAGCTTAATGCATGTTCTTCGGTCAAACCATCAAGATTAAATGAAGCTTTTATAAGCATTTTATAATTTTTCTTTGCAGCTATATCAAAGCAACCTCTATTGATAAAAATTGAAAATTTGTTTGAAATTAGTGTTTTAATAATTTGATTGATTAAGAAATATTTATTTAACATTTTCATCCAAATAATTAATGAAAGGACAAATTTATAAAGGGCCCATAGCTCAGCCTGGTTAGCTCATCCAGAAAGAGCAACCGCCTTATATGGCAGCTGAGCAAGCGGTAGGTCCTGGGTTCGAATCCCAGTGGGCCCATTTAAAACAAATTTTTAACGTTCTGGATATAAAATCATGGCAAAATCAGAATTCGCTGAAATAAGGGATAAAATACTTTTAAAGTTGTTAGAGTATGATAAAGGAATAGAATATTCTATGCTCAGGGATCAATTTTCTGAAAATAATAATTTCCTTAATGGTATGTTCTTTTGATTACTGAGGATAAGATGAAAATCCATTTAAAAGATGAGACGAAGTATCCTGATGGGTTAAAGTTGTTAGAAAAGTTTTTGATAAGTATTAAGGAAGAAAAATAGCTTGCCAAATTATTATGATGAAATATCAGCCTATGCTGATTTTAAAAGACAAGTTGCAAAAAGAGTTTAAGCTAACTCTCTTAAATATAAGCTAATATTTTTCTACTGATATTTATTGGTAAATAATTTCTATTTTTCTCATTTACTTCTATAATTTCCCCAAAATCCTTGAATTTTTTAATAAAATTTCTGTGCAATGTTGCAATCAATGGTTTTTCTATTAAAATTAGCTCATAAATCTTTTTCTCAAATTCTTTACTTAAAAATTCCATTTTTCCTATTTCATCCAGTATAATCACATCACTATTTTGAATTGCAAAATCAATAGCTTTCAAAGCTATTTTTTCAAAAGCTCCTATATTAATTCCATACTTTCCTATCCTTGGCCCAATTTTAAAATCCACACTTGCAAAAATCTCCATTTCATTAGAGAAAATATTCTTGACATAAAATCCAACTCTTTTTCCGCTTTCTACAATTTCTGGTGTAATAAACCCGCCAACTTTTACTTTTTTATTCTTAAGAAAATCTATAATTTTTAATACAATAGTTGATTTACCAGCTCTTGGCTTTCCTGTTAGAAAAATCTTCACATTATTTTATTGAATCTTCTTTTAGAAAAATTTTTAAGTTAAAGTATAGCGGGGGGTGGATTTGAACCACCGACCTTTACCCCAGGCTTTAAACCTGTCCGGGTGTCCTATGAGCAGCCATTATGAGCCATCCGCGAAGCTCTCGGCGAGCACTCCAGGCTGCTTTGGGCAAGCAGAAGCTTTCTACCCCGCTATCCTGGAGTACATTTAATTCTATATACAGTTTGTATTTAAAAGAATTATTTTTCATTCTAATAAGTATAACTGAATCAAACTTTTGAAATGATCCTGGTTCTTCCCCTAGCTTTCTTTTCTTCTTTAATCTTTATTAAACCTATGCTAGCTAGATGTTTTAAAAATTCTCTGAATCTTCTTTGGGTAATAGGATTTTCTACTCTACATGAATAGATTTTATATAATTCTCCAGAAGTAAAATTCTCCTTTTCTTCCAAAATTTTAAGAATTTCTTTTTCCACTTCACCTACTCTTTCTTCAAGAATTTTTGGTTTAATTTTTCCAACTTCCTTTAAAATTTTTTTTATATGTTCAACTTTGAGCATTTCAGCATTTTCTTCTTCAGCAAGTCTCCCAGCTTTAAGTAAACATTCTAAACCAACTCTTACATCTCCTCCTTTTTTGACTGCATGATTTGCGACTATTAAGCTAACGCCTTTCTCTACTTTTAAAAATCCATGTTTAATTCTTTCCTCAAGAATATCTTTCATTTCCATTAAAGTGTATGGCTTAAATTCTATTTCTTCTATGCTTAAACTACTTTTAATTCTTTGCTCAAGATTAGCGAATATATGGGGATTATTCGAAACAAAAACTATACCTATAGGATTTTTAACATATTGATTTAGTCTTAGCAAATCATATAAAACCTCTTGCGATTTGAAAATTAATTGATCTACCTCATCCAAACAAACTATTAGCCCTTTTTTGCTTTTTTCTAAACTTTCAATCAGTCTGGATAAAATTTCATCTTTTGCCCATCCTCTTCTTGGAATAGGAAATCCCAAATTTAAAACTATTTCTGTTAAAACAGCTTGAGTTGTATTGAAATCCCAGCAGTTTACATAGATGGTCTTAATTCCCGAATAATTTTCAAATTCTCTAAAAACAAATTTTACTACTGCAGTTTTTCCTATTCCAGAAGGACCAAATATGAAAGTATTCTGGGGTTTTCTTCCTTGAGAAGCTGGTAATAAATTTTTGGCAAGCTGTTTTATTTGATTTTCTCTGTGTGGTAAAAATTCTGGCAAGTATTCAGGAAATAAAATTTCCTCATTTTTAAAAATTTTTGATTCATTAATTTCTGAAAAAATATTCATAAAACTTCCTTTAACTTTTTAATAGCTTCATCTTTCACTTCAACTAAATATGGCCCAAGTCTTGGCCCTTTTTCAGATTTAAGGATAATTTTGTACAAAAGTTTAAAAAATTCTTGCGGTTTGATTTCATTATTTCTTGAAATCTCAAATATTTTTGTTTGCAGTTTTTCGCCATCACTTTCTTTTTCCAAGGCACAAACAACTTCATTTATTGCTTTCTTTTCTTTTTTGGAAATCTTTATTTCAATATCTTTTTTTTCATCGTTTACCCAATTCTTAGCAAATTCCAGCCTTCTCTTTAGATCTTCAATTAAATTTTCTTTAACTTCACCTTCGATTAACTTCATTTCTTTTAATTTTTCTATTGCAAATTCTAATTGATTCTTTTCTGGTAATATTCTTGCTATTTCTATTAACTTATAATAAGGAATATGCAAGGAAGGAGTTTTTGGTGGGTTAAGAAAGAATACATATTCAAAAAGTCTTTTTGTATTTATTTCGTCTCTCTCGTTCTCAATCTTTTCTAATCCAAAATAAATTCTCTCAAGTTTATTGAGTTCATCCATGTATTTTGGGATATCAGTTATATCAAGTTCCCTTGTTCCTTCGAACCTCTTAAACATTAAAAGAATTAGACTTTGAACGCTTCCGTATTTAAACCAAACTTGAGGAGTAAAGACATTTCCATAAGATTTTGAAATCTTTTTCCCACCTTTCTCTAGAAACATCTCATAGATTATGTGAACCGGTGGCTCGAAACCAAAAATTTCTCTGCAAATTTGATCGTTCACTTTTACTGAATCATAAATATCCTTTCCACAAGCCTCAAAAACTATTCCTAAAGCTTTCCATCTTGCTGCAAACTCACCCTTCCAACTCAACTTTCCATTTCCTTTGAAGTAACTTGCCTCACCTTTGTATCCACAGCCACTCACAATTATTTCCTTTCCCGTATTAAGGTTCTTTCCTATAAATTGTTGATCGCAAATGTAAAGTACTTTATGCTCTTCCGGAATTAATTGATAGGCTCTTGTGGTGTAAATTTTTCCACATCTTTCACAGACAGGAAAATAAGGAAGCATTTCGACAAATTTTTCTTGTCCAAGGATTTCTTTAACTATTTTCCCAATTTTATCTGCATTCAAAAGTATTTTCTCTATTTCTTCATCCAAAATGCCTTTTCTATAATTTTTTGTTCCAGAATTGAAAATATAATCTATTCCAGCCTTTTCTATTGCTTCAATAAGCAATGAACTCATGTGTTCACCATAACTTGAATGACAATTAAATGGATCTGGAATATCAGTAACAGGAGTTCCTATATATTTTTCTAGCCAATTTGGTAATGTATACGGAACCTTTCGTAAACCATCCCTATCATCAGAATAGGCAATAAATTCTGACTTGAAGCCCAAATCTCTTAAAGCCAAAGTTACACCGAATTGTCTAACAACATCACCAAAACTTCCTATATGTGGAAAGCCGGAAGCTCCTAAGCCAGACTCTGTTCTAAAAACTTTTATTCCTCTTTTTAACTTCTCCTCTCTTTCAACTATTTGCTTTGCTATTTTATCCAGCCAGAACTCATATTTTTTTTCTTTCATTCTACCAATCTAAATTATTTTTTATTTTTAAAATTAAAAGAAATGGGCCTGCCAGGAATCGAACCTGGTTCTCGGCGTTGTAAGCGCCACGTCCTACCATTAGACTACAGGCCCTTCCTATAAATTAAAACTAGAACTATTAGAATTAAAAATATTATTTCTTTTAGGCCTATTTCTCCAAGGCTAGAATAGCCACTTTTTATCTCTATTTCAAAATATTTTGCACATTTGTTAGAACTTTCTTCACATATAAATCCATTTGGGCAATTATTACAGTCAAACCATTCAGGAGATTGGGAATATACCCAAATTCCAAGATTGAAATCAGTAGAAAAGAGTGGAACTATTTTAACATTTATTGCCTTAGTTTCATTTGTTTTTACTTCTTTAATATCAATTAAATTTTTATCAATAGAAACTAAGTTTTGGTTGTTTAATGGCGTTACGTTTACTGTGTAATTGTCTGTTAATAGACCCAAATTTTTTACATTTATAGAAATGAGAATTCTATCTCCCACCGTTGCGCTTATATTTTTAAGTGGGGAGGAAGAAAAGTATAAAGGCCAGAACTCTCTAACTTGCGGAACATATCTTACTGAAGGAAAACTTGGGTCGCTAAGCTCACATGTAAGTGAATTCTGCTTAGTGAAATCATACTGAGGTTCTGGAATAGTACAGATCCCTTGGTATGATGAAAGTATGCTGGAAGAGCAGTTCTGATAATTTCCACATTTTGTAATGTCTGTATAAGGGCAATTCAAATAACATCTAATGGCTATTTCTTTT
>JAVZIY010000020.1:0-11158 GCA_038998005.1 Candidatus Aenigmatarchaeota archaeon
ACCCTTTGTATAGCCAAGAACTATACAATCCAAAGTTTTTAAAACTTTTATTTTAAGCCAATTCTTGCTTCTTTTTCCAATTTCATACTTAGAATCTTTTTTCTTTGCAACTATCCCTTCTAAATCCTTTTTCTTAATCTCTTTAAAAAATTTTATTCCATTTTCTTCTATCCAAGAAGAAAGCAAAATTTTTTCACTTTCATCAACAAATTTTTTAAGAATTTCTTTTCTCTTCATTAAAGGCAGATCTATTAAATCGTTTCCATTTAAATATAAAATATCAAAAATTATAAAAGTTGCTGGCATCATTTTTGAAAGTAGTTCTATTCTAAATTTGTTGTCAACTTGTTCTCTCTCAGCTAACTTGTAAAAATCTGGTTTCCCTTTCTCAAAAATACAAATCTCTCCATCTACAATTATTTTTTTTGCATCAACATGATTAATTAAATCTTCAATAATTTCGGGATATCTCTTTTCAAAAAATATTCCTCTTCTATTTAAAAATCTTACATAATTTTTTTCTAAATCCACGTAGGCTATCGTCCTAGTTCCATCAAATTTCACCTCAAAAATCCAGTCTTTTGAATTAAACGCATTTGATAAAAATGCCAGCATTGGTGAAATTTTTTTATCCCATAAGCTCATTCTTTCACATTAAATAATACAACAAAAGTTAACATAAAAAATTTTATTATTATTAAGCCTCTGCTTTCTTTAACTTCTTTTTCTTTTCAACAGCCTCTACACTGGCCTTTAAAGCTTCCATCAATTCTTTAACTTCCTCAGCAGACTTTTCCTTAATTTCAATTTCTTTTCCTTCTGCCTTTGCCCTTATTAATTTAATTAGAGCTTCAGTATAATCATCTTTAAATTTTGATAAGTCCAGCTCTTTTTCAGTAAGTTTTGAAATTAGAACTTGAGCAAGTTTTAATTCCTCTTCCTTTATAGTTACTAAATGCTTAAGTTCAGCAAATTCTTCCATATCCTTAACTTCACCTAAATAATGCAATACATGCATTACCAAACCTTTCTTAAATGCTCTTAAGGCAACTAGGTATTCTTTATTCCTCATAACAACTTTGCCTATTGCAACTTTATTTGCTACTCTTAAAGCTTCTACAAAGAGAGAATATGCTTTCATTCCCGTTTCCTCAGGAATAATATAATAGCTTTTCTCTAAGTAAATAGGATCTATTTGTGAGGCATCAACAAACTCCTGAATCTCTATCATTTTAGTAGTTTTGAGCTTGAGCTTTTCTATATCCTCATTCGAAATAACTACATACTTTTCCTTAGTTATTTTATAACCTTTTTCAACATCTTCATAAGAAACTTCCTTCTCACATTTTGGGCACCATCTTTTGTAAATTAATGGAGTATGACACTCCTTATGTAAATTGTTAAAGGAAATAACTTTTGATTCAGTTGCCTTATAAATTTTGATTGGAATATTAACCAAGCCAAATGAGATTGAACCAATGAACATGGCTTTTGTCATTCTTCTACCCAATATATTTTAAACGTACTTAAATATTTAGTTTAAGTCCTTTACAAAAATGCATGTTAATTTTAAGACTAATCTTTAATATTCAACTCAAGCTTGCCTGCTTCATCTAAAACTCTATGGTATTCCTCTTCGGTTATCCTTCTATTAATTTCCGGATAGTATTCAGCTAAATAATATGGAAAATACTGATCCATTAAATTTAAAAGACATTTATCTTTAATGTTTTTTGCTATCCATCTTATTATAGGAAAACTACAACACTCAATATGATTAGGTAATATAAGATGACGAACTGTTACTTCGGTTTGCTTCACAGCAATTAAATGATTTCTTGTTACAACATTCCAATAGTTTTTCACTTTGGTTAAATATTCGGAGCATTTTCCTGGTCCAAATTTAAAATCTGTTAAATAAACGTCAACAATGCCATCAAGAATTTGCATAGTTTTTTCAGACATGAACATGTTTGAATTCCAAAGAGTTGGTACATTCACCTTACAATATTTCAAAGCCTCTAATATCCACAAAAGAAAAGGTGTTGGCTCTGACCCAACAAAGTTTACATTTCTACAACCTTTTTTCCTTCTTTTTTCGATTTTTTTCGCCAAAAATTCAGGCGTAACAGGAATTCCCGGTTCGAGTCTAAAGCTCATCGTATAGTTCTGGCAAAAAACACATTGCATATTACAACTCCAAAAAAATATAGTGTGCGATGGCGTGTAGAAACTTTCCTCCCCTAAGTGAACTTGTTCAGAAGATATAAGACATTGATTACCAACTTTGCAGAATCCCAACCCATCCTCTAACCTATTAGCATGACATTTTCTCTCGCATAATTCACAGGATTTTAAAATATCCTTTGTTAAAATTATCTTTAAGTCTAAAAGAGAAAATCTTGGAACTTCCAAATCTTCAATCTTAAGCTTTCCTTTATCTATCACTTCCTTAATTTCATAAAATTTTTCCATTAGTTTTTCATGCTCCTTCCAAAGTTCTTCTTCACTTAAACTTTCATCAAACTCAAAAACTATTCTTTTTGCAATTTGAAATCTTGAGGGTAATTCGTTTTTTACAACTTTTATATATCTGGGGAGAATTTTTTTAACTAACTGATCTTCAAGGGCGTGAACACAATCTGGTCTTATCAAATAATATTCAAGCATAATTAACTTTTAAAATTATGATTTAAGTTTTTAAGGTAAAATTTATAAAATTACACTTTCAACATCATTAAGGCTATTTATAATAAGCATTTAAGATTCTAACTACTAAATAATCTGCTCCTGCTTGAAGAGTGTATATGATATCATATTCAATTAATGTAGAATTAACATGAACTAAAGCTTCAGCCTTAGCTAAATGCTCTTCTTTTCTTACCAATTCTGAAAAGCCATTTCCATAAGATGTTTCTGGAATATCGTCAAAAATTATAGAAGAATCTTCTGGCCTAATAGTTGCATTATTTTCTTTAAAAATCATTATTTTAATGTTATTTCTTGTATTTATTGGCTGAAAACTGCTTCTGCTTCCTAGTTTTTGTACCCCTATTTTAAGAATTTCATTTTCTAAAACTAATTCATCAACCCCATCATTATCTAAATCTCCCTCATAAGCTTTTGCTGTTGCACCACTTATTAACAATAAATTATTTTCTTTCAAGTAAGTTCCTGGTTCTATTGTACCGTACTTTACCGTATAAAAGAATTCCAAGCTATTGGTTTCTTGAATAACTTTATAAATTCCGTCAGAAACTTTGAGCTGAACTTTTTTCAAGCTTCCTGTGCCGCTAGAGGCAATTTGTCTTATTATATTATCTAATAGCTTCATGTTTTGCTTTGCTTCGTTTATTACATTTGCTTCATTAGTTTTGTCTAAAATTTCTTTTCCAAAACTCAAAACTATTGCTATAGCTCCTACAAGGAGTAAAATTATCAAAACTGTGGAAATTAAGGGGCTTATGGCTTTTAACATTTCCTCACCTCTACTATTGGCCTAAAAGCATCGCTTATCCCATTTTTTTCTATACAAAGAAGATGAGACCCTCTTGAAAAGCTCAAATTTCCTTCAAGCTTTAGTTTGTCATAGCTCACTATAATTTGAAATATGTTTTGAATTGGTAAGCCAAAAGAAAAACTTGAAAAAGCTTTTGATGGTATTGTTTGGCTTTCCACTAGGTACATTTTATTATCTATAAATTGGCAATCTCCCTTAGTTAAGGCTATTATTGGACTGGAACCATCAAGCTTTTGGTTTAATTCTAAAGTATAGTTTGTAGTTAAGCTGGAAGCTGTGAAATTAGCAGAATTTAATTTATCCTTAGCATAAGAATGGATTAATGCTAAAAGCAATCCTTCTTGATATTCTGTTTTATCGTAAGTACAGACATAAGCATGAGATAGCTGATTTGGTGTAAGAATTCTTGAAATGTTTAGACCATTTATGGTTTCGTTGAAATTTCCAATTCTGTATACATCATCTTCTTTTGTATTTCCGAGTTGATAGCTAATCCTGAATTTTGCGTCTCTAGGAGAATTAAAAATTAAAAGATCTGTGGAATTTTCGCCATAAATGCTACCATCCATTGCACTTGTCTTGAAAGTATAAGCTCCTTCATAATTCACAAGAAAGTTAAAAGTGTAAAAACCGGATGAATTTGTGGAATTGCTTCCCAAACCCATTCCATTATAGCTAAAATTTATTGGTTTTTCTGAATAAGGAATAGAGCTACTCATATTTACATAAAAAGCATATCCATAAGCTAAGATATTCCTAGAGGGATGTGAAACTATCTTGTTGGATGATGTCTTTTTATCAGATTCTATCCAGATTTCTATCCATGTATAGTTTTTGCTTAATGGTAAATAATCAGTGTTATTGCCTGTTTGACCAGGATCTAAAATTAAGGGTGAATCACAAAATCCATCTGCATTAGTATCGTTGCAAGTATCAGAAAAACCGTTACCTGTTGGATTTGCCCAATAATTACCGCCTATTTCTGCTCCAGGAGAATAAATTCTTTTCCCTGATTGCCTAGTAGTATTCCAATAGTTGGCATAGATGGTTGGAAGAAAGCAGAGGTTATTGGTATTGTTAAATAGATTGTTATATATCTTATTGTTTCCAGAGTAAGTGATGTTGATACCACAATTTGCATTGTTGCTTATTATCGAATCTTTGATTATATTGTTATAACTCATGGATAGAAGCATAGCATAAACAGAATATGAAATGTTTATTCCTGATATCGTTGAATCATTCGTTCCAGCAAATAAAATGTGCTCTAAAGGTGAAGAATCTTTTATGGTTATATTTCTGCACCCTACAAAACCCATGTAACTGTAGCTACTGCCATTTGTGAAAACAGTATTGTTTGGGCAGGTTCTATTAATTCCATCTATGTAATAAATTGGTAAGTTATTTATCTTATTACTTTCATCTATATCTTGCCTATAATCACTAATTGAAGAATAAGAGGAATAGACCAAAAGACCTTGCTGCCTTTCTGAAGAAGTGTGAGATGAGTATATTGTGTTATTTCTTAAGAAAATACCACTTGAGCTTGAAATAGAAATAGAAATCGTGTTATTGATAAATGTATTATTTTTTATTTTATTAGGATCATGGAGGTCAATGCCAATTTGGTTTCTAATAAATATACAGTCTGATATATTGCTTTTGCTAAAAGAAGCAATACCAATTGTATTGTTGGATAAGCTGCAGTTTGTAATAGTTGTAATCGAAGACGTGTAAATTCCGTAACTGTTGTTGTTTGCTGTGATGTTTGTAAGAGTGTTGTAATCGCTACTAACAATATATATGCCGTAATTATTATTATTTAAACTGATGTTTGTAAAGGTGTTGTAATTTGAATAATCATATACGTATATGCCATACTCAGAATTGTTGTTTGCTGTGATGTTTGTAAGAGTGTTGTAATCCCCATGACAAGTAATACCACGAATTTTATTATTGTTGGCAATGACATTGCTCACACTGACATAATTGGTAGAAATGTATACACCATATTTATTGTAATTTGCTACTATATTTGATAGACTACTGTTTCCCGAGCTTGTAATTATGCCAGACCCAGAATTGTTGTTTGCTGTGATGTTTGTAAGGGTGCTATTATTCATCGATCCCCATAATCGTATGCCATCGTAGTAATTGTTGTTTGCTGTGATGTTTGTAAGGGTGCTATTATCTGAGTAGTATTCTATGTCAATTCCATAACCATTTGAACTTGCATTGATGTTTGTAAAGGTATTATTTTTTGAGTTGAAAAAGTAAACTCCTATGTACCAATCAGTAACAATGCAATTTTTTATTGTTATGTTTGTGTTAGTAGAAGAAGAGCGGTAAACATAAATCCCATAAGTTGAAGATGAATTAATTCCGTCTATAGTATAACCTTGACAATCCAAAATAATATCGTTGGCACTAATGTTCATGCATACAGAAGAAGAAGAATTTATTATGTTAGCAGTTAAGTAGTAAGTCACCATTGGAATATTTAAAATTGAACAAGAAGTCAAATTATAACTTATTAATTCTTCGATTCCCCAGCTTCCATGTGATGGCTCAGGATAAACATATTTTCTTATTGCAAACCAATCTGCATAGAGATAGAGAGTACCGTAATTTGCACCCGCCCAAAGCCAAAACCCTCCTCTTAAATTTACATTTGTAATATTATTAGGGTCTGTAATAGCTCCTTGTGATGTTTCACCATACAAAACCTCTACCCTATTTGAAGTCCATCTAACTTCATAGGTTATCCAGGAATTTATAGAGCTTGAATCGTTAAGTTGGGTCAAAATTCCTGACTTCTTGCTATAAATTCTCGGGTTCGGTTGATAAATATAAAATATATCATGATGTTGGAGCGCACAATCTGTTCCCATGCCATCTGCGTTTGTGTCTCCAAACCCTGTTCTATGTGCAGAATTTATATAATCAGTTCTTGCCCAGTATTGCTTCGACCTTACAGCATGGTTAATTGTTATATTATTTGCAGTTCTCCAATAACCCCAATACCCATCCATATTACCTAAACCGGTTATATTTCCATACCCATTTCCTTCACTTATTATTACATAAGTTGAACTCTGGCTATAAGTCTCCCATTTTGTCGTGTTTATAACTCCATCATTAAAATCATCAAAAAAGTCGAAAGTCGAATCTCCATTACTTATATTTGTAGCGCTAGAGTTTCCATAGTATACATAAATTGTAGCATTTGAAGAATTCAAGTTATCGGCAACTTTGACCCAAAAAGTTGCGTTTATACCTGTGAATAAGGATTCTATCCAATAGCTAAGAAGAGTGGTACCGTCACTACTAGTAAACCTTATATCTCCAAAATCACTCCTTGTTTTATTATAAATGTAAACTGTATCCCCACTATCAGTTCCTGTAGCATTTTTAACTATAATTCTAACTTGATAGTTTGTTCCGGCTCCAGTTGCATTAGTTATAACATGACTTTTCCTGTATTGCCAACCGGGTAGCCAACCAGCTGATACAGTTAAAGGTTCGAGAAAAAATAGGAATAAAAAAGAGAAAATTAATATTAAAACCTTCCTCATATTTTAAATTTTGTTCAAGATTTATCTTAAGTTTAATTGCTCGCTGAACTTATCCCTTATCCTAATCCTATTTTCTAAGCTCATGCTGAAAAATCCTATGAATTTACTTTTCCCTATCTCTAGAGGAATTTCAATTTTTTCTGTCCAATTTTCATAGTTAAAGGAAAAAATTTTAAGTGTACAGTTTGAGCTCGAGCTTATATTAAATGAAAAACTTGTTTGGATTTTTTCTCCATCTTGGATAGAGTAAAATATTTTTGAAGAATCATCATAGCTAAATGTGATGTTTAAAATTTTTAGTTCATGACCAAGCAAGTTTAAAACAGTTATATTCAAATCTGTTTGTTCATTTTCTGTAATATTTTGGTAATAGACCCCTAAGAAAAAACAATTAAAAATTTTTCCTCTTGAACTGAAAGAATTTCTTGAAAATCTTAGAAAATCCTCAATATTTTTTGAAATATTTGAGTAGTCTTGAAAGGAAAATAAAGCAACACTTGAAACTTCTTCTTTCAAATTTTTGAATTCAAATTCTTCTATCTCTTTTTCTAAATTTAAGCTTGAACTTAAGTTTTTAACTAGAAAAAGAATTAGAACTAGAAAAATTGAAAGAATGATAAAAGCTTGGCCTTTCATCTCATCACATAAACAATTATTTGTCTTGGATTAAAATTGTCAAAATATCCTGATACTAAATAAGTTATAGAAAAAAACTCTTGCGTGACATTTGGTTTCTCGCATTCAAGCTCACAAATTTCTACCAAAAAATCATACTCTGGCAATCTATATGAAAGTTCCCTTTCTATCTCTTCTGAATTATTAGCCAAGGTATAACTCCTGAGCTTTCCTTCCAAGTCCATCCCCTTCAAAACATTAAAAATTTTTGCTTTATCATCTTGGATTTCATAGTTCTCATAATCTTTAAAAAATAGTACAAAACTTATGGAAATTATTGTAATAGCTATTATAGCCTCATAGCTTCTTATCATGAACTTACCTCAAAATAGAAATTATAATCACCCAAAATTTGGGAAACTTCTTCATAACTTAAATTTCTCAGAGCCTCAAGCTTTGAAACAGAAATTGAGCTAAACTTTTGCTCTGGTAAAATGCTTACAGAAAAATTTTGCATTTCAGAAGGTTGGACAGAATAGTTTGAAGGTAAAACTCCTCTATCATCCGAGAAATATACTAAGAAATACTTTTCTTCATAAGTATCAAAATAAGAAGAAAAAAGCAAAGTTGAATTTTTCAAATATTGCTCGGAGCAGAAGTTTTGATTATAAAGCTGGAATGGTATTTCAGTTTCATTCTCATAAACTCTTACAGTGTTGTTCCACGCCTTCTTTAAACAATTTGGATCAAAATCTAGAGAAATATTTATAGTTGCAAACCTAGAAGTTCCATTTTCCTCCTTAACTATTAAAGGGATTCTAAAAAGCTCTGTTTGTAAACCAATTTTAACTGCAATCCCTTTCTGCTCCCAATTGCTTGGAATTCCTTTACCTGAAAAGAGAGAATTTAAAATTATAGAGCTTATTTCTTCCTTTTCCGAAGCTGAAATATAGGATATGGATGAAAGTCTAAAACTTGTTAGATAAGATATTAAGGCTGAGAAGAATATTAAAAAAATTCCTGTTGCAATAGTAAAATCGAGCTGCCAACTCATCTAATATTAGTTATCTTAGCCAGAATATTATAATTTCCTATCAAAGCAAATTCAAAGATTTCACCATTCAGATTTGCTCTGTAATATTTTAAATTATAGTTTCTTCCACTTTCTATCTTCCCCTCTGTAATAACATCTATATTCGGCAAGTTAATTTCTACGCTAACTTCTGGATCTTGTATTGTCCTTGCAATCAATTTTATCCCTCCAGTATTGATATTTGCCCCTATCTTTTTTCCTTCAGAAGAAATATTGGTTATACTTATCCAGATTTGATTAGCACTTGTTAAATAAATTTCATAATTTCTTCCTTTCAAGCAATCTGGTAATTCCAAATCCTTTTCATAAATCAAAAAAGCAGAAAAATTTTCTGGAAGATAAGAAACTTCTCTTGCAACCCCATAGGCTTTAATAATTTCATTAGAAATCCTTAAAGAAGCAAACTTTAAATCAGCTTTCAGCTGGTCTATTAGCCATCTTCTATAAACTGCAGTCGAAATAGAATAAATCGAAATTAAAACAGCTATGCTCAAAAGTGTAGCTAATAAAAAATCTAAAAAGCTTACCTGAGATTTTCTCATAAATATTTATTAGCTAATAAAAAGAAATTTAAGTTAAGAGAGCATGAAAGGTATTTCACCTTTGGTTGCAGCTGTTTTATTGATAGCAGCTACCATGAGCATAGCAGGAATCCTGGCTTACTGGGCAGCAAGTTTTGTTAGGTCAAGAACCGAAACGATGGGAAATGAAACTCAAGCCTTGGAAAGATGTACTGGAGCAAACTTTGATGTTCTTCTAAACACTTTCAATGCCACAGGAAATAATGAATTAACAATAATCCTAGAGAATAAGGCAAGATATCCTGTTTATATAACAGGAATTTCCTTTATATGGACTAATGGTACCATTTTAGAAAATTCAACCTCTTTAACATTAAATGTAGGAGAAACATTCAAAGCCTATACAATAACTCATGCAGGAGGTAAGCCTGTAGAGAAAAATTGGGGCTGTAGTAGATATATTATAACGACAGATTGCCCAGGATTAAGTAAAAGTCATGCATGCGATTGGTAAATGGTAGTTTGAATGAAAGGAATTTCACCATTAGTCGCTACAGTGCTACTAATAGCTTTTGTAGTTTCTGTAGCTGGGATTTTAAGCATATGGTTAAATTCCTTAACCCTCTCTACAACCCAACTAGTAGGAAGTGAGGCTTCCACAGCTATTACATGTTCATATGGTGGCATAAGACTCACAGACCTTTCCTTTTCTAATAATTTTTTAATTGGAGGAATAGAAAATACCGGCTCCATAACATTAGGAAATATAAGCTTGCAAATAGTTTACTTGAATTTAACCACACAAAAAATTGAATTATGTTTAGAAGGTGGGGTAGCTAAAAGTTGCTTCTCTTCTAATCTTACCCTTTCTCCTCGAGATTTAATTTATTTTAACGTCTCTGCTTCAAGCAATTTTGATAAAATAAGAGTCTTAACAAATTGCACTTCTGTCTACTTTGAAGCTGAAAGCAGCGATGTTAGCTCGTGAGAATAAAAGCTAATAAACCTACAAAAATCATGAAAATACTGTGCTTTATTCCTGCTATTAAAGCTCCTTCTGACATCTTCCCAACGCTTAAACCTGCAAAAAGACCTTGAATGAGTATTATATTCCTGAATATATTTCCATATTCTCCTATCAATTCTTCCTTGGGGGTTTCTACACCCAAAGCTTCAGTTGCAGTAGATTCTGTTAAGCTTGGCAAAAGAAAAAGTTTTAAACCTATTATAACTGCTATAAAAACAAAATATATTATATAGCCTGTGATCATTTGAGAATGCATGTAAAGCCTTCTTTCAGCTCTAAGCTTTTCTGTTTCTAGAGCCGTTGCTCTTAAAGATTCTAAAGTATCTGAAAGATTTCCCCCAAACCTATGGCTTTCTATAACAGAAGAGACAATCCTTCCTATCAGCTTTGACTTAGACTTTCTAGAAAAACTGAGCAAGGCCTTTTCGAAGGGAATACCCCAATCAAGCTGAGAATTTAATTTTTTAATATAAGGTGACAAACTCTTGTAATCATTTTCAGAAACTGTCTTTAGAGCAACTGGTAAACTCATTCCACTTCTTATCGCCTGAACAAAATCTCTAAGGAAAACATGGAACATTTCTTCCATTTCTTTTATTCTTTTATGCTCAAGATATCGTAAAATTATTAAGGGGGAAAAAAGAAGGAAAATTGAAAGTATGTTCAAGAGATAAAAAATATTTTCCATTTCTTTTAAAACCAAAAAATTGACTAAAATTATTGGTAAAGAAATTAAAAGACCAATTCCAATTGGTTTTATCAATTCATCAAATCTCAACTTCCACAACCCTCAAGAACAAGATGAAA
>JAVZIY010000021.1:0-10867 GCA_038998005.1 Candidatus Aenigmatarchaeota archaeon
GAAAATCTCTTAACAGAATCAATTTTGCTAATTCTTAAAATAAAACGATTGTTGAATGCTTTAAAGATTGAAGATTCTATTTTTTTCTTAAATAAAAATTTTTGGAAAAATTTAATTAATCTAATATCTTTTGACCATATTTCAATTTTAGGTCTCTCTCTATCAACTGTTATTGAACCATCACCAGCAATCCATCCTAAGATAAAATCCATCACTTCTCTTTCATGTATTGATAAATTTATTCTAGATTTCTTGCCTCTAGGAATACCATAAATTTTATTTAGTTTTTCTTGAAGTTTCTTATCCCAAACTCTTACAAGATATTTGTAATCTCCATAACCAGATGAAGATTTTGAGATACTGACTTTTTTGTTAGTTAATTCTTTAAGTAGTGGTATTACTTCTTTTTCTAAGAATTCTTTATCTCTGTTTACTATAATTATAGCACTTTCTTTTTTAGAGAGATGACCATCGCTTCCCACTATTCCCGCAAGCGTTGAAAGTTTCATAGATATATTACTCGCTCTATATCTATAAAGCTTACTGCACTCCTTTAACGTCCCCTTTTAACCAGTGAACACCTGTACCCTTGGCCGCTACTGCACGGCCAGGAGAGGGGGAGCCGACAGCGAGGTAGCAACGCGCGGGGTCGATTTGCTCGTTACCTCTTGAAGAAGAGAAAACTAGGAGCTCTCGCCCGCCACAACTCTCTTATTCCCGGGGTAGCTTTTCTGAAGTCACCGACATCCATCAAGGACAACTCGGCGTATCGCTAGCCCATGCTTTCACAATTGGATTCATTGCTGTGTTGAATCCAATAAATGGTCCTTTTGCGCTTACACTCTACTCCCCATTTCTGACGGGGATGAGGACCACTTAGGGCGCTCATGATCTCCTGTCATGAGCGTACCGCCCCAGCCGAGCGGTCCACCAATCGGTGTCCCCTCGAGTTGAAGGTTAGCCGTACAGTTGCAAAAGGGCAGTGTTACATTGTTGCCTATTCAAAGCCCAAAAGCTTTGACTTAACAGCTCCTGCCTACGCTATGCAATCACAACCATACAGCAACGACAGGCTACCGCAAAGCTTACCGCTGGAAAGAGCGAAAGCTTAATTTAGAAATTTTAAAGTTCATTAAAAGATTTTTTAATTGGGAAATATCCCAATTTTTTCCACACCTTAATTTTTAATAAAATCCATGGGTTTGAAAAACCGAAATTATCAACCAAAGTTGTAAATTTCTTTTCCCGTAAATTCTTATCATAAATCCTTTATATTTTTTATTAAATTCATCTTCTCCGAATGTGAAACCAAACTCTTGCAAAATATTTTTAATTTATTCAAATAGAATACATATTTCCATCTCATACATGAACTCATACGCTTTCACTCATTTCCATCCACGGGGTCTTCTCTTCCCCCTGAGGGTCCGTGGCCTTTTCACCACGAAAGCAGGTTCGCCGAGCACCAGCCTGGGACAGCAAGGAAGACGTTAAGCCCTTCATGCTTCGACAGAAACGAGCACTCCATAAAATTGAAGCAATCTTACCAACATAATCCTTTTTCTCGGATGTAATGGTGTAAAATTTTTATAAAACTTTAAAACATTATTTTTACCTATTATTACTAATCCATCTTGAGTTTTTCTAAGTTGCGAATAAATATTAAATTTATTTAAAATATCTCTGATGAAAATCAAATTTATTATTAGACGGTTTTGATAACGAACCATTTCTAATTGCTCCTAAAAGATATGCTAAATCTTTCATGCAAATATTCAATTTGAATTTCAAGATATACCTTTCTTACCACTGATGGTGGTAAAAGATTGCTTCAAAGGGAGCCTCATTCTCTTGGGTCGACATTTAATCGACAAGGGAATGCGCTATAGGCAAGTTCTTCCATTTTGAGAATTTAGAAATTTTATCTGATGTGAAGTTCCAATTATTTTAAAAAATCTATGAGCATAAGTACCGTAAATTGTTAAATCAAAACTAGGATAATTTTTTTCTTTTTTAGGACCACTTAGATGAGATTAAATATCAAAATCTTTTTCTAAAATTTCTTTCAATTGTTCCAGAACTAAACTTAGTTTTTTCTATTGATGATACACTCGCTCTAATTTCATTTGGTTTAAAGCACATCTCTATGTTTATCTTCATGTTCATTGTTAAGTAATTGTTATTTTAATTTTCGCTTCTGTAGTAAATGGAAAGAACCTACCCATATCTACGCTACCTATGTCATGGGTCGAGTTTAATCAAACCCATTAAGACGGTCAGAGTTACCGCCGCCGTTGACGAGGGCTTAGGCCGGTTGAAACCAGCTTTAACACACTCGCACTGGGCAGGCCTCACTGGCTATACAAAAGATTTCTCTTTAGCAGCCAGCTATGTTTTAGTTAAACAGTCGCCTCCTCCTTGTCACTGCGACCTATGCACCTCTGCATAGGCAACCCTTCTAGCTAACGTACGGGTCTAGATTCGGCCAGATGCAGAAATTATTTCTTTGATTTTTTCTAACAAAAAATTTTTAGGTCGTTAATTACTTATTTTAAAAATTTATGGGATTTACTATAAGTATAACATTTCTACATCTGTTTGCCGATTTCCCTAGACTGGCATGACTCGACACACCATTGCCTTCTCAGCAAGGGTACCTGTATCGGTTCTCAGTACAGTCACAGACAATCCTTTCTAATTTCATTTTCAAGGGCTCTAGGAATTTGCTGAACTCCGCTATACAGCAGAGCTATTCACTACTTCAACTCATTCTCTCCTTGACGGAACTCCTGAGTTTTCATAGTTTAACTTACGTCAGCATATCCTAAAGCGTCTGAAATTAGACTTGTGTTGCCACACGTATGTCTGTGGTATCTGAATATTAACAGATTTCCCTTCCTCTACAACAGTTAAGAGTAGAGTTAGGACTGACTAACTCACGACCAATAAATGTTGTCGTGAAACCCTTGCCCTTTAGGCGGAGAGGATTCTCACCTCTCTTTGATGCTACTACCGGCAGGATTTTCAATTCTATGTGGTCCACACCTGCTTACGCAGATGCTTCTACCCACACAGAACGCCTTCCTACACTATCGCTTTCGCGATCTGAGGTCTCGGTTCTCAGCATGAGCAAGAAAGAGCTAATAAAAAATTTTCGATTTTACTCATACTAAAAACAAATACGTTTTTGAGACTTTTGAAAAAATCTTTTGTCTTACTTATATGTTTTGTAAACACATATATCGGTATTCTGCCGTCAAATAATCGGTATCTATCCAAATTTCTTTTCAAATATTCATCAAACCCAAAGCCTTCTATCTCTACTCCAATATTCTGTTTTGTAGGATAAAAGTCAATAAGAATTTTTCTTCCATTGATATTGAACGGTTTTTCATATGCCTAATTTTAAATCTCGAGATTTTATTCCACCTCGTTTTGAAATTTCAAGACGCAACTTTTTAGGAAGATTTTTGGTGCGATTTTTACCACCTTTACTCGCAAATTTTTTCCAATTCATACCATACATTTCTTTCAATCTTGCTATTCCGATTTTTCCTCCAATAATCCCACCCTTTCTTGCACCCCAATAATCTTCAACTTTTTCAAATTTAAAGTCTGAAGTATCCATTCTGGATTGTTGTGCTTTTTGTAGAACTTTTTCTGGAAGGAAATATCTACCCTCTACATAATGCATGAAGGTCTTGTAGTTTATTCCAAGAAACGTAGAAAGCTTTTTCCAACTTTCAAATTTCTTGTGAATTTTAAACTGTTCAAGAAATTCTATTTGCTTTTCTTTTTCTATTTTAAGTCTCATTACCTTACTTACTCGTACACGTATTTATAATTTATATTTAACTCTTTCTTTTTACTCCCGTCCATTTTCACCGCCCCAACTCTCGAGAAGTCCGTTATTACACGTTGATTATGCGATGGCTACTTCTAAGCCTACGCCCTTCTTGTTTTAGAGTTGGAACAAGCTTTATGAATTAGCTAAGATTAGGGACCTTAACCTCAGACTAGGTTGTTCCCTTTTCGGGTACTAAGCTTACCCCAGTACCCTCACTCCCATCTTCTTAGACGTTAACAGATTATGAGTTTGACAGGAGAACTGGGAATTTCTTCCCTTGGCCCTCCAATCAGTTCTTTACCCTGTTAACTATCTCAGATGGGGCTGTGCTGAGACACATTTCGGAAGGAACTGGCTATCGCCGCTTTCGATTGGCTTTTCACCCCTAACCCCAGTTCACCCAAGTGAACTGCAGCTCAACAATGGTAGCGGACCTCCACGCAGCTTTCGCTACGCTTCGTCCTAACCGGGGTTAGATCAAGCGACTTCCAGTCTTGCTCTTGTGACTTCAGGCCCTTTCAGACCTAGCGCCACGCTTTCGCTACGCGCCTTCGCTTTCGCTACGGCTCAGCCTTTTCTGCTTAACCTCGCCACAAAAGCAAACTCCCTGCCCCGTGTTTTTCGCCAGAAAAATGCTCAATTTCTCATCCTTTAGTGGATGTTTAAAACCAACTTTTTCTAAAAATAGTTTACATTGCTTTTTACCACTAAAGTCAGTAAGCACTTATTCTGGATCCGAAACGGACTCCATGATCCTGTAATCTCTTACTCGTAAAAACTGCTTACGCAGTTCTCCTTCGTAAGAGAACCTTTCAGACCATGGATGACTATGACCAACAGGTTTCAAGTTCTTTTCATCTTCGGTGAAGAATGCTTTTCAGTTTTCAGTCACCTTACTTTTTCGCTATCGAACTCCAAACTTATTTAAGGTTAGCTCTTGATTGAGCCATCTTCCTGCTCTCTATCTAGAGAACAGTACTCTTTTCTCAAATCAACTTTCTAGTCTTCCTCTACGTGGCTATCACACTCTATGGCGCTGCGTTCCATCAGACTTCGAGTCGACTAGCTAAGTTATGCTGAGCTCCACATCTTAACTGTATTTCTACAGCAATTCGGTTTGCCTTTTTCGCCTTTCAGTCGCCCTTACTCAGCGAATCACATTTGTTTTCTTTTATCTCCGCTTACTAAGATGCTTCAATTCAGCGGGTTCCTCATCCTTTCGGATTGCTAGCCGAAGCTAGCGCGATGTCGCATTCAATAATCCAAGGTTCAAAGGCTGCTTGCGCCTACCCTTGGCTTATCCCAGCTTGCTAGGATCTTCTTCAGAGTTTGGAGTCGAGCTATCCACCTGTTGGCTTCCTGCTCAGACCCTATCTTTTGCCTCTGCTGGTTTCATTGATCATAAAGATCTAAGTAACTCAAACTACCGTCTTTTTCTCATTTGCAAATTGCATCAAAAGGTGTTCAACATTTCATTGTTACTTCAACCCTTACACCACAAAAAAATTTGTGATGCGCATTTATTTTCATCCATCATTTACCCCTGGACTTTTCATTGCATTTGCTCAATTTTGTTTTTAATTCATCTGGAAACCATACTTGATAGTATGGTCATTAATTGTTAGCATAAAGCTAACAGAAAAAGCATCATCTAGTCGCCTAATCAGCTGTTGCCTGTGTTAAATTAAGGCGCACATGTTATCACTTTAAGTAAGAAATTATATCTTTATAAGAGTATTTAAACTTTTTGTTTTATTAAATTTTTTACAAATAATTTAAAACTTCTTCCATAAAATCCTCTATGTTTATTACAGGACCTTGCCTACAGCTTTCTTCATCAAATTTTTCAATTTTATTCGATTCTATGCCTTTTGTGTAAATTAAAAATGGTAAAAAACCTGATAAATGCTCCCCAGTTTTTGATGAAGTAACATGATCAGAAGCAACAACAAGCAAAGTTTTATTGAAATCAACGTATTCTAATATTTTTCCAAAAACTTCTCTATCAACTTTTTCAATAAACAATCTTTTTAGGTTTGGTTTCTTATCATGAGCAGCAACATCAAAACCAAGTATGTGTAAAACAACAAAATCATAATTATTTAAAACTTCTAATGCCTTTAATACCTTTGCTTTTAAATCGGTTTTTAAATCTCCTGTTGCACCAGAAACATCAAATACATCCATCTCTAATGCTCTTGCTATACCTTTTATTACAGGAGAAGCAGCAACACATGCTCCCTTTAAACCAAAATTATCTTTAAAACTTTTTACATATTTATAGCAACTAGCACCTCTAAGTAAAATATAATTTGCAGGAACACTTCTATACTTATTGGCAGGATGATTTTTTAAAATTCTATAAGTTTCTTTTTCAAACTTATTTAAAGCAGCTGCTGTTTTAACAGCTTCATTATCATTCGTTAAAGGCCTTATTTCAGGTACTTCTACACCTTCCTTTTCTAAATCAGAATCTGAAACATTTGGAGAAATTGCTACGCTGTTTAAAACAATAACACCTCTATGACCTAAAGATTTGTAAAAATCAATTCTAACACCATCTAAAAAGAATTCTTTTATATCTTTAGCCATTTCAAATAATCCAGTATAATCTCTACCAGCTCTTCTATCAACTACAACTAATTTTGGTTCAAATTCACCTGCCTTATTACTTATAACTTCTTTAACTGTTGCAAAGTTTGCTCTTATATAAACACTGCCTGGTGTTGGTTTTAAGTTTATACCCAATGCTTCTAAATAACCACGGCCTGGATATTCTTCTTTATCGTAACCAAGTAAAACAAAATTAGAAATTCCAGAATCTGGATGCTCACCTTCTTTGTTTTCTATTAATCCAGCAAAGCTATTTTTTACTATTAAGTCTAAATTTAATTTATTAGCAAGCATTAATGGTGTTTGTTCTAAGTTATCTGAAATACCATCTAATATTAAAAATAGAACTTTTTTATGCATAATATTAATTTATTTCTTATTTATTTAACTTTGCAATTACCTTTCAAGCATAAATAATCTTTTTCTTGGAATTTCAGAAAATACTTTATCTAAAAGCATTTTTTCTTCAAATTTTTTACCAACAACTATTGGTTCCAATTCTTCAGCTAAATTAAAAGCGTCATTTAACCTCATATAATTATCAGAATAAATTGTAAAAAGATCATCACCTTTTTTAACAGATTCACCTAACTTTACATTTAATTTAACACCTGCACCCTTATCCTTTGGTGCGCCAGCTGTCCTAGCTATTTGAATTATGGCAGAATTTTTTATCCATAAAACTATCCCATCGTTTTTAGATTTTAACGTTATTTGATTGTTACCAACAACTATGTCATCTGGTTGAATTTTTGGATTTCCTCCTTGAGCTTCAATTATTTCTCTCATCTTTTTTTCCGCTTTTCCAGACTTTAAAATTTCTAAAGCTGTTTTTTTGTTTCCAACGCCAACTTCTTCAAATAACAAACCTGCTAAAGTTGTAATCTTTTCTACAATATCTCTTGGGCCTTTATTTTTTAAAGTTAGTAAAGCTTCTTTTGCCTCTAAAGCAGGACCAATACAATAACCTAATGGTTGTTCACCAAAAGTTAAACCACAAACAACATGAATTCCTAGCCTTTTTCCTAGCTCAATAAAATCATCTGCTAATTCTAAAGCTTCATCTTTTGTTTTAATTTTTGTTTCTCTTCCAACTGGAATATCAATAACAAGATAATTTGCACCAACTGCTTTTTTCTTAGACATTATTGATGGTAAAAGTAAGGGGTCTATGCCTAAAGGATATTCTATTTGAATAAAAATATCATCTGCCGGTGCTAAATCTAAAGTTCCGCCCCAAACTAAGCAACCATTAGTTTTTTTAACTACTTCTACTATTTCTTCTAAAGTTAAATTTACTGGTGCTAAAACTTCCATTCTTTCAGCTGTTCCACAAGGTGAAGTAATTGCCTTTGAAGAACTTTTTGGAATTGTTAAGCCAGCAGCAGCTACAATAGGAACCAATATTAAAGATGTTTTATCACCGCATAAACCACCTATAGAATGTTTATCACATATTGTTTTCCCAGGAAAAGTAATTTTCTTTCCAGTTTCTACCATTGCCCTAGATAAATTAGCAGCTTCATCAATTGATAAGCCTCTTGTATACAAAGCTGTTACAAACGCTGTTAACTCTATAGAAGATATTTTCTTTTTTACAACGTCTTCAACAATTTTTTTAATTTTTGGATACTCTAATCTTGCACCAGCTAATTTTTGTTTTATATAAATTATAGATTCTAATTCTTTTTCTGGAAGGACTTCTAAATGTTCGCCTCCCTTTAAGTTAAAAAATTTAGTTACATCATCATTTGTTACAATTTCTCCCTTTAATGTAAATTTTGATGTTTCATCTACTATTGCAGTAAGCTCTTTTTCTTGGTATCTTAATTTAACTCTATCTAAAGAATGTAAACCTAAAGACTCCATATCGTCTTTATTCATTATAACAATGTTCTTGCCTCCAACTTCTAAGTCTATTGGCCTTGCTACAAGTTTCATTAAATTCACTTAGAATAAAATTTGGATTTTCTTTATATATTAATAACCGATAGGGCAAGTTTGATTTCCAGTAATTTGATTACAAGCTTTTTTTAAGTTTGAACAATCTAAACCAGAATTGTGGTATTTGTTTTGAAGCTCACATAAATTATCAATATACCATTCTATTTGTGGTAAGCTTATGTCTGCTTGAGTATCACAATTGTAGTTTCCCCAATAAACACAGTTCTCAATCATTACATCTTTAAAAGAGGCACATTTGTATGCTGGTCTTGCAACTTCACAACCATTCTTAGGCATGTAGTTTGGTAAAGAAACTAAAATAAAAAAAATTATTAAAAAAATGATAGAAGCTATATCTACCTTGCTTAATTTAGGAAATTTAAATGAAAATTTTTTATTAACTTTTTCTTCCATATTATGACCATTGCTTTAAAGCAATATCTAATTCTTTATGTTTCTTTGAATATTCTTTAAGAGAAATATTATTTAAAGTTGCATCAATAGCTTGTCTCATAGCCCTTGCACCTGCCTTTGTTCCTAACCTATGGCCATAAACTCCACCACCAGCTTGAATTATAATATTAATTCCTAATTTTCTGATGAGATAAGGAACTAAACCAGGATGTAAGCCACCAGAACAAACAGCAAAAACAGGCTTAATATTATACCAATTTTCTGCTAAAACATGATTGTGTTCTCTTATAATTTTGTTTTCAATTTCTTCTTCTATTGATAAAACTTCTTCCTTTGAGCCTTCCATTTTCCCAACAATAGTTCCGATATGAATTTGGTCTACACCTATGAGTCTTGCAATATCACTTATAACAAGCATAGATATTCCATGCTTTCTTCTAGTAAATGCTGCATGACCAGATCTATGAGCATGTAAAACAAGTTTTAAATCATCATTTGCATTTCTTAAAGTTTGCAATGCAGACCAACCAACAGTAATTATATCAACCATTGCATATTCTCCACCAGCTTCTTTAACAAAATTTGCTCTTTCTAGCATGCTATCTAGCTCTGCTGTTATATTTGGCATATACATTTTTCTTTCTCCAGTTTCATTTTCAGCTTTGTCTCTCATTTTTAAAGTTTCTACAACTCTTTTTGCAAAATTATTAAAAGAAAGGTTTGACAAATTCTCATCGTCTTTAACAATGTCTATGCCACCAACCCAAGCCTCATAAGCAACCTTTGCATGTTCTTTTTCATTTAATCCAATCTTTGGCTTAATTATTGTTCCACACAAAGGCCTGTCCCAAACCTTTAATAGTTTTCTTACTCCCTCTATTCCATATACAGGACCTTTAAAAGACTTTATTAATTTGTAAGGCCAATGAACATCTTCTAATCTTAAATTTTTAACAACCTTCATTCCAAAAATGTTTCCTGCGATGCTTGAAAGAATTTGAGGCATATTACCAAGTTCAAACAAATCTAAGGGATAAGCAATTTTTACGCATTTTCCTTTTATTTCAAAAACCTTTGCTCCTAGTTTTTTAATTCTTGGTTTCATAGTTTTAACTTCAGTCCATGTTCCAATAGAAGATTCTGCTGCTATATGCTCTGCTGCTTTTTTAATAGAAATTCCATTTGCAGGCTCTACTTTAAATAAACAAACTAAGTCATCTTCTTTTTGTTTGTATTTTAGGTCTACGTACAAAAGGTTTCACCTTCTTAATTTTTAGTGGCTTTATATTAACTTCTTTTGAAATTTTATATGCATCGTAAGCAAGAAATATGCTACACCACAAACACCAAAAAAATACCCAAAAAATTATTGAAAAAATTAAAGGATAGCTTACGGATAAAATAAGCAATATTAAAAATAAGCCAATTAGTGAATACAAAATAAAAAATATAAAACCTTTAATTATACTTTTGTTTAAATAAAAATAGCCAAACCCCCAAATTATAAAATTTAAAACTGCTGTAAACAAAGGACTTTTTTTCATTTTTTCTTCACTTTTTTAAATTTATCATAAAACCAATCTATGAGACAAGAGAGAAGATACCAATATATAATATTTAATATCATTAAAACATAATAAATATTTCCAGAACCTGAATAAGAATACAATGCTAATGGTACATCATCTTCCCCACCAAATAACCAAAAAACAGGATTTAGCAATGGGTTGAATACATTTACAAAATTAACACATGGAACAGGAATTTCATTCATAGAAGAACAACTTGTTGTGATAATAAAGTAACCAAAATAAGGAATATTTGATAGAATACCAATAGTTATAAATAATATAAATTTACTTTTTGTAGGTTTTAGGAATTTTTCTAATTTCATTTAATTCTCTCTAATATATTTTCTATTTCTTTTAATTTATTAATCTCAAAATCTGGTTCAAATGTTTTTTCTTCATTTTTTATTTTAAGCCATACTGTTCTAATACCCAAAGCTTTTGCTGGTGTTAAATCATCATTTAACTCATCACTAATAAA
>JAVZIY010000022.1:0-10530 GCA_038998005.1 Candidatus Aenigmatarchaeota archaeon
TCCCAAAATTTTTTTAAATTACTCTTTCCAAAAATGCTAATTACATAATATCTTTTAGTAGCTCCATTTTTACGTACATTTTTTTCATTAAGTATAGGAAAAATGTCTAGCCTCAAAAAAAGGTATTCTAATTGTTCAAAAAGTTTTTTGCTTGAAGTAGTTATTTCAATTCTGTAATTTTTCTTACTAACATATGCTTCACCATCGCAAAACGCTCTTAAAAACCGAGAAACTATTTTATCCGGGGATTTTAAGATAAACCATGGTATTTCTTTTTCAAAAGAATTACTTCCAAAAGGGTATCCCCATCCTTCAAATAGTTTTCTCAAGTTTATAGACTCTATGACTACATCTTTATAATTAGTATATGGGGTTAGCCCGAATAATTGAGAAAATAGATTTAAAAATCTCTTTTTTATTTCGGAATTCAAATTAGTCATTTTGATTACATTTCCTGTTTCAGAACCTTCAGAGATAAGGTAACCAAAAAACTCGGATAGCTTTTCATCAACGTACTGTGGGATTTTAACAGGATAACCATAAGGGTTGATAAAATAATGTTCATTAGTCTTTATACTTTCTAAAAAAGAAATACCAGTTTTAGTGATAGAAACTCTTCCTGAATGGATGTTTATAAACCTTCTTTTTTTAAAGAAGTTAAGTAACGCAAGACAGTCTGCCTTATGGCCTAACTTTTTAATGGCATCGTCTTTCTCAATAATTTTGGATTTAGCAATCCATTCCAAAAACTTCATTTTTCTTGGATGCAAAGAGAATTTTGCTTTCTTAAAACCATTTGGAATTCTCAATTTAATTTTTTTACATTTTGTCGTTAATTTTCGTGGTACTGCTATGTAATCACCGATTTTTAGCTCGATAGCTTTTTTCCACTCGGGAGTTTCATCAAGTACTAGAAGAGGATGGTCTTGCGTAACACTTATCTTTCTTCCTGAACGTGTTTTAATTAATAGAAGTCTTTCGTTAACCTTTTTCCTATAACAATGTGTAATAAGAAAGTGATTATTTTTTAAATTTTCTGAAATAGAAGTAACATAAAAATTCTTATCTGAAACTCGAATGAATTCTTCGTCAGAGATTTTTGAAGGTGCCAAGAGATTAAATAAATCCTCAGCCTTAAAGATTGAACCGTCACATAGAACTATATTCTCATCTGACTTTATGCATTTGCCTGTTCCTCTTTTACCTGTTATCAGAATAATGTGTGGCCTCAAAAGGTCTAGATAAACTTTCACTGTAGTATGAACCTCCTCACCCGAGCCTACTATACGTTTTCCAATATACCCGGCTGCCTTAATTCCGTATTTTTCTACGTCTTCCTTACTTCTTCCTATGATAGTTTTGTATATCATCTCTTTTCACATTTTCACAAATTTCAATTAATTTTTCTAATAACTCTGAATAGGTTTTACACTTCAGTCTCCCTTTGAGCTCTAATAACTTGAAATATGTTCTCTCTTCAACATTTTTGACTAACAAAGTTGGCATATATATAATTCAGATAATCTAGTATATAAAGATTATTTTTCTATTCTAATGAACGAAGTTGAATTTCTTAAACTTTAGGCCTTTAACAATTGTTTCATAAATCATAATTTATTTTTTAATTTGTAATCAAATAATGTTTGATTATTGGGAGGATCTGCTAGCTTGGTCTAGGCATCCGGCTTGGGGTGCCGGCAACCCGGGTTCAAATCCCGGTCCTCCCATTTTTACTAAAGGTTTTTACAATCAAAGATTGAAGATAACTTTTTGATGAGGCAATTTCATTCAACCCATGAGAAAACCTAATTTCTAGAATGTATTTGATATCTTCATTTTTAAACACTTCTACCAATTTAGGAAAGTTAATTTCTCCCTTGCCCAAGGGTAAATGCCTACTTTCTGCATCTTTTTTATACAAAAACGCATCGCTCATATGTAAAGCTACTATCTTATCCTTAAACTTTTTAGCAAAATCAACTACGTCAATTCCCATTTGAGTAGCATTAGATACATCTAAACATAGTTTCAATTCAGGGACATTCTTTAGGAAATAATCAATTTCATTTGCCGTCATAATCAAATTATTTTTGTCCGGTTGCGCCATATTTTCAACTGCTAGTGTTATGTTTGTATTTTTTGATTTTCTTACCGTTTCATTTAGTACCATAACTAAAGATTCTCTAGCTTTTTCTCTGTTATTTTTAAATCTTCCTGGATGGAAACTCACTAAATTCACGTTAAAGAATTTTGCAAGTTCAAGGGCTTCTACCATTTTATGTTCGTAAGTATCTAATTCTTCGTCAAGAAAATAATTTAGTACAGCATGATAAGAAATCGGCTTAAGAGTTGAATTAAAAATTATTTCTTTTACTTTTTCAGCTCCTAACTCTTCAACACTATAAGAGCCTATTTCAATAAAATTGAAACTAATTTTTTCAAATTCTTTAATTCTTTCTTCTAATCCCATATTATATCTCATTTTCGGGGAATTTCCCCCTTCGATTGCTAATATGGGCATAATTTTTCCTTTAAATTTTTCTCATTTCAAATTATTTAAACATCAGGTATTTTTAAATAATCTAAAAAATATAGAATAGAGAATTATATTATCCAAGAGAATCGAATAACTTATGAGGGGACGTCGTCTAGCTTGGCTAGGATCGGGCCCTATTGTTAAAGGCTAATGGGTCCTAGTAAGGATAGGCTCAGAGCGAAAGCGAGCAAACCTGGGTTCAAATCCCAGCGTCCCCATCCCACTTCAGGTATAGCTCTAAAAAGATTTTTCTTTTAAAACTTTTCATTTTTAAATATTTTTAAAGACAAAAATTAAAAAAGATGGAATATATTCCTAGATACACAGAAGAAAAAGAACTTTTTGGAGAAATTCCCCTTTTTGCTGAGCTAACTAGGTTTGGTACTCCAGAATCGTATTCAATTAAAAGGTTAATAGATGGTAAGAGAATAAAGGGCATGACAGTCAAAGATGTTATAAAATTTTGCATAAATGATGCAAAGACAAGTGAAGAAAAAACTGTAGCAGAGTGGATAAGATCTTTTATAAGCTCTGGCGATTACCAAATTTCTATAAATCAAATGTCAAATATTAATCCAGATAAGTTAATTTTAGATTATACAAGAGGAAAAAGCAAGAAAGAAATAGAAGGGAAGGAAATAATTTGTCACTACGCAAATATCCAGCTTTCACCAGCCGGAGAATTGAGGTGAGCGATGGAATTACCCTCAAACCTTCTTTTCAGACTTGGTGAAAGGATAAGTCTAATAATTAAAAACGATGAAATTTTCAAGGTTGAAAGTCAAGGTTCTTCAAAAGATTACCTTTTCATTGAAAAAGAGCATCCTTTAAAAAAAGTGGATACAATTTCAAGATTGGAAGAGCTTTATAAAACCAATTTCTCTTCTGAGATAGAGAAATGGAAAAGCGAAAAAATGAAAGAAATTTTGGGAAAGGAATTAGAAAAAATTAATTTCAGTAAAGAAGAGTTTGAACTAAGGAAGTTTATAGTGCACTATATAATTCCACATCTTGGAGTTTCTCCAAGATTCAAAGAGAGAAAAATTGAAGAGAAAAGAAAGAGAGAAATGGGTAGCATATGGGAGTCTATGCTGAAGTATAGAGATTATGATTTGGATATGTTTGCGATATTCAATTTTGGAAGACCACAAATTTATAAGTTGGAGGAGGGTGAGTTCAAGGATAATCATATTCATGTGAAAATTGATGGAAAAAAATATTATTTCACAGAATTCGAGTACTCTTTTTATGAAATAGATAGAGAATATAATAAAAGTATAAGAAGTTTTTTCTTGAGACAGGTTTTTGATGAAGTTAAGAAATCTCCTGAAGTTGAATTCAAAATCCTTGGGGATTCTATTGAAGAGTTCAATAACTCGCATAAAAATTTAAGAAGAGGAATAATAAGGGAGTCATCAAAAACTTATACTATATATGCAGAAACACCAGATAGATATGCCCTTTATTGTAAGCTCTGCTCTTCTGAAGAAAGAAAACCAGTCTACCATGTTTTTGGAAAGGGGAGAATTGAGATAAAAGTTCATAGTGATTTAACATATAAAAAGCCTGTAATGGCATGGCCTTACGAACATCCTCATGTTTGGAAGGAGAGCAACAATAAAGAAATATGCTATGGCGATTTTGGAGTTGACTATCTTGTAGCTACAGGGCAAATTCCTAGAGATGATTCAGACCTTTCTGTGAGGGGTTTTCATATAGCACTCTGGCTTATTAATGGAGTTAGAGGTTTGGTAACATCAACAATAGAGCATGGAACTTACTGCTCTCATGAATCATTCAGAAATGTGAGTTTTGAAGAGATAAAAGAAAAGGGAATTCCAATAACGAATGTTAAAAGAAAGGTTGTGTTAAGTGTTTGATGAGGAAATAAAAGAGATAGAAGAAAAAGAGTTTAATTCTTTAAAGATACTTAAAAGTACAAAAGAAAAAATTTTTAAATATTCCGAACTTCTAACCAAAATTTCAGGAGAAATAAGAGAGTTCGCCGGTTGTTTAGTAAAGCCAGAATATCAAAAGGAAGATATAGTAACAGATGTTTATTTGCCATTTCAAAAATCGACAACTTCAGGAATAAACTTGAGTGGCTATTCAGATTATATAAAATTGCGAGAGCTTAGTCTTCTTGGCTATCATATGATAGGAGAATTTCATTATCATGGAACTTTTTTAGCCCATCCCTCACCAGCAGACGAAGAGAGTAAAGAAAGGATAAGAGTTTTAAGTTCAAGCCACATGGTTAAATCCTATACCAAAACTTTTTTGAAAGGAAATGCAAACAACTTGAAATTTGGGAATGGAGAAAGAATTAAATTTAATCTTGATTCAAGATTTGTAGATAGCATAGAATTAAAACTTAAGGATAGCATTTTTCCACAATTTTTGACTGATAATTTTAGAAAAATCGTGAAAAAGCTTAGAGTAAAAACTTTTGAAGATAGGTTAAGGGAAGCAGAAGTTAAGATAAACCTTAATTTGATAATTCATTATGCATACAACATGATTTTGAATAAAGATGGAGAAATTTATAGTGAGATAATTTATCAACCAATTTGTCCTGCCTGTGGTCCATATCCAGTTAAATTTAAAAGAGTTAAAACAGTGGTTATCGAAGATTTTAGAGAGTTGAATGAGGAAGAAATGAAAAAAGATTTGGAAGAAAAAGTAATATATGGCAGCTCAAAGCTTCAGCAAAAGATAAGGGAATTGGATGAAAGAGAAAGGATGCTCTTATGGGGCAAATATATATGATAGGCAAGAGAGGGTAAAAGGTTGGAAGCAGAGAAAATTGAAGAAAGCTAAAGTTTCTATAATAGGCTGTGATTATATTTCTCAATTTCTTTTAGGAGCTTTTACTGGTCTGGGCATTGGGGATGAAAGAGAAAATGGGCATACAATAATCTATGGAGATGGAAAACTTTCAAATGAAGAAAAATTAAATTCTCCATTTTATCTGGAAGCCGATGAAGGTGAGGAAAAAGTTAGAGCTTTAGAAAACATATGTAAGAGGATTAATCCAAGCCTAGCAATCAAGGGAATTAATTGGGTTTTCTCTGAAAAAGAGTTAGAAATATTTCTAGGAAAGGAGGATTTAATAATAGAAGCAACAAATGATATGGAAACAAAAGAGATGTTGATAGATTTTTCAAACAAGATGAAAAAGCCTTTTATATCTGCAAGTTGCGATAAGAATAGAGTTAAAATATTTTTTAATCATTTAAGTCAAGGCTCTTCTTCCGATTTTGAAATTTTTGAAAATAAAAGGCAGAACCTAATTACAGGGGAATTAACTGCTGGAATAATTTCTGAAGAAGTGAGAAAATTTTTCAACCCCTTAAAAACAGATTTAGCTTATAAGGAAAGGGAATTTGAGTTTGATCTTTTTGAAAATTCTCCTGACATACCAGAGGTAAAAGATTCAAATCTCCTAATTGCAGGTTTTGGAACAGGAGGATGTTGGGAAGCTCCTGTCTATGCTTCTCTTGGAGTTGGAAAAATGGAAATTGTGGATCCAGATTATGTAGAAACTACAAACCTGAATAGGCAATGGTTATTTTATTGTAGTGTGGGAAAGTGGAAAGTTGATGTTGGTAAGAAAAGGCTTAAATTAATAAACCCAAATTTAAAAGTTAATAAACATAGAAAAAGGTTTGAAGATTTAGGGAATTCTGTTTTAAAAAATGTTGATGTGATAGTTGAAGGTGTTGACAATTTTGAAACTAGGTATAAGATTTTAAAAAAATCTTTGGAACTCAAAATTCCTTATGTGAGTAGTGGAGTAACTTTTGATGCTGGAAGGGTCGTCACGACATATCCAGGAAAAACCTCAAGTCTAGAAGAAGTTTTGGGAATAAGCAAGTTAATAAGGATAAAAAAGGCTTCATGCTCCTGGGAAAGAAACCCTAGCATAGTGACAACTAACATGGTAGTTTCTGCTTTATCTATAAGCGAAACTCTTAAAGTTTTGGATGAGAGATATGGTGAACCATTCAGTGGAATTATAAGATATGAATCAAACTCTAAGAAAAAAATATTTTACAATAAAGCTGAAAAAATTTAATTTTCTTGGTTCTATTTTAAAATGTGGAAGAGAGGGAAAAAATTATAAGAAAATTTGCAGAAAAATTTTATGCTCAAGTTAAAAAAAGAAGAAGAAATCCAAAAGGTCTTGCTGAAGATTTGAGAAATATTTCCTCATATTTTCAACCTTCTCTTAGAGAAGAAAAATCTTATGAGGAAACTTTGAAAAGTATTTTGGGAAATTCATTAGATAAAAGTAAAAGTGAAAAAGTTTTCTCAAGAGAATGGTTCAGTCTTTTGCTTGGTGAGCTTGATGATTATTTTCCAAGAATCAAATTTTCTGTTAACAAGATCAGGGATTCTTTTAAAAAAGACCTACTCTCTTCTTTTCATTTTCCATTTACTCAAGAAAATTTTTGGATAGGTTTTGAAAAATACTTTAACTTTATGAATGAAAAAAATATAGAGATTTTAGCTAATGATATTTTGAAAGGTGTTTCAGAGAAAAAAGAATATACTCGAATTAGCCTCATGCTTGGTATAAAAAGAGATATAATAGGTCCTGTAAAAGTAGTTCCCCAGGTTCTTCTTTCTTACTATACACAATTTTTTTTGGCGAGTTTATTATATGTTACTCCACCGATTGAAGGAAAAAATGGTGAAGCTGCGATAGAAATTTTGAATTATTATCCGACAAATTCAAAATTAAAATTCTTCCATGAAGTTCTTAAATCAAGAGAATCAGTTAGAGACCTAAAATATAATTCTATAGATTTTCTGAACTACTTTCTTTTTTCAAAAGAGCTAGAAAGTGCTTTAAGAAGAGAAAAGTAATTATTTAATATGAAGTATTGAATGCAAAGGTTGCGAAAGTCTTACAATAAATCCAGAAAATCTACTTGAGTTTTATTGTTCTTTGATAGGGAAGCCTATTAGAGACGAAAAAGATATGAAAAAGTATTCAAAAAGTTGCAAAATAATTTTAGAGCTAACTCGGCGAATAAAAATTACTTAGATTTCCATAAACCATGAATATTGCAGTATTCTCTTGCTTCTATTTTTTCTGTCTTAACTTCAAATTCTGACTCAGGTTTTTCTCCAGGCTTAAGAAATTTCTTACAAGTTTTTCCATTGAAAGAAATTTCTATCCACTCTATGTAATGCTTTTCTTCCATTGGATGCGGAACAGAACCAACTTTAACTTTAACTCCTTTTTTTGTTTTTTCTATCACAGGTACATGCTTTTCCAATCCAACATCTTCTGTTTTCTCTTCCATTAATTGCATCGGTTGCCCACAACAAACTAGTTGGCCAACTCCTGTATGTAAAACTTCAACTATATTGCCACAGATATTACACTTATAAATTTGCTTTAGCTTAGTCATTCTTCTACCTCCTTTCTCCCTTCCTCCAATTCCTTAACTTGCTCTTTGTCTATTTTTAATAGCAAAGCTTGAAATTCTCCCAAATGTGTTTTTTCTTCCTTTGCTATATCCAATAGAACCTCTTTTATTTTCTTATCTTCTGTCAAAGTTGCCATTTGCTCATATAAGTTAATAGCATCTAGCTCAGCTATCATCCCTGCTCTGCAGATTTCTTTTTCCAAATCTTCCTTCTTAACTTTCTCCAATTTTATTGGCAATTCGGATAGCATGCTCTCTAATATTCTTCACATTTAACTTGATAAAAGCTTTTTGCATGACCGCAAGAAGGACATTCCTCTGGAGGTTCATTTCCAAAATGTACATACCCACATTCCCTGCAAACCCACCAGACCTCCTTTTTCTTCTTGAAAACAGTTTTGTTTTCCACTTCTTTTAACAATTTCTTAAACCTTTCCTCATGGTGTTTTTCAGCTACAGCAATAGCTCTCAATCTTTTAGCAATTTCAGTAAACCCTTCTTTTTCTGCAATTTTAGCAAACTCAGGATACATTTTTGTATACTCATAATTTTCTCCTGCAATTGCTGCTTTCAAATTTTCTTCCGTGTTTCCCAAAACTGTTGGGACTGATGCGTCTACTTTTATCTCTTCATCACTTTTTTTCAACTCATTTATATGCTTAAAGAGCCAGCTTGCATGTTCTCTTTCATTTTCTGCAGTTGTTAAAAAAATTTCTGCAATTTGCTCATACCCTTCCTTCTTTGCTATTTTTGAGTAAAAGGTATATCTATTCCTTGCTTGTGATTCTCCTATAAAAGCCTTTGCAAGATTTTTTAAAGTTTCCATGAATTTTGAATTGTTTTTTCGGTTTAAAAATTTATTTAGTTTAAAGCTTTATTAGCCATTTCCAAAAAGGTTTAAAATATTTTTTATTTCCTATTTCTCAAATTATGAACCAAATAATCAATTCAATTTTTTAGAAACTTTTATAAAGTGTTGTAGAAATTTTTAAAGATCAAAAAGATTTTTAACTTCTCTTTCATTAAAGATTGAATAATAAACCAAAATAATTTATATAAAATATCATCATTTTATTATTAGGGACTACTAAAAATTAAAATAGAGTAGGTTCATAATGAAGAAAAATGTATTGTTGATTATTCTAATGATACTTATACTCTCTTCTATATCAATTAGCATATTTTATTTATTTAGATTTTATGAAACAAAAGAGCAAGAGGAAATTGTCATCGGTTATAATGCCGACCAATCTGGTACTCCTATATCTCATTTTGGAATCTTGGGCAGATATGGTTTTGAGATTGCTGTCGATGAAATAAATTCTAAGGGCGGAATACTTGGAAAGAAAATCAGAGCAGTAATTCTAGATGATAAAGGTGATAAAAATATTTCAAAGCAGAATATGGAACGACTTATATTCCAGGAAAAAGCTATTGCTGTGGTTGGACCAGCAAATTCTGATGCTGCACTTTATTGGCTCGATCTTGCCCAAGAAAATGAAGTTATTGTTATATCACATATTGCAACTGCAACAGAAATAACCACAAAGTATAAGGATCGACCAAGAAATTTTATATTTGGTATACGTACATTGGATAAAGACCAAATAAGACTATCAATTGCTTGGGGTATTAAGAGGAGTAATAATGGAGAATTTGCAATTATTTATGAGTCAACATCCTATGGTATACAAGGAGCGAAAGATACAACAGAAGTGCTCTCGAGATGGGGAAAAGTCCCTGTTTTTGTTAAATCTTTTGATAGAAATATTTCTATAGAAAATCTTACTAAAATAATCGAATCCGCAAAAGAAGCTAAGGCAGATGTTATTATGTTATATACATATCCTGATTCGAATGCAAAAATTTTAAAGGCGATGGAGAATGTGATAGACTATAACCCTATTTTGATTGGGACAGCGGCTAATAGTTTGGGTCTGTGGCAATTAGCCGGTTCTTTATCTAGTAAATTGGTTTTTCCTGCTCCAGTAGGTTCTGACTTCAATGAAAATACAAAAATCCTTACTCAAAAAATAAAAGATAGATATAATGTAACTGCTATGTTACTTTCTTCAGCAGCAAGTGCATATGATGCTGTTTATCTTATTAAAGCATCGATTGAAAAAGCAAGAACATTTGATAAAGTAGCAGTTCGAGATGCAATGGAAAATATCGAGATTTTTAATGGTACGATGAGGACGTTTGTCAGACCATTTAGTAAACAGGATCATGAACTACTCTCCGTAACTGATTCTTTCTTATCCCATTGGGTTGATGGGAAAGTTGTTCAAATATATGAAGATATTTCAAGCCTTGAAATAAGATAGCAATGGTTGTTAGAAAATGGGCCTAAGTGTAAGAATAAAGATTGTTTTATATGTTGTTCTGGTAACATTAATACCTTTTATAGTAATGATACTTTTCTTATTAAACTCTTTAATACAGGCTTCAATTAATATTGAAAAAAAAACTACGGATGAAGTAATATTCTTGCTAAAGCAGAATTTACTCAACAATGTTGATTTAAAAGCCCAACTTTATGATATTACATTT
>JAVZIY010000023.1:0-9914 GCA_038998005.1 Candidatus Aenigmatarchaeota archaeon
AATGGGGAAAAATGATAATCTGTAAAGTTAAAAGAATTACCCCTTATGCTGCATGGTGTGATTTGGAAGAATATCCCGGTGTAGAAGGGATGATTCATATATCTGAAGTTGCCGGAAAGTGGGTTAAGGATATAAAAAAATTTGTAAAGGTTGGAAAGCAATATGTTGCAAAAGTTGTTAAGATAGATTATCAGAAAAATTTTGTAGGTTTGAGCCTGAAAAGAGTGAATAAAAAAGATGAGAAGGATAAATTGAATGAATTTAGAAAAGAGGAGAGGGCAGAAAAAATTCTTGAGCAGGCAGCAAAGGATTTGAATAAAAGTTTGGATCAAGCCTATGAAGAAGTTGGGTTTGTTTTGCAAGAAAAGTTCGATGGTCTTTTCTCTGCTTTTGAAAATATCTCAAAAGATGAAAAAATTTTGGAAAAGATCAGTATAGGAGAAGAATGGAAAAAAGCATTGCTTGAAGTTATTAAAAAAAGTTTTAAGGAAAAAGAAGTGGAAATAAAGGCAGAGATGGAAATTAAAAATTTTTCTAGCGATGGGGTAGAAAGGATCAAAAAAATTTTAATAGATTTAGAGAAAAATTTCGGTTTAGATATAATTTACCTCTCGGCTCCAAAATACATGTTAACTATTAAAGGAAAAAATCCAAAAAAACTTGAGAAAAAAATGATTGAAGCTTTAGAATTTGTTGTTAAGGAGACTAAGAAATCTAATGGGATGGTCTCTTATAAGATGATAAGATGAAGATGAAAAAATGCTTGAATTGTAAAATTTATACTTTTATGGATTTTTGCCCTAATTGCAATAAAAAAACTGTAAATCCCATTCCACCACCATTTTCTCCTGAGGATAAATACGGAAAATATAGGAGAGAACTTTTAAAGGAGAAAACTAATTTTTAATTTCGTGAAAATGTGCTTGTTTAATTAAGAAAAATGTAGTTAACTTTAATTTTTTGAAATACCATTCACTTAAATTCAATGCAAAAATACAAATTAATTTAAATCGATATTATATGTATGGTAACTCAGATAATTGAAAGAGAAAAACCGAAGCTTAAAAATCCTATTTTTATAGAAGGTTTACCGGGAGTAGGAAATGTTGGAAGAATAGCAGCAGGCTACTTGGCAGAAGAACTTAAAGCAATTAAATTTGCAGAATTGCTCTCCTCTCATTTCATGCCATTTATACTTCTACACCAAAATAGTGTAGCGCATGTTTTAAAAAATGAATTCTATTATTGGAAAGCTAAGAAGAAGGGACAAAGAGATCTTATAATCTTAATAGGAGATTCTCAAAGCACAACACAAGAAGGACACTATGAAATTGTTGAGAATATTTTAAGCTATGTTAAAAAGTTTGGTGTTAAGGAAATGTTTACTTTAGGTGGTTTAAGTATAGGAGAGCAGGTTAGAGAACCAAAGGTTGTAGGTGCAGCAAACGACGAGAGTTTAATTAAAAAATATTCTAAATATGGAATAGATTTTGATTCAGGTGGTAAGGTTGGTACAATAGTTGGAGCTTCAGGTCTTTTAATAGGCTTGGGAAAATACCATGGAATAAAAGGGGTTTGTTTATTAGGAGAAACTTCTGGATTTCCTATAATTCCAGACCATAGGAGTGCAGAAGTTGTTCTTAGAGTTTTGATCAAAATTCTTAATATCAAAATAGACACTTCAAAAATCGAGAGAAAAGTTAAGGAAATGGAAGAATTCATGAAAAAGATAGAAAGTGTGGAAATGAAAGCCGTTTCCCAATTGCTTAAAGCACAAAAGCCAAAAGAAGAAAAGCTAACTTATATCGGCTAAGTTTTTAAATCTTAAAAGCTAAAATTCTTGTTATGCCAAAACTTTTGATTTCAAAGCAAAAGTATTTAGCTTCAGGGATACACATAGGAATGAAGAGCAAGACAAAGGATATGGAAAGATTTATATATAAGGTAAGAATTGATGGTGTTGCTACTTTAAACTTAAAAACTATAGATGAAAGACTTAGAGTTGCTTCAAAATTCTTGGCAAGGTCAAAGAAGATTCTGGTTGCCGGAAGATTGTTGGTAACTCATGGCATAATAGAAAAATTTGCTGAAATAGTTGATGCTTATGCAGTTCCTGGAAGATTTATGCCAGGAAGCTTAACAAACCCAAGTTATCGAAAATTTTTTGATGTTGATATCGTTCTGGTTACAGATCCTCTAATAGATAAACAGGCTGTAGACGAAGCAGTAAAAGCTAGAGTTCCCGTTATAGCTATTTGTAATACATTTAATCATATAAAAAATATAGACTTTGTTATTCCTGCAAATAATAAAGGGAAAAAATCCCTAGCAACTATATTTTGGATTTTGGCAAGGGAAATTCTTAAAATAAGGGGAGAAATAAAATCAGATTCTCAATTCAAATATAAAATTGAGGATTTTCTTGTCTAATTTTATAAACATTCAAAATTTTTTCAAATTTTTTACTTTCATTCCCTTCTTTTAAAAATATAAAAATCTTAGATGGATTTTTCCACTTTTCAACTTCTTCGTAGAATTCTATAGCTCTCTTAATTTCAACTATTTTTAGTTCTCCCATTTCTCTTATTCTCTTCATTAAAGCGTCCTTACTAATTTTCAAGTCATTAGAAAGTTTTTCTAAGGAGACAGGAGAATTATTTTTTAAATATTCAAAAATTTTTCTTGCTCGCCAATCTTCAGCTAATGAATAAAACTCTTCTGTCATTTTCCTACATTATTTTTAATTTAAAAAAATAAAAATCTTTAAACATAAAAAGAAATTATGGCAAGAAAAGATAAAATTTACATGCCCATGGGAAGTGGTGGATTGCTAAGGTACTCTGAAGAGGGAGAAGAATATATAAAAATTAAGCCAAAGCAACTTGTTTTCATCTCTATAGGAATTATAATTTTTGAATTGGTCTTAAAAATTTTCTTTGGGTAACTTCAAATAAATTTAAATCCTAATAATTATTTTGAGAGAATGATTTGGTTAGGACCAGCTGGTATTCCAACTGTTTGTAAAGAGAGAAATACTTTATTAGGAATAAAAACTGTTTCTGAGCTTGGATTAAATGCTATGGAAATTGAATTTGTTAGAGGTGTAAAGATGAATTTAGAAATAGCAAAGCAGGCTGGGGAAATTGCAAAAGAAATAAATGTTAAGCTTTCGGTTCATGCACCATACTTCATAAACCTTTGCTCTCAAGAAGCTCAAAAAATTGAGAACTCCAAAAGGATGATCATAGATTCTTTGGAAAGAGCAGAAGCTATGAATGCTGATATAGTAGTTTTCCATCCAGGTTTTTACGGAAAATTATCTACTCAAGAAGCTCTGGAAAAGGTTAAAAAAGAATGTGAAGATTTAAATGATAAGATAAAAAGTATGGAAATTAAAGGAGTTAAACTTGGTTTAGAAACTACAGGAAAACAGTCCACTTTTGGTACTTTGGAAGAAATAATTCAAATTTCTAGAAATGTAAAAAATTGTGTCCCAGTAATAGATTTTGCCCACATATTTGCAAGACAGGGTGGTATCATAGATTATTCGAAAATTTTTGATTCTTTAAAGCCATTAAAGCTTAAGCATTTGCACACTCATTTTACTTGCGTTCAATTTTCTTCAGTTGGTATAGGAAGGGGAAATGAAAGGTATCATTTGGAGTTGAAAGTAAAAAAGCCTGATTTTGAGCCTTTGGCAAGAGAAATTGTCAGAAGAGATTTAGATATAACAATAATATCAGAAAGTCCTATCTTGGAGCAAGACAGCCTTAAAATGAAATCGATATTTGAAAAAATTAATAAATAGTTAAACAAGTTTAAAATATGAATAAAACAGATAAACAATGTGTTTTTTCTGGATGTGGGAAAAAAGCTGTGGCAATTTGTAACAACTGTAGAATTCCTATTTGTCAAATTCATTCAAAGAGAGTAAATAATTATTATTTATGCGAGAATTGCTACAAATATCTAAGAAGATATAATTTGATTAGATGATTAAAATTCCTTTCAATCCTTAGAAAGAGAGAGAAGTTGAAAAATTAGTTTTATTTTAGAGACCTTAGCCATAAAAATTTGGAAAATTATTATCGGAAAAAGCATGTGAAGAGATATTTAAAATACTGAAAGGAAAAAATTGGACAAAATTAGGAACTAATTTTGGATGAAAAATTTTTCAAACATTTAATCAAGATTCTTAAATTAACTCTTGAAAAAGAGCCTGAGATGAGATTAATCTTGAGAATAAATTGAATAATTCTTGGTATGAAAAAATTTTTGTAAAGAACTAGCAAATTTCTCAATATTTGTTAGAGTTTCCTTAAAAGGCTGAAACAAAAAAGTTTTGAGAGAATTTCTGTGCAAATAAAGAATTTTTTGAACTTCCTTTAATTGCTCTTAAAAATTTAAAAGAAAGAGAAATAGAAATTAAAATATAGATTTTTATGAAAGAGAAAGATTTTTGGAATTGGGTTTTTGAATTGGGACAATTAAAAAGAATAGATCATGAAGGTTGGAAGTTGCTTGGAATAAAAAATCCTGAAAGCGTCGCGGAGCATAACTTGAGAGCAGCTCAAATAGCATTTGTTCTTGCAAAAATGGAAAATTATCCAAACCCTTTTGAGGTTTGCATCTTAGTAATTTTTCATGAATTAGAAGAATGTAGAATTGGAGATATACACAAGGTTGCAAAGAGGTATTTAAAGGGATATGAAGAGGAAAAAGCTGTTAAAGAACAATTAGAAAAATTAGGAAAAATAGGTAAAGAAATTTTAAGTTTGTGGAAGAGAACCAAAAAACTAGATTCAAAAGCTGCTCTAATAGCAAAGGATGCTGACCTACTAGAGATGGCTGCAACTGCAAAAGAATTAATGGATAAAGGCTATGCGCATGCAAAAAATTGGATTGAAAACATTTCTCTTAAAATTAAAACAAAATCTGGAAAGAATTTATTAAAAAAACTAGAAAAGACAAATTTTAATGAGTGGTGGCAGAAATTAAAGAAAATTGACTAAAAATTTTAAAGTAATTTTTAAATTATCTTTAAAAATAATAAACTATTTAAAGATTTTTTAACAAAATTAATTTTGGAAAAGTATGGATAGGATAGAAGAAAAGCATAAGCTAGTAGAAGAAATGCTCGAGGTTGTCTCAGATTATATTAAGAAAGCAAAAATACCAATATGGTTCAACTTAGAAGATGCTTATAGGCTTGAAACAGAAGTTCCCGTAGAAAATTTAAGAGAAATTAAAAATAGATTTTTCAACCAGCTTACAAGCATTTCTAACTATAGTTATGGTGGACTCAAACCAAAATATAAGTTAGAACTTAAAACTGATAATAAGGGAAAAATAATTTCATATGATATAGTTGAAGATTTGCCTGAGTGTTGTTCTTACGAAAATGGCTTACCACCAAAAAGAATAAACGATTTGATTAGGATTTTACCAGAAATGGATGATATAATTCTTCCAACACACGAGGAAATAAAAGAAGAGTTTTTAGAAATTGAATGGAAGAAATTGCAATCAACTATAGGACTTCAAGAGGATGCAGAAGAAGTTTAAGCGACATACTCTAATGGTTTAATTAGACTAAGCTTAAATTCCGGAACTTTCAAATATCCAATCATTTCAAGGTAGGTTCCTACTAATTTATAGTTTTTTTCTAAAAGAAAATCGAAACACATATTAGGGTAACATAAGGGTTTTGTTCCATATCTTGAAATGAAATATCTTAGGTTGCCATATTTATCTGATGCTTTTTCCATTATATTGGAAATATCATAGATTATTGTTCTATCTTCTATTCCGATTTCATAGTAATTTTCTGGTTTAAGAGAAGGAAGTACAGGAACCTTAGAAACTTTAAATTTTAAAATTTCGTCAAATGCAAATTTTAATTCAGCTTGTCCCAGTGGGCTTGTGTCATAAATTCCTTTTGGACCAAATCTAGATTTTTCGCTTTTCATATAACTCTTAACGTATCTGCTAACAGCAAACCCTATATTCTTTTTTATAAAATCTATTTCTTTTTCCAAAGAGTAAGGATTTTCCTTTCTTAAGTCCAAATGTTCTTTTAAAAGTTTTTTAAAACTAAAATTAACTAAACCATTTCCAACTTCAAACTGATATCTTATAGTTAATGTCTTATCAAACTCACTTACTTTATTCGCCTCGTTTATTCTCTCATCCAAAGTTTTAAGATATTCAGCATTTTCTTTTTCAGTTGAAGGTGTAATGGCAAACAAGTTTTTTATACATTCCTTGAAAATAGGTAAGGTTTTATTCTTAAAATGAAGAAAGGCTGATTCAGGGTCTCTTGCTACTAAATACCGTTCTCCCCAATCATCTATAACAGGCTCTATAACTTTATTAAGAATTTTTCCATTTTTAATCTTATCATTTTTAATTTCCCTTTCTAATTTCTGAGATAAGAATGTCATACTCATGTCAATCCTTTAATTTATGATAGAAAAAAAGACTAATAAACATTTCTCTCTGAACTTAAAATTTTTAAATAAAATTATTCATCTACTACGCTTTTTTAACTATTATTCCTTTTTCAGTAATTTCAAAAGGAAATATATCAGTTTCATGCTTAGTTCTTCTCATTTTTCTTATAATTAAGCTTCTTGGAACATTCCCTATCACAAGCTCTAAGTAGTGAAGCCTTATTATCCCGTCTACAACAAACTCTTCAACACCAAGCCTACTTAACTTATTAATTTTACCTTCTGGTATTTCGCTTATTAAAATGCTGGTAACATGTAAGTCTTTCAAGGTTCGTGCAAGCTCGAAGACACCTCTTCTAATTATCGGCATCGATTCACTTTCTTTCCATCCCATGGTGGCAACGCTTAAACTATCAAGAACAAACCTTTTCGCATCCACTCTTCTTATCAACTCTCTTATAGTATCTTTTATCTCTTCTAAGCTTGAGGGAAATATAGATTCGACAATAAGCTTTTTCTGGTTTATGTATTTTTTAAAATCCCATCCAAAATCCTGTGCACATTTTATTATATTTTCCTTATCTTCTTCGAGTGTTAAGTAAACTCCATTCTCACCCTTTTCCAAACCATGCCAAATAAACTGGCAAGAAAATATAGTTTTTCCTGTTCCTGTACCTCCACAAAGCAAAATGGTAGAACCTTCAATAAAACCTCCTTGAATTAGCTTGTCCAATCCTGGAATTCCTGTTTCTATTCTATTTTTTTCCATAAAATTAATTTGGAATTCTTAATAATTATAATTTATGAGCATAGCCTATGACAAAGTTCTTTTAATAGTTCTTGGTATAATTGTTTTGACTGCTTCGATTTACATTTATTCTCATTACATTTCCCCTCAATCAACAAATTGTGAGATATGTAGGAATTCATTAGTTAACTGGTGTACTCATTGCAATATAACTTCTTATCCTTCTGATGTGAATATTCCATCAGACCTTTGCAAGTGCACTTCAGAGTGCAATTTAATTTCCTGTTCAGGAACACCTTCCTGTAATGATTTGAAAGAAACTTGTAATCCATTTGTTACCCATCTTTAGGAAGAATTAATAGAGCCTCCTTTTCATCCCCAAGAGCCATATATTTTCCCTCAATGTACATTTTACCAACTAATGCACAAGTTATAGCATCCAATTCATGCTCATTCAACTCTCTTTTAAAACCCTTAATTCCCATTCTTTCTAATCCTTTTCTTAACTTTTTTAAATTTCTTTTCCTAGGAATTTTCAAAATATCTTGCGCACCTCCAGGATATGTTTCTATAACTTTAAACCCATCCTTTTCTAGCATTTTCTTTAAATTCATTCCTCTTAGGGTTAATCTTCTCATAGGTCCTAAAGTTATTGGAAAAAACTTTATCCTCATTTTCAAGAGCTGTTTATCACATTCTCTTAAATGTCCAAATTTTGCATACTTTTTTTCTAATCCGAGTCTTCCCTTTGGTAGAGCTAAAGGAGCGTCTATTGCAATAACTTTAGGTCTAGCCTTTCTCACCTCTTCAATAATTTCACTATCTTTAAACAAGATTTTAGTATTTACAAAAACTCTCTCGTCCATTACACAAAATCCTGTTTCTCTTTTTTCGCTTCCAGCAAGGTCTATCCCTACAAACTTCAATTTCTCACTCAAATTTTATACATTCAGCCGGTGGAGAAAACATTATATCACAAAAAGTTTTAAAAATTTCTTCTTCACTTGAATTTTTTAAAATTTTTTGCCCATAAAAGCTTGAGAATCTTATTTCATAAGAGCTTATGTTTAACAAGATTTCTTGAAGTATTATCTGATCTTTATACTTGTTTGCAAGATTTTCTAAATAGTCTTTCTTTTCAAAGCATCCTTCACATTCATTTGAATAAAAAAATTTAACAAGTGTTTTTCCTTGCCGGATCGCAAGATTTTCTTGTTCAAAAGAAAGCTCGAAATCTATTATATTTTTCTCAGGTAAAGTTACTCTTCCCGTTGGACTTAAAAGATTCATGAAAAAATAGGTTAGAGTCGAACCTAGCATTAAGAATATTAAAAAGCCTGATATTATTGCAGATTTTGGAATTTTTACTTTCATTTTTAAACATTTTAACTTTAAGAGTTTATTTTTATAAATTTAATTTGTGGTAATAGAAAAGCTTGTTTCCGTAAAAACTGCAGAGAAAAAACCTTACCTTTTATTCTTTTTCGGTATAGCAATCTCCTTAACTTGTATTTTAATTTCTTATATGATTTTTCAATCATCAATAGGAATGTTTACTACATTTCTTCTAACTATTGCTATAACTCCCTTTATGGTTAATTTATTAAGATACGAAGAGGCAAGAGAAGAAGAGTTATATCAGCACAGGAGAGATATAAGCTTAATGAAAAGGCATAAAAATATCCTTTTAATTTTTTCAATATTTTTCGTCTCAATAGTTTTTTCTTATTCTCTTCTTTATCTTCTTCTCCCAGAGCATATGAGCCAGAAGATTTTTGAAGATCAGGTAAATGAGATAAATGCTATAAGAGGCAGTTTTGCATCTCCAGATACCTTTTTCATGATAGTCTCAAATAATATTGGAGTCCTTTTCCTCTCCTTTCTTTTTTCATTTATTTTTGGGGCAGGAGCTATTTTTATACTTGCTTGGAATGCTTCTGTTTTAGCTGTAGCTATAGGTATGCTCGCAAAGAGCATAGGTGGAATAAAAGCTTTGCCATTAGCAGCAATGGTTTTCTTTCCTCATGGTAGTTTGGAAATTCTTGCATATTTCATAGGAGCCATTGCAGGAGGAATCATTTCTGCGGCTTTAACAAGAAGAAAGCCTAAATGGATTTGGTTTATCTTTAGGGATAGTGCAAAACTTCTAGCTATTTCAATAGTTCTGCTTTTTATTGCAGGGATAGTAGAGGTAATTGCCATATCCTTTTCTTAGCTACTCTAAATAAATTCCTGGTTTTCCATACTTAGCTTTACTAGCTTTGTTTTGGGGGTCGTATTTTTTTCTATCAGAAGCCCTAAAAATTGTTAAATTATTAAAACCTAATATCTTTTTCAAGAATTCCTTTGCATCATTCAAATATTCTAATTCCTCTTTACTATAAGCATATAGGTAACAATTCTTCTTCTTTCCAGCTATTTTAATTATATTTTTAACATCTTCGATTAAACTTTTTAAATTTTCTTCTAACTTCAAGATCCTTTTATTGATTTTTTCACGCTCTGGCCACTTAGAAACTGAGACAAAACCTTTTTTCCCAAGATATTCCCAGAGCTCTTCACTTATATGCGGAAGTAAAGGAGAAATTATTTTAATCACAATCTCTAAAATTTCCTTCAAAACTTCTCTATTGCAATTTTCTATTCCGCCATTTCTCGTTTACGTAATGAGCACTATTTCAGATTTGAACACAAATATTGGTGCCCAACGTTCC
>JAVZIY010000024.1:0-9892 GCA_038998005.1 Candidatus Aenigmatarchaeota archaeon
GTAAACGTTTCTATATATGGGTCTGAAATTGTTTGGAGCGGTTGCACTAACTCAGAAGGATATGCTTTAGATTCAACCTTTTTTGATGAGCCTTATATTCTTTTTAATTCAACTAATTATGATCATTATTTCACGATAGTAGCTAATGATAGTATAAATCTCAACAATACCATTAAAGTGACTTTCTTAACAGACATAGAAGATGAAATAATAATTTTACTAGAGGGCGAGCCTGTTGCACCATTCAAGCATCATGGCTACTTAGGAATAAATTACACTGCATTAACGCTAGGCCAAACTTTGCCAGTAAATGTTTATGTAGTGAATGAAGGAATAAGCGAGGATGATTATAGAATAGATGTTTTTTATCCAAGTCAAGCTTATGTGGAAGTTTATTCCAAAATAATTACAAACGTCAAACCTAATTCTATTAAGAAAGGTCAGATAGGAATTAAAATTTTAAGTGAAATTCCAAAATCTAATCCTATTACTATAACTGTGAGAATTACTTGTTTAAGATGTCCCTGCCCAACTACCGATGAAAAAAATATTACAGTTTACGGAAGTTCTCCTGCCTTGAAAGAAATTGAATTAAATGAAATAATTTTACTAATTTTAATTTCATCTATTATTTATTTCTTTTTGTTAATAAGGATAACCTAGAGTTAACTCAAAGCTGTAAACTTCATAAACATCCTTATTTTCAATATTTAAATAAGGAGTTGTATATCCTATTTTCATCCTTGGAAAAAGTTCTTTCCCCCTTTTATTAGATGCCCAGAATATTAAAGAAGCTAAAAGAAGCTTCTCATCATTACCTACTCCTTCTTTCCTGAAATCTGCAATCCAAGCTGTTCTTCCTACAGAAGAATTTAATATAACTCCTGGCACTGGCTTACCATCTTCTGTTGTATCGGAGGCTTGAATTAAAATTCTATTTATACCTGAATCACCTTCAACTGGGTACAAAACTGGATAATCTTCTATAAAATTAAAAAATCTGTAATCTAGTTCAAATGAAATCCCAATTTTATCAATTCTCAAATAATTTAAGGAGAAATTCAAATACTCGCTTGAATTATAAATATTTATTATTTGAAAATAATTTCCTTCGCTAACTATTTTGTCAGCAATCCCATTCCAATCTGTGTCTATATAAAGTAGTGAATCGCATACCCAAAATTTTAAATAGCATGGTTTAGTTTCACTGTTTATGTTACAAACCCAAAATTGAAAAGTACCATTTGCTTTATTCGAGCAAGAAGGCTGGGCTAGATTTTCCACGGGTATTGGTCCAAAGTATGAAGATGGAAAAAGTGGAGATGCTATTTTATGAAAAAATTTCCAAGGATAATAAATAATTTCTTTAACTGAGTCAGGATTTTTTCTGAAATTACTAAAATTTGATTCTAAAATATTTTGTGAAGAAGCACTTCCCAAACCAAAAATTTCTCTATAAACACTATCTCCACCTAGGGAAACTTGCTCCAGAGAAGGGTCTGCAACTAAAATTATACCATTTCCTTTTTCCAGATATTTTTTTATTTCATTTTTAAAAGGGTCTAAAGTTTTATTACCCAGAATTAAAAGTAAATCACTTCTTTTGTTTGGATCATTAATTTCGTTCAGATTTGAGTAAAATATTAAAAAATTTATTTCTCTTCCATTTATTTCAAACCCTGCAAGCCATTTTTGCAAATTATTTATTTCATCTTGCGTGCAATTACATGCTATATAAATCTCAGGTTTTATCGCATTTTCTGTTGAATAGTAATAAATGAAGTTGGTTTCATTTAAGGCTTGAATTAGAAAATTTTCTAAAAGAGATGAATTGAACGAGTATTCATACATTTTATTGCTTGAAGCGAGAGAGAGAATTATATCCCTTCCCTTGGATAGGCTTAGAGCCTCACCCCATTTTGAAGAATAATTTAAAGGGGGAAAAAGAATTGTAAATGCTACAATTAGAATTATTATTGCAGTAACAAGCTCGATAAAAGAAACAAAACCCTTCATTTCCAAACCCTCAATTCAAGCTTTGCATAACTTCCGTCATCCAGAGCAATTATCCTTTCTATTAAAGCAAAAGGCTCCCCTCTTAGAGGGGAACCACAAGCCAATAAAACACTTCTATCATCCAATTTTTTAATTACTAAATAAAACTCTGCATCCAAGCCAAAATTTGTTTTTAAAGATTCATATCCACCTTGTGAGCAAATTTGATAGAGCCTTGAAACTTTTTCCAAAGAAATTAAATTTTGCTTCCTTTGTTCTGAAGCCAAACCAAGCCTTTTAACTTCAAAATATTCTTCCTTGTTAAAATCTATGTAAACCTGCGGCTCTGGCAAGATATTCTTCCTTATTATTATATTGTCTAAATCAACTATCGTATCCTTGCTATTATAAGCATTTACAAAAAAATACCAAGAATTAACTGAAGAAGAAAATGGAAATTCTAATCTTTCACCATCAACAATAAAAGTTATGTTAGAAGAATTCACTTCTATACTCAAATGGTTGTTGAATGGTTTAGAATAAGTTATGCTTCCTAATTCTTCTATCAAAGAGGAATTGTATCTCAAAAATCTTATATGAGTATCATTAAATTCAAAGACAAAAGAATTTGCAGGTCTCCCGTAGCTATCTAAGCCTCCATTACCAAAACCTGCCATGAAATTTTTAGGGGTAGAAGAAATTTGATATAAATCAAATTCAACCTTCCAAGGATATTGAAAATTAAATTCTTCTTTACTTCTTGCAAAAGAATAAAATTGCCCCTCGCATTCTACTGTAAGCCTAAGTTTACTGTTTATTAAAAATGGCTTTTGAGAGCAGTTTCTTGGAATAATGCTAATAGTAACATTGTTTGAAGTTTTTTTCCCAACTAACAAATCTGAAGAAATTGTTATTCCTATTTTCCAATCTGTATATTTTTCGCCAGTAACATTTAATGTCCAATTTATAAGGCATGGATAGCTTCCTTGACAGACAGAATAGTTTGAAATTATATAAAAGGGTGTGGCTGGTATATTACTTATTTCTGTATCTGGAAATTGAGAAGTTCTATTATATTTCAAAACTCCAAAAATTTGGCCACAATTCCCATCACAATAAACTCTTCCTTTTGCTGTAATGATAGAATATTGATTAAAGTTTCCACCATAAGGAGAAGTTAAATCAACACTCATTACACCTGGAATGATTTTAACTATAGAATTTGAAGTATCATTTTGACCCCCGGACATATTGAAAAGAACATCTACAGACCAAGATGTGAAATAATTTTCTGTTGCATTAATTCCAAATATCAAATTACAGCTTTCATTTTCCTTTAAATCTCCACACATCAACCTATTAGAAGACTGCTCTATGTAAGTATTATAAATCTCTATTATTGAGTTAAATTCTGGGTAAAGCCTAAGTATTAACCTCCCGTTTTGAACTAACCCAGAGGATGGTGTGATTGAGATATTGTAATAACCTTTAGGAATATTGTACAACCAATTATACCAACTATTGCTAGAAAAATTAAAAATTTGTATATAGCCATTATATGGTGTACCATATATCTCTTCAATTGAAGTTAATATATATAGTGTTGAATTGGGTGAGATGCCATAATATTTGAACTCGGCTATCCCTCTCTGACCATTATATTCATAAACTTCCAGAAGAAAATCACTATCATCATCGAGTTCATCTTCATATGGATTTTTCATGCAATTTGAAATACAAGTATAATTATATGGCCATACTTTAGTTTTTACAACATGAAGTGGTTTTGCTCCTTCTGTTTCGTTTATCGGAAAGTTTGGGAGAGATGTTGTTCTATTATATCTCACAGTTGCTGAAACGTTAAGACATTGAGCTCTGTATCCTTTGCAAGTAACACTCGCATTAACTAAAAAGGTTCTTCCTTGGATAATTTCAAATTGAGGAGGGGGGGAAATAAGATCTGCCTCAGAGTAAAAAGGTGGGAGACGAGTATAAAAATAGAATGGCCAACCGCAATTATCATACAAATTCCCATTTTTATCTACAAATTTCAAGCACCATCTAATCATACATCCAACTGTTGAATTAATTTCTAATGTTAAATTGACCCATTTTTGCGGTACATAACCCCACCAATAATCCTCTTCCGCTACTTTTATTAAATTGCCTGTGCAGTTATCAAACCAGAATTCATAATGAAAAAGACCTGCACAATTGTCCTTAAGAAGAATGGAAAAATTCACAGGATAGCCTGCATAGGGAGTAGAATAAGAAGGATTATAATAAGTTGGAGGATCCGCATCATATTTATTACTCAAGGGTAGATAATCTATATTTAAATCATTCAATATAAATGGTTGATCGCAAAATCCATCGCAGTTTGCGTCATTACATATATCCGAATATCCGTTGTTTGTATAGTTGGTCCAATAATTACCTCCTATTTCTCTACCTTGAGAATAAATTCTTGTCCCTGATTGCTGTATAGTGTTCCAATTGTTTTGTTGGCTTACATAAACATTGGCTGAGTTATTAAATAAATTATTGTATATTAGCCAATCTCTTCCAGCATAAGGTCCAATTTGAATTCCAACTTCATTTTTCTCTATTCTATTATAATATACTAAATTGGACAGACTACCAGCATGGTGGAAAATACCATTGCTATTGGAGGATATAGTTGAGCCTGTAATTGTATTGCCACTAGATTCATAAAGGTAAATACCATTGCTATTGGAGGATATAGTTGAGCCTGTAATTGTATTGCCACTAGATTTAGAAAGGTAAATACCATTTACCCAATTAGTCACGACACAATTTTTAATAGTTATATTTGTCGTTTGAATGTTATTACGAGTAACATAAATCCCATAATTTTTGCCATACACTTTGGGAGCACCGAATCCATCTATTTTATACCCTCTACAATCCAGAATTACATTATTAGCCCAAATTGATATACAATAGGCAGTAGTACTAATTAGACTTCTTTCTAAGTAATATTCACCTGGACTATTTATATCTGTACATGAAGATATAGGGGTTGCAGAGTTTGCAACAGGTAGTAACATATAGAAGTAAAGAATAACTACTCCAATTTCTACTAATATTTTTCTAATTGAATTAAAATTTTTACTTATTCTCAAAATACCACCTTCCGCTCGTGTAGCTTGAATTAGAGAAATCGTCAAATAAATCAAAAACTTTTTTTGCATCGCTTAATGATTCTATAGTAGAATTATAGTAATACATGTAAATCGTTCCATTCCTGTTTAAAGGCAAGTTGGTTTTAATCCAAATTCTTGTATTTTGTGAATTGCACCCACTTTCCAAATAGTAAAAAAGAGAATTGAAACTGTCATCAGTAAATCTTATACTATTGCAATTTCCGTCCGATTTATTGCTAGAAATTAATTGCTGAGTATTAATTGAAATTAAAAGAGAATAATTTGGAATTATAGAAGTATAACCGGAAAAATTTATAGGAAGCCTATAAGTTTTAAGGGAAGGCCCAAAATATTCCTTGCTCCAATCAGCTGGCTCCCCTGGGTCACTAATTAAAATTTCAGAAATTTTAAATGCTTTCGCCCTTTTTGTTTCTGCTTCTATCCCATATTTTACATAAGGAGAGAGTTGAAAAATTACAAAAAGGAAGTAAACTGTGGAAATTATGAAAAGAAAAACTGTTGCGACAAATTCCCAGCTTAATTGAGCTTTCACAATTAATAATTTTGAAATTCTAACTTAAATTTAAACCCCCAAGAGTTTAAGATAAACTAAAATGTAGAATGAGCCGACTACAGCTGAAATCATTATTATGCTATGTTTAATTCCTGCAACAATAGAATTCTCACTTATTTGCCCGGCAACAATTCCTGAGCAAAAGGAAACTATAACACTCATTAAAAAGAATAAAGAAACGTAGTAAGCTCCTATGTTTTTTTCATCGAAAACATTTCCTAATCCCAAAGCATTTGAGATTACATCAAAGCCTTGACAAACCATATAGCCAAAACCAGCAGTTTGTGTGCATGGATTGGATAAACCAAATCCCATTCCTCCCATACCACCAAGTGAAATTCCTGTTTGGCTTTCAGTAGCAACTTGAAATATAGGAATCATTAGCTTATTTATAGCAACAACTATTCCCACAAACATAAAAGAAATTGCATACATAAGAATGATGTATTGACTTAACAGGCTCTTCTTCTCTTTTTCAGATTCTTCGACCATAATCATGCTATCTGCAACAGACTCTAATGTTGAAATAACATCTCCACCAGACCTAAAAGACTCTCTTATCGTTCTCAAGCCTGATGAAAGCTTTTTGCTTTGGATAACCCTTTGAGAAAAATAGTTTACAGTCTTATCAAAAGGGACTGCCCATGAAAGTTGATGAGCCATTTTTTTAACATGAATGGAAAGCTTTCCATAATCTATGTTACTGTTTAAAATTACTGCTTGATGGAAGGGCATCCCTGAGCGAATAGTTTCTACAACATCCCTTAAAAAAGTTGGAAACCTTGTTTCCATTTCTTTTAAATATTTATGCTCTTGATGCTTGAAGAAGATTTGAGGACCAATTATTACTAAGGTTGAAAGAATTATGGAGTTCCCCATTACACCCAAATCTCCACTTAAAACTCCTATTAAAACAAAAACTACAGAAACTGCTAAAGAAATTATTAAAGCTTTAATTTCTCTTTTGAATTTCATCATTCTCCTCCTGGGTTCATTGACCTAATCACAAATATAAGACCAAAGGTAATTAAGGGTATGAATACAACTATTAGCAAAAATTGAATTACTATTAAACCGCCCCCACCTGCCATTCCACCCATTATAGCTGTTAATATAGTAAAGAAAATAGCACCCAAAACTATGGAAGTTAAATAAATCTCTATTATGAACATAAGCTGCCTGGAATATTCGTAAAGCTTTCTTCTATATTCTTCCATAAAATTTTTTGCTTTTTCCCTTAGAAAAATGTCCATTTCCCCTCCTGTCTTGTTTACAGAAAGCATTCCCCAAAGCAAATCTTTGAAAGGTTTAGATGAAGTTCTTTCTATTGCCCTCTGTAGAGATGTGTTTATATCCAAACCGAAAGCTTCAACACTTCTAACTATATCCAAAATTTCCTTGTTGACCTCCCCGTATTCTCCAAACTCTGAAAAAATGTTTAAAATTTTATAGAGTGGTAACTTAGAACCAGCTATGGTTGAAAGAAAAAGTGTGGCAAAAGGCAGATCTTTTTCTATTTTCTTTGCCCTTTCCTTTGCCATTAATTTTGGGTAATTGAGAGAAAGGAAGAAAAAAGATCCCGCCAAAAGGATTGAAATGGTAAAAGAAAAGATAAAGCTAAAAAGAAAGGTTTGTAAAGCTATACCAAAGATGAATGAAAGGATTGGAACTTCTGCTAAAAAAACCAAGAAAGCTATGAAAATTGACCTTGCTATATATTCTTGGGCAGAAATTCTCATTCTTGCCATTTTTAAATCATCTCTAAGCTCAGGAAAAATCGGCTCTAAAAATAAAGCTAACTCATGAAAAAGTTTCATAGAAATTTTTTCAACAGAACCCATTAACCTCCCTCAAGAATCGTGGATATGACTCTTTCAGGATAGTTGTAATATGTTGCTATAACATGATAAACATCTCTATAATCCGTGATATTTTTTTCTTTCATCCAGTTTAGGATTAACATCCTTCTTTGTAATTCTTCTTTTATTTTTTCTTCTGTTAAGCCAGAAGTCTCAGAAATTTTTTTCAAGACATGGCTTTTACTTAAAACATCAAATTTATCTGAAATCGAATTCCATTTAAAGACAGTGTTTGTAACTGGTGTCCTTTTCTTAGGATGTAATCCTACGATCTCAACTACTTCTGTAATTCTTCTGACATGTTTATCTTTATACATTCCTCTCATCATGAAAACAACTATGTCTAGACTTCCAAGCAAAGCTATTGGTAAAGCTATGGGTGGGGAAGTAAGCCTATCCATAAGCTTTTCCCAGTTTTCTGCATGAACTGTTGAAAGACTTGGATGCCCAGTTGCCATCTGTTGAAATAAAACATATGCCTCCTTTCCTCTTACTTCCCCTACTATTAAATGGTCTGGCCTTTGTCTTAGACTTTCTCTAAGCAAATCAAACAAATCTACTTCTCCTATTCTTTTTCCTTCCTCAACAACCATTGGAGTTCTTGCAACAGAAGGAACCCAATGTGGATGTGGTAGCTTAAGCTCTGCCGTTTCTTCTATTGAAACAATTCTTCTTTCTGGCCTAAGAAATAGGGAAAGGACATTAAGCAAGGTTGTTTTGCCAGAAGCAGTTCCACCAGAAACTAGAATACTTCTCCCCATATCGACAACTAGCCATAAATAAGCCAAAACTTTAACATCTACTGTGCCATAATTTAATAAATGCATCGGCGTTAATGGTTCATGAGTGAATTTACGGATAGTAAAATTACTTCCCTTTCTTGCTATATCTGTAGCTAACATAGCTTGCAATCTCGAACCGTCTGGTAAAGTACCACCCGTTAAAGGATTTGCCACAGAAACAGACTTTCCACAAAGCTGGGCAAGCCTTATTATAAAAGAATCCAGCTCATCTGAATCTCTATAAACAACATTGGTCTGCAAAGATCCTAACTTTGGGTTCCTGTGAAAGACATAAATTGGAACATCCAAACCATCGCAACTTATATCCTCTATCTCATCATCCACCATTAATGGCTCTATTTTACCCAAACCAGCAAAATCTCTCTCTATATAGTAGTAAAGATTTTGCTTCTCTTCCTCTGAAATATTTAAGCCGAAAAAATCTAAAAGCTCGTCTACATTTTTCCTCAGGTATTCTATTGCCTCAACTCTTTTTATTTTTAAAAAATCTATATCAAGCTTCTGCTCAAGTAACTCTTTTATTTTTTTGAAAACATCCTCTAATCGAGGTGAAAGCTTAGGCTCTATAACATTATACACATACTTATCAGTTTTTGGGTCCCAGAATATTTTAGCATAGCAAAAAACTCTCTCACCTTTCTTTGGTTTTTTTGGTATTAATGGGTATGTTAGTTGAACCTTTTCCTCTTCTACTCTGCTTATTCCTCCTGCTTTTACTTTTCTAGTTTCAAATTTTGGTATTTCAAAACCCTCAAATTTAAATTCTTCCTCCTTTTCTTCTAGAACTGCTTTAAGTTCTGAAGGAAATTGGGTAGTTACTTCTATGGAAGGAACTTTTTCTTCTGCTTTCCTTAATTGATATATCTTATATCCTTCCTTTGCTTTTCTAACAAAATTACCTAGCCTAACCATTCTCTATCCTTAATTTATTATTTGATTTTTCCAGAGTTAAAATTACTGGTCTTCCTGAAACGGCTTCACCAGAAAACTCAAGGGTTTCATTAAAATTGTTTAACTTTATAGAATAATTTTTACCTATATCCAAGACAGAAACTGTTAGATTATCATCATGTAAGTAAATTTTATAAGGATGCTGTATATCTTCTGAATTTACTGTTAGAGACGCATAATCACACTCTATACAAGAAATATAAAGAGAAACAATTTGAGAGGCAAAGTAATTTGCAACATTTTTTATCCTTTCTTCTATTATATCTTGCCTAACAAGAATATATTGATTACTAAAAATCATCCCAACAGAAAGAAAAATTGATAAACCAATCAAGAAAAAAAGGATAAACTGAACTATAAGTGAAATAGCTTTCATACAAGTAAAATTTTAATTTCTGTAATAGTTAAAGTTTTTCCATTTTCTTGAGTTGATATAATATTTCCCCTTGAGATTTTAATATACTTAGAAGTAGAAACCGTTCTTCCAGCAGTATCATTAATTAAATTTATTTTATATCCTTTCGTTCCGTCCATGCTCTCAAG
>JAVZIY010000025.1:0-9509 GCA_038998005.1 Candidatus Aenigmatarchaeota archaeon
CCTGAAGAACCCCCTATTCTTTTATAATAATCATAACTTACTCCTGTAATAATAGCCCTTTTCTTATTATATCCATTGTACTTTAAATCAGCAAATATCTGATAATATTTTTTATATTCAACATTAGAAGGAGCTTTAAGCTTCCATAGAAATTCATATCCTGTTTCTGGATAAAGAATAGTAGAATAAGTTCTAGTTACTCCTAATTCTCCCTCCCAACCAGGAGGCCCATATATTTTTGCAGAAATATTCCTTATTTCAAAATCTGCATAATTTTCTATTATTATACTTACTCCTACCTTTCCTCCAGCTTGTATATTTGTTGTATCTACTCTTAACTCTGTTTTTACATCCTTTGCTTGCTGTTGAAAAGAGGTTTGAAAAGGAAGCTGAACACATCCTGAAAAAAATATTAAAATCAATGGGAAAAGGTATGTAAGCTTTTTCATTTAAATATTATTTTCTTTTTCAAAAAGATAAAATAAGGATTAAGAAAATTCCAAAAAATTAAAATTGAAAAAAGTCTTTATCTTTGCAACGCTGTTACTGTTATCGCGGGTGAGCTAAAGTCTTGTATATAACTGAATTGAACTGTTATCGTTCCTGTGTAAGTTGCTATTCCACTTGCTTCAATATCTGCTTTGTTTATTATTAAGTCACAAGATATCAAAACATATGTTCCATCCTTTCCTAGGGTTACTGTTCCTGGAACATCAGCACAACTTAATACATTATTCGTTGAGCTTACAGTTACGCTAACTTTATTCAACCCATCATCTAGAGTTGGCTGACTTCCTTGCAAGAAAACTTTTCCTGCTCCCTTATTGTTTATTACAACTTTTACTGGGAACCTTATGCTCTCTTGCTCAGGGTAGATATACCTTTGAGCACCTGCTGCAGATATTGAAATACTTACCGGACCACCAACATTTGTTGCAGATTCTTCAACAGTAGAAATCTTTTTCGTTCTCTTGTAATAGTCATAAGTTACTATTGTTGCTGTGAAAGTCTTATCTACAGTCATATCATATTGAACTTTTCCATATAAGGTATATCTTGTATCTGCAGAAACCGTAGGGCTTGTTAATACCCAATAGAAATCTCTTGATTCTTCTGGTCTAATCGTATAAGGACCTTTTTTACTAAATCCAGACCAGTCCAAAGGTCCATAAACTTCTGCATATACATTTTCCACAGGAACCAAAGCCTTGTTTTCTACAGTTACTGTAACACCAACTGGAGAACCTCTTGGAACAGTTGTTTCTTCAACTAGCATACCAATTGCAATTTCTCCTCCTGCTGATGGTGTTGTAGGAACCACTGGCCCCACACAGCCTGAAAGCGCTATTATTCCTATCAAAGCCAATAATCCAAGTGTTTTCCTCATATTCATCTAATTTTAATTTAAAATCTTATGAATATAAATTTAAAAAATAGATGGTTTAACTGTAAAAGTTTCCCTTTTAATGAAGGAATATGTATAGTTATACTCTATGGAAAGCTCAGCCAAATATTCAGGATAGCCTGTTTTTGTAGCATTGAAATTGCACTTTAACAAATTCCTTTCGCTTGTTGAAAGTAAAACTATGTTCTTTAAGGAAAAATTGTTTACCCCAAAATCGCATATACTAGTGCGATTTAATTCTTTAACTTCTATTTTTATTGTATTATTTGATATATTAATTGGCTGAACATCTCTTAAAGTTCCTGTATGCTTAAAGGTAATTTTAGTTTCAAAAGGTTCCCCTGCAACTACCCATCTTTCAACAATTTCCCTACTATCCTCTCTTCTTACTCTTTTAATTGGAAAATCAAAATCTACTCTCACAGGCCCATGTTTTTGCTCACTAACCAAAAAGCTCGATTCTGGTTCAGTTTTTATTATTCCATCTATAACAGGAATCATTACACTTCTCTTTGAGCTCATGTTATACTTAACATAAAAGCTTATAGTAAACCTTGTTGGAGCTGTTATAACTTCTTCAGAAGGAGCTTCAAGAGCTATTTTAATAGGATGATAGTCCAAGCTGTCTAATTTAAAAGAGCAATTTTTTTCTCCCTTTATACCATCTTGACCGCAATCCAATTTCTGTAATGAAAATACAGAAAGGTCAAAAAAATTCACTTCTACATTTTCAATTTCATCTTCTATGTTGTTTTGAACTAAAAACTGAATTGTGACAGAACCTCCTGCATAAGGTTCTGTTGAAGAAACTGCATAATTTTCTATAGTTATCGCATCATCTTTGTAAGTTGGTAATGTATGTTGATCCCAAGGAAGGGTACAGCCAGAAAGAAATACCAATAAGATCAAGCTAAAGGGTAAAAAAATTTTTCTCTTCATTGAATATCTTTTAAATTTCAGAAAATATTAATTTAAGTTATGTCAATCCTTGATTACTTCCTTTATCCAAAGAAAAGTGGATATGATGTACCTAAAACCTTGACCTATGGAATTGTTTTCATACTTGCTATCTTCATTGTTTTTAAAATCTTGAAAAAATTAAAAATAAAAATAGATAAAAGACTTGCTCTAGCAATCTCCCCATACATAGTTTTTGGCGGAACAATAAGGGTTTTACAGGATGCTAAGATTTTAAATTCTTATCTTTTCGTAACCCCAGGAATTTACTTTTTTGTTTTTTGTATAATTTTCCCTTTAATTCTTATTTTCAAATTTTTTGAAAACAAAAAAGGGATACCATATCATAAGCCAGTTTTTTTAATTGGAATAATCTTAGCTTCAATCCCCCTTCCATTCTTAGAAATTAAAAACTTTTATGGAATACTTCTTTTCATTCTATTTTATGCACCATGGGTTTTGATTTTCTATTTTTTTAAAAAATGGAATCTAGAAAACAAGCTTGTCACTTTAGTTCAAATGTTTGATGCATCCATAACTTTCACTTCTATTCAATTTTTTGGTTTTGGGGAGCAACATATTCTCCCTACATTTTTAATAAACATTTTCTCTCCGATTTCTTTCATCTTCGCAAAACTTTTAGCGGTTATTCTTGTTTTAATCCTAATAGATAAATTTTCAGATGACAAGGAATTCAATAATTTTTTAAAGTTATGTATAGGAATTTTGGGTGGAGCTACAGGAACAAGGGATTTAATAGCATTAGCAACTTTAATAGCTTGAATAGGCTATAGTTAAAATAACGTTACCCAATTCATAACTAGAATCTCTTCCTGTTGAAAAAAGAACCCTGTTCGTTCTGTTCAATTTAGCATCACCAAGATATACACCAAAATATCCTCCAATAGGAGCTTCTGGAACACCATTGTAAATTTCCTCATCGTTTAATCTGATTATTAAATTTCCAGTTCCAGTTTTATTCCTAATCTGGAAAGTTATTTTCCCCCATTTATAATTTGATATCTCTTCTTGTTTGAGAGAAAAAATAGACTCTTTAAAATTTATTCCTTCATAATTTATTTCAAAACTCAACTCTTTAATCCTGTAAACAGTATTCATCCAGAATTTCCATCCTGGCAATCCTGCCTCCAATTTTATTGTATTAGAACTCTTAATTTCATCCTTTTGTATCGGTAATTCTATTTTTCCGGCACCTGTCTTTTCATTAAAAATGGTTTTACCATTAAAGCTAACTATTAAATTTCCTTCACTATTTGTTTCCTCTATAATTAAGGAAACTAAGCCTGACTTTATATTCTCAAATTTATCCACAATAGCTACAAGAGTTGAAGGATAGTTTGAAAAATATCCCCTTGAAATTTCAAAATCAGTTTTAGAAGCTATCTTCTCCTTTCCTGAAAAATAAGAAATGGAAAAATCACCAAACCTAAAAGTAGAATAGGATTCTGCTTCTTTTTCAACAACATCCAAGGTAACAGTAATTGTCTTTTTTTCACCATCAAATTCTATTTCTATACTACCAGAATAAGTACCAATCTGTGTAGAAATTGGAACAATAAAGCTAATGGTTACTTCAAGCTCCCCTGCCAGTGAAAATCCATTTTTACTGAACTTTACCCAGTTTGCTATGCCACCTCTTGCCCTTAGGGTAACATTGTTAGCAGATCCGTTAAGGAATAAAGTTGCTTTTGATGTGCTTCCTCTCACAGCAACAAGAGATAGAAATTCTGGTGAAACTTCAACAAATGGCTTGGGTAAGCTTGACCATGCAACTGTTAAAATGATTATGAAAAGGAGGCCTGCAAGAAGAATGAAGGCAAACTCATCTATTTTTGCCTGAGACTTTTTCATAATTTAATTTTGAAATTGAAAGAATAAAAATTAGCTTTTCCTCTTCAAGTAAGAAGTTATATAACCTGCTACCATATTCCTTATCTTTTTTGATTTAATTTCCATCACTTCCTTCAAAACTTCCTTATTCTTTTTAAAATCTTGGGAAAATTTTTCAGGATATTTTTCTAAAAGGCTTAAGCCTATTCTTTTAACCAAAGAGGTTTTTATCCTTCCCATAAGCTCACTTTGAATTACTGGCTATGGTGTAATCCTTTTAATCTCATAGTAAGTTACATCCCCTTCCCTATCAACAACAGCCCACCACATAGTAGCTCTAATATTTTGAGCTAACCTAACTGCCCTTGACATTTCAGGCAAACTGAAAGCTGCTTCCTCTGAAACAGCATGAACAACAGCTTTTGTATGCTCATGTGGTGCTTTTGGACCACGTTTAAGTTTAACTCCTCTATCATACAATCTAAAAAATGTTCCAAATTTAAAACCTGTTTTCACTAAAAAACCTCTATTCCTCAAATCTCTGTAGACTATAAATTGAGGCATGAATTGGTTCATTTTTTCGCTTGCCATTTCTATAAATTCTTGAAACGTCAAAAACCTTTTTTCTTCATTTTCCTTTTTCCAAACTTTTAATTTTTTTCTTTCCATTAAAAAAGCTGCTTCTACAAAATCCAACTCAAGCCTTTCTGGCTTGGTCTCAGGTTGAGGCTTTCCATATCCAGATTCATCATAAAGAGTAACAGAATCAGGATCCCAAATTATTATCCTATTTTCAATTAATTCTCCTTCCCATTCTTCCCTTTCCATTCAATTCACCGATTAAATAAATTTTAAAACTTACTTTCTTAAAATTTTTCCTTTACATTTTTTACACAATTCCTTGCTCTTCTTATCTACATCGAAAATTGTGTTGCTGAAGCTCATTACGCAATTAGGATCATCACAATGCCTTAAACCGAATAGGGCATGACAAACTTCGTGCTTAGCCTCCTTTACAGCCCTTTCTATGAAAAGAGATTTGTTTTCTGGCTGTCTATAAATTTTTGGGTTGAGTCTGTGGATAGATATTATACAAACTCTTCCTGGAAGTTCTGCCTGGCCAAAAATAAAATTTAAACCTTCTGAGTATAAATCTTCACTTGAAACTGCTAATATATTTCCCTTAAATTTTTGAGATATAAAATCCAAAACTTTTTCCGCAATATATTGATGTCTTATTGGATTGTAAAATTCTTTTGGCAATCCTTTTGGCTCGCTAATTTCTGTCATTAAATTTAAAGATCCTCTTAATTCTTCACTTATCGCATTTAAAATATAATCTGGGATATCACCAAAAGGCATTATCCTTAAACTTTTCATAATTAATATTTAGAAAATAACATAAAGAATATGAAGTATGGTGGAAGAGGAAAACCTTATCAGTTTGTGGCAAGTGCTTATGTGGTAAAAGATAGAAAAGTTTTGTTGATTTTCCATAATGAATTAAAGAAATGGCTTCCCATTGGTGGCCATATAAAGCAGGATGAAAATGGGTATTTTAAGGAAACACCAGAAGAAGCAGTTATAAGAGAAGTAAAAGAAGAAACAGGATTGGATGTAGAAATAGTTGGGAAAAAAGTTGCTGTTGAAGGAAAAAGGATAAAGCCATTGTTTTTACCAGAAAGTATGCATGTTCATGAAATTGATGAAAAGCATGACCATCTGGGCTTTGACTATTTTTGTAAGCCAATAGTCATAAAAAAAATTAAAGATAGCGATGAGGGAAAATTGAAATGGTTTTCTATAAGAGAGTTAAAAAGATATGAGGGAATGGCTGAGGAAATAAGAAAGCGTGCTATAGAAGCTATAAAAAAGTTGAGCTAATTGAGAAATAATCTCTATGGGGCTGCTGGGATTTGAACCCAGACTGCCAGCGCTCTCTTAATCACCCGAGGCTGGTATTCTGCCAAGTTAAATTACAGCCCCTTTTAAAATTTATCCCTTAACTTCAAGAACTATTCTCATCTTAGTTTGAGGATTTTTCATCTTTTCAACTATTTCCCTTTTTATATCACAAGCAGACTTATCAGAAAGTATAGCCAAAGTCCTTTTATCTATGTAATCGCTTTTTCTTACAATAATACTTTTTTCATCGCTTAGCTTTAAAGCAGGTGAACCAAAGGCAATAACTTTATCTGAAATTCCTTCAACCTCAATTATTATTTCAACCTTTTTTCCTTCTTTAAGAGCATTTTTAAATTCTTCGTTCAAATCCTTGCACGCTTTATTAGCTCTTACCCCTATTATACAACTTCCTTCCTTTCCTAAATTCTCTTCTTTTGTAACTTCAAAAGTAGTTTTGTGTGTAGCAGTAATATTAGGATGGCCATAAGCAATTATTTCTTCTTTCACGGGCTTAATTTCCATTAAAAGCTTCCATCCGCTTTCTGTTGGAATATAAACTCCCTTTTCTGTATAATAAACCATACCTTTTGCTTCCAAAGCCTTTAAAGCAGTTTGAATCATTTCGGGAGTAATTTCTGGCATTGGCTTAGGAAATTCTTGCGATTTTACTTTTTCTACCATAATTTACCTTTAACTTACATTTAATAAATTTTTCTTGCAAAAGTTAAGAAGCCTGTATGCATTAAACCAAAGCTTTTTGGTCTAGTATATTTTTCAATCTGCCACTCCCTTACCACATTTTCAACAATTTTTAAATTAGAAAAATTTCTTTTCTCTATTTCCCTAAAAACAGAAATAACTTGCTCAATATAAGGAGAGTAAATAACCAGCCAGCCTCCTGGCTTTAAAGCCTTGTAAGCATGTTCTATTACCTTTTCTGCATCTTTTAAATCTAAAGTAATCAAATCAACATTTCTCTCATCTATACCTTTTGTTATATCCTTTTCCTTTAATTTTATGAATTTAAACAAGCCTGAGCTTTTAATATTTTCTTTTGCAACTTTTACAAACTTTTTGTTTTTTTCATAAGTTATTACCTTCCCAGGCTTAATATAATTTGCAATAAATATTGCTAGAAAACCTGAACCAGTTCCTGCATCCACTACCAAGCTTCCTTTTTCTATTCCAGTATAAGCAAAGATTAAAGCAGCATCCTTAGGCATAACTATTTGTGGTAACCTTTTTATCTTTTTTTCAAGAATGTCTATGATATTCGGCTTTGCTATAGTAAATTCCTTTCCCAAATGGGTTTTAATTCTATCCCCAAAATTTTTCTCTTTAAGCAAACCTAAATCAAAAATTCCGTCTTTTGTGTTAATTTTTCTAGAAGAAACCTCAACTAAATAAGAACTTTCTTTAGAAATCAAAAGAACTAATTCTTTTTCTCTCACGATTTCACAATTGAGTTTTGTTTCTTAAAATTTTAAGTTTTAACCTATGTTTACTTGAACCTTTTTGGAAACATCCAGACCAGAAGGTATGTCTAACTTTGCTATCACATACCAAGAAATTCTTGTCCCTACTCCAGAAAGAATTTGTATCCCTTTAATCACATCACCTATAACGCCAGGAATTTGTGGCATAGTTAAAAGATTGGATGGAATTTTCAATTCAAAATTATACTCTCCTTCTAAATATTCCTTTTCTCCATCTAATGGCATTTCAAAACTAAATATTTTAGTAGAAGATTTTTTCTTCCCAGAAAAGCTTTTTTCCTCGCCTATGAGACCTACTTTAAGTGCCCTTGCCATGATAGGCTCTTTAAGTTTAAGAATAACTCTTCCTTTTATTATCTCGCCAGGAGAGAAATTATACTTTTCTAGAATTATTTCAATTTTCCCTTTTCCAAAAGGAAACATTTTCCCTAAGAAATTTTTCTTTTTTCCAGAATTTATTCTTTACATACTCCTTAATATTTTAATCCTCTCTTCTATTGGGGGATGGGTTGCATACAGTTTATCCAAAGGACTTCTATTAGGATCTGTGAAAAACAGATGACTTACAGCTTCACTTATATTCATTTTTCCTTGGTTTATCTTCATAATTTTTTCTAAGGCAGAAGCTAAACCTTCAGGATATCTCGTTAGTTCTACTGAGCTTGCATCTGCTAAAAATTCTCTTCTTCTTGAAATCGCAAATTGAACTATTCTTACAATAACCGGGGAAACTAAGGCTAGTATTAAACCAAGAAGCAAAAATATGGCAGAGCCATTTCTTCTTTCTCTTCTACCACCACCATACAAAAAAGACCTTAACAATGAATGACTCAGAATAGCAACTAAACCAACCATTACAGCCACCAAAGTCATAAACCTTATATCATAATTTCTTATATGAGAAATTTCATGCCCTATCACACCCTCTATCTCACTTCTATTTAGATTTTCAAGTAAGCCCGTGGTTACTGCTATCGAAGAATTTTCTGGATTTTTTCCTGTGGCAAAAGCATTTATTTCCTCACTTTCAATAACGTAAATTTTTGGTTTTGGTATTCCTGCAGCTATGCTTAAACCTTCGACAGTATTAACCAAATGTAGATATTTTGGATTATTTTCATCTATTGGCTTGGCATTTGTTGCTGAAAGAACTATTTTATCCCCATAGTTAAAGGAAAAATATGCGTAAATGAATACTAAAAAGACGGAAAAAATAATAACAAGAATTGACATTTCAAAAGAGAAAATTAGACCAGGAAAAATAATTAAACTTATCACATAGATTAAAGCTACAAGAAAGAAAAAGACAATTGCAGCTAAAAAAAGAGAGTTCCTTTTATTCTTTGCTATCTGGTCATAAAAGCTTATTCTTTCCATTAGAATTCCACTTTTACTGGTTTCCTTTCCTCTTCTCCAATCTCAAAATATTCTCTTGGTTTATTTTTACCTATAAGACTTGCAAACCAAACTCCAGGTATTGTGGAAATTGTATTGTTAAATCTTAAAACTGAGTCATTGTAAAACTGCCTTGCATAAGCTATTTTATTTTCTATTCCTTCAAGCTGCTCTTGTAAAAGTTTAAAGTTCTCGCTTGCCTTAAGTTGAGGATAATTCTCTGCGATTGCAAAAATTGTTTTCAAAGCTTGAGTTAACTCTTTTTCAGCAGCTGCTTTTTCTTTCAAGCTAGTTGCACCCATCATTTTTTCCCTTGCTTCAGTAACCATCCTTATTGCATCCTTTTCATGCTTCATATAACCCTTTACTGTTTCAACTAAGTTTGGAACCAGATCAGACCTTTTTTTCAGCTGAACATCTATCTGACTCCATGCATTTTCGATCCTGTTTGAAAGAATTATTATCTTGTTAATGTAGTATACTACAACTCCTGCTATAAT
>JAVZIY010000026.1:0-9354 GCA_038998005.1 Candidatus Aenigmatarchaeota archaeon
AACCTGCTATAACATTGCTTGGGTCTAAGCTACCTTTATAGAAAGAATAATTTTTAAGAACAATTTCAGAATGAGGATCTACTGTATACAACTCTTTTATTCCAGAATTCGATAAAATTTTTAGAGAAACTTCAGCATTCCTGCTTTCATTTTTTAATGGTTTATCCTGTCTTTGGAAAGCAAGATAAGGGATAACAGCCTCAATACAAGAAACCTCATTCTCTAACAAAAGATCTGTTACAAAACAAGTATGAATTATTGAGCCAAACTGGTCTGGATAAAAGCTTTGGATGTAAAGTATTTCTTCATTTTTTAAATTTTTGTTCAGCACGTATTTTCCTTCACCGTCTTTAAAAGGAATGTAAGGAACTACAACACACTTTACTCCTAACTTTTCAGCAACCTTAGGAGCTAACTCTTTTGAAGTTAAAGTAACTACTTTCATCAATTTTTCTTAGAAAAATTAATTTTAAATACTCAAAACTGAAATTGAGAGATGTGGAGCTAAACCTTTTAAGAAAAGATTTGATAGAACCAAGAGAATACCAGCTTAAAATAGCTGAGACTGCAAGCAGGAAAAACACTTTAGTAGTCTTACCCACAGGCACAGGCAAAAGTTTGATTTCCCTTCTAGTTGGACTAAATAGATTGGAAAAATTCCCCAACAGTAAAATTTTAATCACAAGCCCTACTAGACCTTTAAATGCTCAGCACAAAAAAACTTTTGAAAATTTTTCAAATATTGTTTCAGAAAACATAGTTTTGGTAACAGGAAAAATCAAACCAGAAGAAAGAAAAAAGTTGTATGAAATAGGAAAGATAATCATAGGTACACCCCAGTGTTTTCAGAATGATTTAGAAAATGAAAGACTTAACCTAGAAAATTTTAGTTTTATAACATTTGATGAGGCACATCGAGCAGTAAAAGACTATTCTTATACTTTTATAGCAAAAAAATACGTGGAGCAAGCAAAGAACCCTTTAATCCTTGCTTTAACTGCTTCTCCAGGAGGAAGTTTTGAAAGAATAGAAGAAATAAAGAAAAACCTTTTTATAGAAGCTGTTGAAATAAGATCTGAGTTAGATGAAGATATGAAAAAATATGTTCAACCAATCTCAAAAGATTGGGTTTATGTTGAATTACCAGAAGAATTTGAAAAAATTAAAGTCTTGCTTGAGGAAAAATTAAAAGAAAATCTTTTTTGGTTAAGAGATCATAACTTGCTTCAAACTCTTAGACCGAGCAAAAAATCTTTGTTAATGCTTCAAGAAAAATTTAGTTTAAAAATGATGGAAGGCTCAAGAAATTATTCTTTTATGTGGGCTGTGATCAAGGTTGCAGAAGCCATTAAAATAGAGCATGCTTTGGAGCTTTTAGAGACTCAGGGGATTTCTCCTTTACTTGATTTTTTCAAGAAAATTGAAGCTAGCGATAGAAAAAGTGATAAACAACTTATGAAAGACCCAAGAATAAGGGAAGCTATTAAAATAACTAATGAACTATACTTGAAAGGAGTTGAACATCCCAAAATAGAAAAACTTTTGTTTATAGTTAAAGATTTGCTTAGAGAAAATGCTTCTAATAGGATAATAATTTTTGCAAACTACAGAAGCACTATAGATAAAATAAATGAGATCATGAGAAAAAATGGAATTAAATCTGAAATTTTGATTGGACAAGCAATTAAAAAAGGTAAAGGCTTAACTCAGAAGCAACAAATTGAAATATTAAAAAGATTTAATCAAGGTCTGATAAATATGCTTGCAGCCAGCAGTATTGGGGAAGAAGGCATTGACTATTATGCGGATGTGGCAATTTTTTATGACGCAGTTCCTAGTGAAATAAGAAATTTGCAAAGAAAAGGAAGAGTGGGGAGAAAAAAGGCTGGAAAAGTAATTTTCCTACTTACAAAAAACTCAAGAGATGAAAGTTACTACTGGGCCGCCTTCCACAGAGAGAGAAAAATGAAAGGGATTCTCTATGATATGAAAGAAAGAAGCAAAATTAAAAGAACCTTAAAAGATTGGTTAAAAACTTAATTCACTTTTTAAGTAAAATATACTTATATTTTTCAAAAGAAATCAAGAAAAATAAGGTGAAATTTTGGAGATACAAAAAATTCTAAAGCCTGAAAATAAAATCTTAATAATTTGTGATTATAGAGAAAAAGAAATTATAGAAAAATTGAAAAGAAGTGATATTGTCATAAATGAACAAATGTTAGAAGTTGGAGATTTTATAATTTCTCAAAGAGTAGCTATAGAAAGGAAAAGTTATTCCGATTTTATTTCTTCAATAATAGACGGTAGAATATTTGAACAAGCCTCTTTGTTAAGAAAAAACTTTGAAAAACCTATAATAATCATAGAAGGCTATTCTAATAGGGAAATAAATGAAAATGCTTTAAAAGGAGCTTTAGCAAGCTTACTAATAGATTTTGGGATTTCTATTTTAATGACAAGAAATCCTCTTGATACAGCAAAAACAATTTTTTGGATAGCTAAAAAGGAGCAATTTGAGGGTAAGAAAGATATTGTAATAAAAATAGGAAAAAAACCTAAGGATATTAAAAAATTACAAGAGTTTATTATTAGCAGTTTTCCAGGGATTTCAAGTATCTTAGGAAAAAGACTTTTAGAAAAATTTGGAAGTTTGGAAAAAGTTTTTAATGCAAGTGAAGAAGAATTGGTAAAAGTTAAAGGTATAAGCAAAAATTTAGCTAAGAAAATTAAAAGAATATTGGTTTCAAGCTATAGGTGATAAGCTGAAATCAACAATAGTTGGGATTGACATAGGAATTACTACTGGAATTGCTATTTTAAATTTGAATGGAGAAGTAATTTTACTTTTTAACAAAAGATACAAGAGCAAGAATGAGTTAATAAAAGAGATAATTAAATATGGAAAGCCATTGATAATAGCAAGCGATGTTAATCCTCCGCCAAAGGCAATAGAAAAAATTGCAAAAAATTTAGGTTCAAAACTTTTCTTCCCTGAGAAAAGCTTAACCAACCTTGAAAAAGAAAAAATAATCAAAGATTTTAAAGAAAAAATTAAAAGTTCCCATGAAAAGGATGCTTTGGCCGCTTCCCTAAAAGCATTCAAAAAATATCATAGCCTTTTTATTAAGATTGATGAGATAGCAAGAAAGGAAGATGTTGAAGAGTTTTTTGATGAAATAACAAGAATCGTTATTGAGAGAAAAAGTGAAAGTATAAGTGATATAATAAGGAGGATAAAGAGTGGAAGATAAGATTCTTGAGAGAAGAAAAAAATTACTTGCAACTCTTATATTTCTAATAAAACTAAACCTTCTTGTCATACCCATCTACGTTTTGCTTTACCTGGATTTTTCTGTTCCTCAAATTCAATTTTTTTTAGCCTCTTCCATATCTTCAACACTTTCTCTTTTTAAATTTCCGGTAATTTCTGAAGAAAAGAATGTATATGTTTTCTTAGCAGAAAGTGAAAGCTATAAGATAATTCCTTTTGAAATTTCTATGGATTGTACAGGATGGAAATCGATGTACTTACTTTTTGCATTAGTCTTTGCCTCTTCCTTTGATTTAAAAAGAAATTTTAAGTTTTTAGCCATTTATTTGCCAATTCTTTTCATAATAAATTTTTTAAGAATAACTTCAACCATAGCCATTGCCCTAACCCTTGGCTTTGAATATTTTGAAGTAACTCACAACATCCTTTGGAGAGAAGGAATGATTTTCTTTGTAATCCTTATTTGGTTCATATGGCTTAGGAAAATAAAATATAAATTAAAAGACAATTTAAATTTGGTGGAAAGACTTGTTAGAACCTTCTGAAATAGCAAGGATAGAGAAAATTGAAAAGAAAATAGAAGAAATGGAAAAGGATAAAAAGGATTTGGAAGAGGCTTCTAGGAATATTCTAAAATATTTAGAAAAAGTAAGAGAAGTGATTAAGAGTTTTGCTACAAGAGAAGAATTGGAAAATAAAGTAAAAGAATTGAAAGGGATTGGAGAAAAGAATGAGAAGGCACTTAAAATTTTTGAGAATATAGAAAAAAGTTTAAGTGAAAGGGAAAAGGAAGTTGAGGAAATTAAGAAAAAGATAGATGAAGGAAAGAAAGAAGAAGATAAAAAGTTTAGCGAGATTGCTAAGATAATAAGGGGTATTTCTGAATTCTTGGAAAAAAATTCCAAAGAAATAGAAGAAATGAGAAAAAGCTTGGAAGAAGAGAAAAAAGAAAGAGAAGGAAAAATAGAAACTTTGGTAAAAATAATTAAATCAAATTCTGAAAATATTTCAAAAAATTCTAAGGAAATAGAAGGAATTAAAAGTTTTCAAAAAAATGAAGAGAAAAAAATTAAAAGCGAACTTGAAAATACTGAGAAAAATGTGAAAAAAGCTTTGGATGAATTTTTGAAAAAAGTTGAAATCGAAATTAAAAATCAAAAAGAAAGTACAATTGAAATGGAAAAGAAGTATAAGGAAATGCTTTCCATGAAATCAGAAGTTGAAAAATGGACGGAAGAAATTGAAAAAAAGAGTAAGGATTTTGAGCTTTCAATAGAAAAGAGACTGTCTTACTTCATAAAATCTTATGAAGAATGGGAAAAATTTGCAAAAGAAGTTAGAGAAAATTTTGAGAAAGCAAAAGGGATAATTTTAGGTTTTGATGAAAAGCTTAGCTCTTTTGAAAAGGAATTTAAAGAATTCTTAGAAAAGAAAGGGGAGGAAGTAGAAAGAAATCTTGGAGAAGTAAAAGTTATTCAAGACCAAATTTACAGAATAGGAGAAAAATTAAATGAATTGGAAGATAAAAAATTTATGCTTGAAAATGAGTTAAAGGGGGAAATTGAAAATATAAAGGATAGATTTGAAGAGGAATTGTCAGAAACTAGAAAAATTTATATAGATGCGAGATTTAAAGAAATTCTTGAGAGAATTGTTGATTTGGAAAGTAAGGTTCTTGCTCTAGAGAAACTTTTAGAGGAAGTAAAAGGAGAGCAAACAATAATAATAGAATAGATTTATAATTTTTGCTGGAGAAGTTTAGTTATGGGCTATACTCTAATAATTGCAGAAAAGCCAGACGCAGCTAGAAGGATTGCTGAAGCCTTAGCTGATAAAAAGCCTAAAGTTATAAGAAGGAATGAAGTAGAATTTTATGAATTTACTGTTAATGGAAAAAAGCATGTTTGCGTTCCTGCTGTCGGCCATTTATTTGTTCTTTCTCCTCCAAAAACAAACAAAGGATGGAGCTATCCAATTTTTTCTTATGAATGGGTTCCAACCTATACAAAAAAAGGAACTGAATGGACAAGAAAATATTTTGAAAATATTAAAGATTTGGTTGAAGGTGCTGATGAATTTATAGATGCTGCAGATGTTGATACTGAGGGTGAAGTTTTACTTTACAATATTCTTAGATTTATTTGCGGTGTAAAAGATGCTAAAAGAATACAATTTTCAACCTTAACAAAAGATGAACTTGTTGAGGCATACAGAAATATGTCAAGCCATATTCTTTTCCCTATGCTTGAAAGTGGTTTGACAAGGCATGAGCTTGACTGGCTTTGGGGAATTAACTTAACAAGAGCTTTAACTCTTGCTCTTAAAAGTCAGGCTGAAAAAGGTTTTGCAATTTTGTCAGCAGGAAGAGTTCAAAGCCCAACTTTAAACTTGCTTTTAGAGAGAGAGCTCGAGATAAGGAAGTTTAAACCAAAGCCTTTCTGGCAACTTGAGCTAAAAGGAAAAGTTGATAATCAAGAAATAATTGCGATGCACGAGAAGGATAAATTTTGGAAAAAAGAGGAAGTTGATAAAGTTTTGAAAAATTGTGAAGGGAAGGATGCTGTAGTTAAAGATGTAAAGAAAAGAGAATATAAGCAAAAGCCTCCATTTCCTTTTAACACAACAGACTTGCAAGCAGAGGCTTATTCACAATTCAAATTCTCTCCCACACAGACTTTGCAAATAGCAGAATCACTCTACCAAATGGGAGCGATCTCGTATCCTAGGTCATCAAGTCAAAAAATTCCGTCTAGAATCGGCTACGAAAAACTTCTAAAAGCTTTAGCAACTTTAAGACTGTATGAAAAATTTACCAATGAATTGCTTAAAAAAGAAAAGTTAATCCCTCATGAAGGACCTCGCGAGGATCCTGCACATTATGCTGTGATAGCTACTTGGGAACCTCCAGATTTAAGCAAGCTTACCCCCCAACAAAGGAAGCTTTATGATTTGATTGTAAGAAGAACTTTAGCAACTTTTGCTGAAGAAGCTTTAAGAGAAAGCATAAGCGCAATTTTAGCTATAGATGATAATAAATTTATTGCAAGTGGAAAGAGAACGATAAAGCCAGGGTGGACAGAAATCTATTCTCCTTACCTAGCTTTTGAAGAGCAAATCCTTCCTGAGTTTAAAGTTGGACAATCTGTTAAGGTTATTAAAATAAACTTACTTTCAAAACAAACTCAACCTCCTCCAAGGTATACTCAAGGAAGTATAATAAAAGAAATGGAAAAGAGAAATCTTGGCACAAGATGCATAACAGGAGATACAAAAATTCCAGTCCTTATAAATCATAAAATGAGAGAAGTTGAGATCGAAAAACTTTTTGACGAAAATAATTCTCTTAATGGTGGGAATGAAAAAATTTTAATCAATTCAAGTAACATGTGTTTTTGTATTAATGATTACAATTTAACAACATCTAAATTCACTTTAATAAGTAGAAGAAAACTTGAGAAAGACGAGAAAGTATTTGAAATTACTTTTGAAGATGGGAGCAAAATAAAATTAACCGAAGAACATCCTGTCCTTGTTTATGACAAAAGCAATTTTGTTTATGTGCCAACTAAAAACTTTTCAAAAGAAGTAACTGTATGTTCTTCTTTTCATTATGAAAAATTTGGTAAGAGAATAAACTTTAAAGATTTCGTCAAAAAGTTAGATTCCAAGTCAAAAATTTACGGACATATAGAATTAAAAAAATGGAGGAATTGCAAAAAAATCACCCAAAAAAATTTTGGAAAAAGGATGGGGGTAAGACAATCAACAATTGCAAACTGGGAGAAAAAGAAATTATTGCCACTTTGGGTATGGTCTAAGATAGATTTACCCGAACCCAAAGTAATTTACTCTGTTAACAAGAAAATTGCACTTAAAAATCCATTCCCTTTAACTGTTTCGTCCTCGTTGATTAGGATTGTTTCACATTTAATAGGCGATGATTCTTTGGACAGAAAAAAACTGAAAAAAGAAAATTGTTTTGATTTCAGATATACAAATAAAAACTTAGACCTTGTTAAACTATTTGTTAAAGATTTGGAGAAAAATTTCAAAATAAATAAAGAATTTAAAATAAAGACGGATAAAAAAGATAAGAATAAGTTCTATGTTCAAATACCAGCAGTAATAGGTAGAACTCTTGGCATTCTATTTAAAGGCCTTATCTCAAAAAAGGTAAATATCGATAAAAATTTTTATCCAGATTTTATAGGTGCTATATTTGATGACGAAGGTCATGCCTACAAGAATGAAACAAAAATCTTTATTTCTAATACTAATTTTTCCTTAGTAAAAAATCTGGAAAAGTATCTAAAGATACTAGGGTTAAAACCGTATGTAAGAGAAGAAAATCCAAAACACAGGAAAAGAAATTGGGCAAAAAGTTACAAAATATATCTTTATGGAAGAGATGTAGCAAAATTCTTAGAATTAATTCCATTTTTCCATAAAAGAAAAAAGGAAAGGATAATAGAGAATTTAAGTAAAAATTATTTTTATCATGGAAAACCATATCTCTTGTTAGAAAAAAAAGTATTTGCGTCCTTGCCAAAAGATGGTGCAACTCTTAAAGAAATAGTCTTAATAACTGGTTTATCTCCAAATACTATAAAGACTTGCTTGAAAAACTTGAGGAAATACGGATATGTAGGTATGAAAGTTATAGGTATTTCTGAACCATCTAGAAAGAAAATACTTTATATTCCACTAAAAGAATGTTATAAGACATTTTATTCTTTACTTGGAGAAAAAGTGATATCTTCAACCTTATTTACAAAAACTGTTAAAAACGTTAGGGAAGTAAACTATGATGGCTATGTATATGACATAACTAATCTGCCCCTATCTAATTTCATTCTTGGTAATAATGTTGTTGTACATAATTCAACAAGGGCAGAAATTTTGCAAACTCTTTACGACAGGAAATATATTTTTGGAAAAAGTATTCAAGTCACAAAGTTAGGAGAAATTGTAGCAAAAACTTTGAGGAAGTTTGTTCCAAGCATAGTTAGCGAAGAACTTACAAGACATTTTGAAAAGGAAATGGACCAAGTTTTTAATGGTAAAAAGAAAAAGGAAAAAGTTGTGGAAGAAGCAAAGAAAGTTTTAAGTGAAATTCTTGAAGAATTCAAGAGTAAAGAAGATAAAATCGGCAAGAAATTACTAGAAGGTTTGGTCATTTCTAGAAAGGAGGAAAGAAAAATTGGTATATGTCCAAACTGTGGTGGTGAGCTAAGAATTATTTTTTCAAGAGCGAGCGGTAAACGCTTTGTTGGTTGTTCAAACTATCCAAAATGTAAGACAGGATTTCCTTTACCCTTAGTTGGTCAAATAACTTCACTTAATAAAAACTGTGAAGTTTGTGGCTTGCCAATGATTCAAGTTTGGAGAAAGGGAAAAAGACCCTTTAGAATGTGCATTAACCCAAAATGCAAAACAAAAGAAAATTGGAATAAAAATAAAACTAAATCCTAGCCTCAAAAATTTCTTCTCTTTTCAAGTCATAAAGTCTTCCTTGAAGAATTTTTGAGATATTTTCTTGAGAAATTTTTGTTTTGAGCATATTCTTAACCAACTTCCCAACTTTTTGTTTTGTTTGATAAATTCCATTATATCTTTTGTAACCTTTATGAGTCACCGGTTTCATTCTTTTAACTATTTTTACTATTTCCTTTTCATGCATTTTATAAGAAAATATCGCTTTCATTATGTAAAATGCAATCTGATTGCAAACATAAATTTTTTCTGGCTTATAATTAGAGCTTTGAAAAAGGATTATGTCAAGGCATTCTTTTCCAAGCAAACTCCAGCAACCATTCCCATTTTTGTTGTTTCCATTTGGTTGATAAAAAGCTATGCCACACCAGTCGAGCAATTCAACATTTTCATTTTTTACACCAACCCCAGCCCCTATAAGAGTAATTTTCCTTTTTTGTTTGTCATATAAATTTAGAAAACTTACAGTTTCATCAACATAAAAATTTCTGTCTAATCCCTGCATCCATTTAATATTTAAAAAAAGGAATTAAATCAGATTCTGTAAAATAAAAAATATTTTTGAAAATAAAAAAATTTATTTTTTT
>JAVZIY010000027.1:0-8851 GCA_038998005.1 Candidatus Aenigmatarchaeota archaeon
TCTTCTACAAAAACAATTTCCCCTAATTTTGAGATTCTTTCAGCCAAATCAAAATCTTCTAAAGTTTTAAATTTTTCATTAAAGCCACCTACTCTTTCAAATTCATCTTTCCTAAAAGCACAAAAACATCCGAAAACTTTTGGAGAGTTAAATTTTAAGGAATTTCTAACAAATTGATTAGCAGTCCAGAAAAGAAAATAATCTCTTGCTTTTGGACTTAAAGGTAAAATAGGGCATGTTGCTCCAATCACATTTTTCCTAAAACTTTTTACAACTTTTGAAATGGTATCTGGCAAAAGAATAGTATCTGCATCAACAAAAACAAAAATTTCTCCCCTAGAATTTCTTGCCCCCTCATTCCTTCCAAAAGCTATTCCCCTCTTTTTACAAATTATTACTTTATCAGCATACTTTTCTGCTATTTTTACAGTTTTATCCTTACTTCCTCCATCAGAAACTATAAGCTCATAATTTTCATAATCTTGGTTTCTTATAGATTTCAGGCAATTCTCTATATATTTTTCTTCATTTAAACTTGGGATTATTATACTAATAAACGGCCTTTTCATTTTACTCCCTTAAAATTTCTCTAGCTTTTTCAATCATCTTTTTTCTTTTGCTTTGATGTTCTTCCAAGAATTTTGAGACAATTTCAGCAACCCTTTTCTTACATTCACCACACAAAATTCTTCCAGTTCTGCAATCTTCATACATTTCCTTTAATTTTTTATCATCTTCTATAAAATGGAATAAACAAAGTTCATAAACTAAACATTTTTCTGGCTCCCCACCAAGCCTTCTCTGGTCTTCTGCAGTTTTTCTTCCCCCATCTATAGCATTCAAAACTTTTTTTCTTGCAAACTCAGGGCTATCGCTCAAAAGAATGAATGACATAGGATCTCTCTTGCTCATCTTAGTTTCTCCTTTTAAAGATCTTTGAAATTTGTGGTAGGTTGCAGAAGGAGGGATAAAATCGAATTCATTTACTCTTGAAACAATATCCCTTGCAAGTTTTATGTGAGGGTCCTGATCTATTCCTACTGGAACTAAAACATGCTTTTTTCCTCCAAAATCCTTAAGCTGAGGAAGTAAAATATCCCCTGCCTGCGTAAATGCAGCAAAATATAAACCAATATGCCTTTCCCCATACAAGCTTTTCAGATGGTTTAAAGTGATTTTTCTGCTGAATAAATAAGCTAAGTTAGTTACCCTCTTTTCTTGGGATTGTCTATAAATAAAAGCATTTTTTGGTTCTAGTCCCAAAGCCAAAATATCTGCAATATTACTTATAGCAATCTCCTTTGCTTTTTCCAAAGGGATTTGGTTATCAACCAAGCTTTCTAAGTCAGCTATGCAATAAAAAACTTTTGCTTTAAATTCCTTTTGATAATATATCATTTCATCAGCCGTCATTTTACTTCCCAAATGAAATTCATTGCTTGGCTTAATCCCAGACATAACAGCTATTTCCTCTCCTTTCTCAAATGCATCCAAAAATTTATCAAAATCTCTGTGAGCAAAGGTTATATCCCTTCTTAAATATCTGCTAGGATTTTTGATTCTGCTTAAAATACTTTCATCAATTTTCTGAAGCCCAAATTCCTTAAAAAGCTTAGAATAATCAGTAATGAGGCTCTTGCCAAAAGGGTCTAAAACATTTTTTTCCATAAACTTCCCTTAAATTTAAGATTTAAATTAGTTTAAAAATAAATTAATCAATATTAAATTTTAAGGTGGTGCTTTGGTTAATCTTAAGTTTGTGATTTCAGACCCAGAAACAAGAAGAACTTTTCAGTTAGAAGTGGAGCAAAGCAAGGTTTTAGGATTAATTGGAAAGAAAATAGGAGAAGAATTTAACGGCGATTTAATTGGTTTGCAAGGATATGTTTTAAAAATTACTGGCGGAACTGATAAAGATGGCTTTCCAATGCATCCTAAAGTAGAAGGTAGTGTAAGAAAAAAAGTTCTTTTAAGCGAGCCACCATGCTTTCATCCTAGAAAAAAAGGTGAAAGGAGGAGAAAAACTGTTAGGGGAAATACTATAAGCGAGGATATTGTTCAAATAAATTGTAAAATTGTTAAGAAAGGAGAAAAGCCGATTGAAGAAATAGTTCCTGTTAAGAAGAGAGAAGAGAAAAAACCGGAAAAAACTGAAACTAAGGAAGAGAAACCTCAGGAAAAAACTGAAGAAAAGAAGGAAAGTGAGGGAGGTGGAAAAACTAGTTAAAATAAATCCAAAGCTAATTCCAGAAGTTAATATAGGAGTTGTAGGCCATGTTGCTCATGGAAAAACTACTTTAACTTATGCTTTAACTGGTAAGCTTACCCTTTCTCACTCAGAGGAATTGAAAAGGGGAATAACAATAAGGTTAGGATATGCTGATGCAACCTTTTATAAATGTAAGAATTGCGGAAAATATTGTACAAGCGAGAAATGCCCTTATTGCTTTTCTGATTGTGAGATTTTAAGGACAGTTAGCTTTGTGGATGCTCCTGGACATGAAACTTTAATGGCAACAGTTTTAACTGGAGCTTCTTTAATGGATGGTGCTTTACTAGTTATAGCTGCTAATCAAAAATGCCCTCAGCCCCAAACAAGGGAGCATTTAAAGGCTTTGGAAATTGTTGGGATAAAAAATGTTGTAATAATTCAAAATAAAATAGACTTAGTTTCAAGGGAAAGGGCTTTGGAGAATTATAATGAAATAAAAGAATTCATAAAAGGCACTTTAATAGAAGATGCTTCTATAATTCCAGTTTCTGCCCAGCAAAGAGTTAATATCCCTTATGTAATTGAAGCCATAGAAAATTTTATTCCAACTCCTAAGAGGGATGAAAGCAAAGATCTTAAGATGCTTGTTGCAAGGAGCTTTGATATAAATAAACCAGGAACTAAACCGAAGGATTTAAAAGGTGGGGTATTGGGAGGAGGGATAATTCAAGGAAAATTGAAAATAGAAGATGAGATTGAGATAAGGCCTGGAATTAAAACTAATGGAAAGTATGAGAGCTTGTTTACAAAGGTAAAAGGTTTGCAGAAAGCAGGAATGAATTTGGAAGAAGCAGGTCCTGGAGGCTTGCTTGGCGTTTTAACTCAACTAGATCCTTTCTTAACAAAATCAGATTTTTTAGTTGGAAATGTTGTTGGGCTTCCAGGAAAATTGCCTGAAGCAAGAGAAAGTTTAGTTTTAGAAGTTAATTTCTTGGAAAGGGTTGTTGGTTCAAAAGAATTGCAAGTTTTAGAACCTATAAAAGCAAATGAAAGCTTGCTAATAAATATAGGAACTGCAAGAAGTTTGGCCATAGTTAAAAGTGTAAAGAAGGATGAGATTGAATTAGATTTAAAAATTCCTGTTTGTGCTGAAAAAGAAGAAAAGGTTGTGATTTCTAGGCAGATAGCAGGAAGGTGGAGGTTAATAGGATATGGGAAAGTAAAATAATAAGGATTAAAAAAATTAAGAATATTGAAAAATATTTTAATTATTAGCAATATGTTGGCTGTTCTTCTGAATTAGCCGGACCAACTACTTTTACTCTATGAGCTGTACCGATGCTAAAAGCATTACCGGGTGAAACAGTAGCTTGCTGAAGACCTGCTGGAGGAATGTCATTCATACTTACTTGGTTTGGATTCATAAGCACACCATCTACGAAGAAAGTTAATTCTCCAGATGTTATAGTAAGTCTTGGGTCCAAGTTTCTTATGCTAACGTAATAAACAGCAGTTCCTCCTGAATCTGTACAAGTAACATCTAAAACCTTAATTTGCTTCGAAGCAGTTCCTGTCATTACTCCACTTATGTAAATATAAGCTATTCCTGCTAGAGCTATTGTTATCATTAGCATCAATATAGTTGCTATTACAGTTGAAACACCTTTCATTCATTCACCTTAAATTAAATTTAGAAAGCTGTATTTAAATATTTTTTAGCATTCAACAAAATCCTCTTCTGAATTAGAAGGACCGATAACTTTTACATAATGCCTAGTTTGAGGAATAGCATTAGCATCATTCCAACTTCCTCTAGAAATTCCTCCATTGTTTGGTATGGGATTAACAGTCCAAGCTATTTGGTCCGAAGGAATAATTTCCCTATCTCTTAATACAGTTATTTTTAAAACATCTAAGCTTAATCTTGGGTCTAAATTTTTAACTATGACACCAAAGCCAACATTTGGCTCACATTGTGCATCCAATAACCTTATAGTTGGTGTAAATCCTCTTAAAAAATTTTCAGCATAAATATAACCGATTACAGCTAGGGCTATTGTGATAGCAAGAAATATTAACGCACCTAAAACAGTAGAAATACCTTTCATATTTAATTCTTTATTTTTCAAAAAAGAAAATTATGAAAAAAATTATTCTTGATTCAAACTTTTTAATAGATTGCTTAAAGTTTAAAGTAAACTTTTTGGAAAATATTGAAAAGCTGATTCAAGGAAATTTTGAAATTTTAATTTTAGAAAATGTTTTGAAAGAAATAGAGAAAATGAGCAAAAGGAGAACAAAGGAAAGCAAGTATGCAAAGCTTTCCCTTAAACTTATAAAAGAAAAAAATTTTAAAATTGTTTCAACTTCTTTTGAAAATACGGACGAAGCCATTATTTCAAGCTCAGACGAAAATACAATAGTTGCGACAAACGACATTGAGCTAAGAAAAACTTTAAAAGCTTATGGAATTAAAAATATTTATTTAAGAGCTAAGAAATATCTTGAAATGAGGTGAAAGAGTGGAGATATTGATTTCATCTTTTGCAGGAATTTTATCAATTCTTGTAGCAGTTTTCCTTTACTTCTATGTTAAAAAGCAAGCAGAAGGAAAGCCAAGGATGAAGGAAATTTCTAGTGCTATAACAGAAGGAGCAAAAGCCTACTTAAAAAGACAAAACTTAACTTTATCAATATTTGTTGTAATAATGGCTTTTATCCTTGGAATTTTATTGGGCTTTCCTGTTACTTTAGCTTATTTGCTTGGTTCTTTTTGCACGACCTTAGCGAGCTATTTTGGTATGATAGCAGCTTTAAAAACTAATGTAAGAGTTGCGAGTGCTGCAAGAAAGGGTTTGAAAAAAGCTTTTCCCATAGCCTTTTACGGCGGAGCAGTAATGGGCTTATGCATAGTTGGAATGGCCTTGGTTGGAATAAGTATCATTTACTATTCTTTTGAGAAAATTTTCAACCATGAAACTGCTTTGAATGCTATTTTAGGTTTTAGCTTTGGTGCAAGCGCCTTAGCTTTATTTGCAAAGGCAGGAGGAGGTATTTACACTAAAACTGCAGATATAAGCGCTGATTTGGTTGGAAAAGTTGAGCTTGGAATTCCTGAAGATGATCCAAGGAATCCTGCAGTTATCGCTGATAACGTTGGTGATAATGTTGGGGATGTAGCAGGAATGGGTGCAGACTTAATAGACTCTTATATCGCAAGTATAGTTGCAGCAATGATTTTGGGCGCAGCGATGAGCTTAGAATTAACTTTACTTCCTTTGCTAATAGGTGCAGCAGGAATTTTTGCTTCTCTAATAGGGATCACATTTGTAAGAGTAGGCGAAAAGGAAAGTCCGGGAAAGGGGTTGAATAGAGGAACTTTAACAACATGCATATTATTCCTCCTCTTAGCTTTCTTAATTCTCTATTTCATGAACTTGGGAGAAAAAATGTACGGAATATTTTTCCCAACCTTAGCAGGCTTGTTAGCAGGAGCTATAATGGGAATTACAACAGATTATTTTACTTCAGTTGATAGAAAGCCTGTGATGAAAATTGCCGAATCTTCAAAAACAGGCTCTGCAACTACTATACTTTCAGGATTTTCATATGGAATAATAAGTATAGTTCCTTCGATAATCGGGGTAGCTGCTGCAACAATTGCAGCATGGTACCTTTCAGCTTACTATGGAGTTAACAGCTTCTATGGAATATCAATTTCAGCTGTTGGGATGCTTTCTATAGTAGGAATGATAATTTCTGCAGATGCTTATGGCCCAATAGTTGATAATTCTCGTGGCATAGCAGAGCAATCAAACCTTGGGGAAAAAGTTTTAAGAATTACGGATAAACTTGATGCTGCAGGAAATACAGCAAAGGCAATAACAAAAGGTTTTGCAATAGGTGCAGCAGCATTAACAGTTCTAGCTTTGTTTGGAGCTTATGCAGAGGTTGTTGGAATAGAAAAGGATGCTAATGGAATTTATATGATAAACATAGTTAATCCAAAAAATATAGCAGGCTTGTTTATAGGAGCAATGATGCCTCCTTTGCTTTCTGCTCTCTTAATATTAGCAGTTGGAAAGAATGCTTTTAGGATGATAGAAGAAATAAGAAGACAGTTCAAAGAAATCCCTGGTTTAATGAAAGGGAAAGCTAAACCAGATTATGCTAGATGCGTTGACATAGCAACAAAAGGTGCTTTAAAGGAGCTTATGTTTCCTTGCTCCTTAGCAATAATAGTTCCTTTAATAGTTGGTTTTATACTTGGTAAGGAAGCTTTGGCAAGCTTCTTAGCAGGGAGTATAGTGACAGGAATAATATTTGCTCTATTCATGGCAAATTCAGGAGGAGCCTGGGATAATGCTAAGAAGTTTATAGAAGAAGGGAATTTGGGAGGAAAAGGTTCAGAAGCTCATAAATCTGCCGTTGTTGGTGATACAGTAGGAGATCCTTTCAAGGATACTGCAGGCCCTTCCCTTAACACTATGATAACAGTTATGTCATTAGTATCTTCTGTTTTCGCTCCTTTAATTATTTCTTACGCTTTTGTATTCTAAACTTTTTCTTGTATAACTGATTTGAACGAGCAATAATTTCTTTAGCCTCTTCACAATTTCTCCATCCTTTAACATTTATCCATTTTTTTGGGTCAAGCCTTTTATAAGTTTCAAAAAATTCTTTAATTTCCCTAAGCTTATTGGGATGAACATCTTTTATATCATTTATTCCTTCAAATCTTGCATCATTTAAAGGGACGCAAAGAATTTTTGGATCTTCTCCTTTTTCATCTTCCATTATTAAAGCTCCTATAACTCTTGCTTTAATTATACAACCAACTTCTAATGGCTCGTAGCTCAAAACTAAGGCATCCAAGGCATCCTCATCCTCAAACCAAGTTTGAGGAATAAAGCCATACTCTACAGGAAAAACAACAGAAGATGGAATAATTCTATCAAGAACAAAAGCATCCCATTCTATATTATACTCATATTTATCTCTTGAACCACTTATACACTCTATAACAACATTAACTATTTCTGGCGGCTTTTCACCTATCGGAATTTTATGGAAAATGCTCATAAGTACTTAGATTTCTCTCTAACTTTATAAATTTTTTGTTTATCTTAAAAAATCGTTAAATTTTTTATACTAATTCTATAAGAATATAGTTTATTAAGTGATTTAATGGAAGAAGAGAAATGGCATGCTTTAGAGCCAAAGGAAGCAGTTGAAAAGCTTAAAACTAGTGAAAGAGGATTGAGCGAGGAAGAAGCTAAGAAAAGATTACAAGAATATGGCTATAATGAATTAAAGGAAACAAAAAGGATTTCACCTTTAGAGATTTTTCTCAACCAATTTAAGGATATATTTGTCATAATGCTTTTGATCGCAATTGCTATTTCTGTCTTGATAGGATGGTATGAAATAAAGGAAAGTCCTGAAAAAACTTTTTTTGAAGCTTATGCTGATGCCATAGCAATAGGAGCAATAGTTATATTGAATGCTGTGGTTGGATTTACTCAAGAATATCGTTCTGAAAAAGCTTTGGAAGCTATGAAAAAACTTACTGCTCCTAAAGCAAGGGTAATAAGGGAAGGAAAAGAAGTTTTGATAGATGCAAAAGAAGTTGTTCCTGGCGATATTCTTTTAATAGAAGCAGGAGATAGAATTGCTGCAGATGGCTTGCTTTTAGAAAGCGTAGAGCTTGAGGTTAACGAGGCAGTTTTAACAGGGGAATCTGCCCCTGTGAGAAAAAAAGTAGGAAAGTTGAAGCCTGATGTAGCAATAGGTGAAAGAAAGAATTTTGTTTTCATGGCAACTCATGCAACTTATGGAAGAGGAAAAGCTTTAGTTACAGCTACGGGAATGAAAACTGAGTTTGGAAAAATTGCAGAAAAAGTTCAGGAAATAGAGGAGGAGGAAACTCCATTAAAAAGAAAATTAAATAATTTTGCTAAGAAATTAGGGAAGTTTGTAGTTGTTATTTGCATAATAATTTTTGCTCTAGAGCTTTATGAAATCTTGGTTATTTTTGGAGAAAGAGAGTTCGGTAAGGTTATACATGAATCCTTAGATGCTTTCATGACTTCGGTTGCTTTAGCTGTTAGCGCAGTTCCTGAAGGTTTACCTGCAGTTGTTACCATAACTCTAGCCTTAGGTGCTAGGGAATTGGCAAAAAGAAATGCTATAATAAGGAAGCTCTCTTCTGCAGAAACTTTAGGGGCAGTAACTGTTATTTGTTCTGACAAAACAGGAACTTTAACAAAAGGAGAGATGACTGTAAGGAAGATTTATACTAATGACAAAATCGTCGAGGTTACTGGCGTAGGCTATGAAGCAAAAGGAGAATTTTTGTTTGAAGGCAAAAACTTTGACCCTAAAAACATAGAGCTCTTACTTAGAATTGCTTGCTTATGTAACAATGCAAGTTATGACGGGCAAACTATAAGAGGAGACCCAACAGAAGGATCTTTGATAGTTTTAGCAGCAAAAGCAGGGATTAAAAAGGAAGATTTGGAAAATGAATACAAAAGAATTCATGAAATTCCATTTAGTTCTGAAAGAAAAAGGATGACAACTATTCATACTTTCAAAGAGAAAAAGTTTGCTTATGTTAAAGGTGCCCCTGAAGTTGTG
>JAVZIY010000028.1:0-8596 GCA_038998005.1 Candidatus Aenigmatarchaeota archaeon
AAGCAGAATCAAAAAAATAATTAAAATCATTAATTACACCGATTAACTTAGGCATATGTATAACCAACCAAGAAAGTAAAGAAAGTAAAAAAATAGCATAAAAGTTAATGTAAATTTGGCTTCATCCATTTTAAAAAATTTTAAAATTTTCATATTTATATAATTAAAAAATTTAAATTTTTAAAAGTTTACTCTTTTTCTTAAATTTTTTGTCATTTCTTCAAAACCTTCTTTAAGCGATTTAAGTGCATTAACAATATTTGCTGTAACATTAACCCCCATTTTAGCTGTACTGGTTTTTAATTTTTCTTCTTGTGTTAAATATAGTTGACCATCTTTTCTAATTATTTTCCCATATTTTTCTTGTCTTAAGCCAAATTCTATAATTTCTTTTGGATTTTCTGCTTCAACATCAATTCCTATAAGCTTTTTCTCACTTTTGCTCATGTAAGCGTCTCTAACAAGGGCGAATTTCAAAATTTCTGAGTAATCCTCTGGTGGAATAATTAGCCCAACTAAACCTTCTCCTTTTGAAGAAAGAGATTTATCTACTAAATAAACAAAAATGCTCGCCCCTTCTTTTTCTGAAAGAATTCCTCTACTTATCTCTTTGATTCTTTTATATCCTTCTTCTATTTTTTCATAGCTCATATTCCTCATCAATATGCTTTTGCAAAATATACAACTTCCCTAGCTTCCTTCCCACAATAGATACATTTTGAAAATACTTTTTCTTTTTGAAATGGAATTAGTCTAATAGTTGCTCCAGTTTCTTCTTGAATTTTCTCTTCACATTTTTCATTACCACACCAACAAGCCTTTATAAACCCACCTTTTTCTTTAAAAATATTTTTAAATTCTTCATAGCTTCTAGCAACAAAGATATTTTTGTTTAGAAAGTTTCTGGCTTTTTTAAAAAGATTTCCTTGAATTTCTCCAAGAATTTTTTTAACTTTTTCGATGAGTTCGCTTTCTTTTATTTTAATCTTTTCGCCGGTATCCCTTCTTACTAAAACTATTTCCTCTTCTTTAACATCCCTTGGTCCAATTTCTATCCTCAGAGGAACACCTTTCAACTCCCATTCATTAAATTTCCATCCAGGAGTATATTCTTCTCTTTCGTCTGCCAAGCAGGAAATATCATTTTTCTTTAACTTTTCAAAAATTTCTTTGCATTTTTTCAAAACTTTTTTCCTTTCCTTTTTCTCATAATATATAGGAACAATAACGACTTGAATTGGAGCTATTTTTGGTGGTAATACCAATCCTTTATCATCACCATGAACCATTATCACAGCTCCTATAAGTCGAGTGGAAGCCCCCCAACAAGTTATCCATACATATTTTTCATTCCCATCTTTATCCAAAAATTTAATTTCAAAAGGTTTAGAAAAATTTTGTCCTAAGTTATGCGAAGTCGCCATCTGCAAAGCTTTTCCATCAGGCATTAAAGCTTCTAATGTAGTTGTATACAATGCGCCTGGGAACTTCTCTTTCTCGCTTTTTTTTCCAGCTAATACTGGTATAGCAAGATAATCCTCCATAAGTTTTTGGTAGAATTTAAGGATAAGCATAACTTCTTTTTCAGTTTCTTCAAAAGTTGCATGAGCAGTATGTCCTTCTTGCCATAGAAATTCACTAGTTCTTATAAAAGGTTTTGTTGATTTAATCTCTCCCCTTGCTACATTGCACCATTGATTTAAAAGAAGAGGCAAATCTCTCCAACTCCTTATCCACTTAGAGTAAAAATAGTAAATTATTGTTTCAGAAGTAGGTCTGATAGCTATTCTCTCTCCAAGCTTTCTATCTCCAGAGTGAGTTATCCAGAAGACCTCAGGTGTAAACCCTTTAAAATGCTCGGCTTCTTTTTTTAAGAAACTTTCCGGTATAAACATTGGAAAATAAGCATTTTTATGTCCAGCCTCTTTAATCATCTTATCAAAAATTTCTCTAACTTTTTCCCAAATCTCATAGGAATACTCTTTTATTACAATAGTCCCCTGAACAGGACCATAATCAGCTAATTCAGCTTTTTGAATCACTTGAGTATACCATTCAGAAAAATTTTCATTTTTTTTAACAGTTACACCCTCTTTTTCACTCATTTTCTCACATAATTATATAGGAAATTTGCCTTACAAAAATATTTAAGCTATAATTTTAATTTAAAAACTGATGAAAATAGCAATACTCTCAGATTTTCATTTCGGCTTTTCATATACTTCAGAAATAGAAAATGATAGCTTTGAGAATGCAGAAGAAGCTATCAAAAGGGCTTTAGATTGCGATTTGATTTTAATAGCTGGTGATATTTTTGACTCAAGAACACCTAGAACAAGCGTTTTGGCAAAAGGTGTAAATATTCTTGTCAAGCCTTTATTACAAGAAAATAAAGGTGTTAAATTAATCTCATCTTCAAAAGAATTAAAAGCCATTTCTCAAAGAGTTTTTAATCATTTGCCAGTTATAGCTATTCATGGAACTCATGAAAGAGGCGGAAAGGATTCTATAAATCCTATACAAGCATTAGAAAATGCAGGAATTCTAATCCATTTACATTGTGATACAATAGTTCTTGAAAAAAATGGGGAAAAGGTAGCGATTCATGGTATGTCTGGTGTGCCAGAAAGATATGCTAAGGATGTTTTGGAAAAATGGAGCCCAAAGCCTGTAGAAAATTGCTTTAACATTTTGCTTTTGCACCAAAGCATAGCTCCTTTCATTTATTCTCCTCTTGAGCCACCGAGCCTAAACATTTCAAATTTACCAAAAGGTTTTGACTTAATAGTTGATGGTCATTTACACTTATCTGAAAAAGAAAAATTTGATAATACAACTTTAATTTTTCCTGGCAGTACAATAGTAACTCAATTTGAAGCCAATGAGGCTGTTTCTGAAAAAGGTTTTTTTAAGTTAGAAATTAGAGAAAAAGCTTTTGAGATAGATTTCATTAGACTTGAAAATAATAGGAAATTTTTTTACGAAGAACTAAAGCTTTCTAAGGATTTTTCTACAAGAGAGCAAATTGAGAATAAGATTAAAAATATTTTAAGAAAAGAGTTTAAAAAGAAGCCTTTAATAAAAGTTAAGCTTACAGGAAAGGAATTTCAAGTATCAGATAAAGAGCTAAGGGAAATTGAGAAAAAGTATAGTGAAAAAGCAATAATAATTTTTTCAAAAGATTTAGAATCTGAAGAAATTTCAAGGAAAATAGAAATTTTAAGAAGCTTAAGGGAGCAAAAGCTTTCCATAGAGGAAATAGGTTTGAATATACTAGAGAAAAACTTGAGTGATCTAGGGTTTTCCTCTACATTTGATTGGGATAGAATATTCCATCTCCTTAGTGAGAATCAGGTTGAAACAGCATCAAATATTTTACTGGGAGAGCAGGCAACACTTGAAAAAATTTTAGAAAAATCTCTATCAAAAGGTTTAAAGGTGGCTAAATGATAAAGAAAGTTTTATTGAAGAATTGGCGCTCCCATCTTGAGTCCGAATTTAACTTCACTACAGGAACAAATGCCCTAGTTGGTGTTCTTGGTTCTGGAAAAACCAGCATATTAAATGGTATATGTTTTGGTTTATTTGGAACATTTCCTGAACTTCAATCAAAAAAGCTTAAGCTTGATGAAATAATAATGAAAAAACCTTTTGAAAAAGATAGAGCTGAAGTTGAGGTTCACTTTGAAGCTGACGGCAAAAACTACTCTGTTAAAAGAATGATAGAGAAGAGGAAGGGTACAACCTATTCTGAGCTGAGAGAAAATGGTAAATTAATTGAAGCACCAAATACCCAAAGGGTTACTCAATTAGTAGAAAAAATATTGAAAATAAACTATGATCTTTTTAGCAAGGCCATTTATTCTGAGCAGAACGCTCTTGACTATTTTTTAAATATTCCTAAAGGAAGGAGGATGAAAAAAATCGATGAGCTTTTAATGATAGATAAATTTGAGAATGCCAGGGCAAATGCTGTGGCAATTGCAAACAAGTTTGAGGATAGAAAGCTAGGGAAGGAAAGTGCAGTGGAACAGATGGATGAAGAAGAAATAAGAGAGAACTTAAAAGAAACTAAAAACTCTCTTGAGAATAGTTTAAGAGAAAAAGAGAATTACTTTAAAAATTTGAAGGAGATTTCTATTTCTAAAGAAAAAATCGAAAAAGAATTTAAGGAACTTAAGGAAATAAGTGAAGAAATAGAAAAACTTGAAAAAGAAGAAAAGGGAATAGAAAGTGTTTTAAAAGAAATTTCTGAAATGGTTAAAAATTTAGAAGAGTCTGTTAAAGGAAAGAAAAAGGAAGAGGTTGAAAAGAAGTTAGAGGAGATTAAGGATAAGATGGAAAAAATTGAAAAAGAGCTCAAGGAAAGGCAGAGGAAACATCAGGAGCTTAACTCCTTAATTTCAAGGTCAAAGGGCGAGTTAGAATTTATTAAAAAAGAAAAAATAGAAAAAATTGAAAAAGAAATTGAAAGGGGTTTGATTTTAGAAAAAGAATATAAAAATCTTTTAAAAAAGGATTTTGAGAAGAGGCTTAAAGAAGAAAAAGAAGCTTATGAAAAACTGATTTCTGAGATAGAAGGAAATAGCCAAAGGATAAAAGATCTAAGAGAAATTGTTGAGAGGCTTTCCTCTGTTGAAAGAATATGCCCTCTTTGTGAATCAAAAATAAGTGAAGAAAAGAAAAGTAGCTTAATAGAAAAGAAAAAAAGGGAAATAAAAGAACTTGAGGAAAGAATAGAAGATACGAAGAAGAAAAAGGAGAAAGCTGAAGAGGAGATAAAAGAAATTGAAGAAATTATTGGAAAAATAAGGGAAATGAGTAAAGAAATAGAGAAGTTAGATGGACTTAAAAGCGAGCTGGAAGAATCTAGGAAAGTTTTCAATTATTTAAGCGAGAAAACAAAAGAAGCTGAGGAAAAAATTTTTGAAATGGAAAATGATATGAAAAGGCTTGAGGAGGAGATGAAAAGTTTAAGAGAAGTTGGAAAGGATTTAGAATTTATTGAACTTAAAATCTTAGATTATGAAAAGAAAAGAGAAAGATTAAAGGAACTTTTGAAGGAAAGAGAGATTATAGATAAAAAGCTCGTGGAAATAAGGAAAAAAGTAGTTGGCAAGAATTTAGAGATAGAGGAAAAAATGCTTAGGGAGTTGATAGCTAAGGAAAGAGAAGTTGAAACTAGGATTTCAAGTTTAGAGCAGACGATTGAGGAAAGGAAGAAAATGATCGAAGAACTTGAGAAAAAATTAAATGAGATATTGAAAGTAAAGGATGAGGTTAAAAAACTTGATAAAATAATAAAAGATTTGAAAATTTTTGAGAAAGCTCTTACTCAAACTCAAATTGAGCTTAGAAGCGAATTTGTAGATGCTGTTAATTATACCATGAGCAAACTTTGGCCAACTTTATACCCATATCCAGATTATGTTGAAATAGGTTTGCTAATTGAGGAAGGAGATTATGTCCTAAAACTTAAAACTAGAGGAGGAGAATGGGTTAATGTAGAGGGTGTTGCTTCTGGTGGTGAAAGAAGCATAGCATGCTTAGCTTTAAGGATCGCATTTGCTTTAGTTCTAGCACCGCATTTACGTTTACTAATATTAGATGAGCCTACAGCAAACTTAGATTCAAAAGCAGTAAAAGAGCTGGCAACTACTCTTAGAGAAAGGATAGGGGAGTTCATAAACCAAACTTTTATAATTACCCATCAACCAGAGCTTGAGGATGCTGTTACTGGAAATGCTTATAGGCTGGAAAGGGATAAGATAGAAGATGGTGTTACAAAAGTTGTTCCTATTTGAATTTTACATAAATGCTTCCAAATCCTTTTTACTTTTTTCTGATTCACTAATAAAGGATAGAGAAGCATCTTCAAGATTTATACCTATTTTTGTAGACTCCTTGCTTTTTCTCTTTCTAATTTTAACGATTAGCGGATAGTTTACAACTGCCCCAGTAACTATCGCTTCACCTGTTTTCAATCCTGGGAGCATTTGTAATATATCCCTTGTAATTCCTTCGCAACTTCTTGCAATATGATCCAAATCATAAGGATTTGTAATTCGTAGCAATATGCTACTATTGCATTGGCTTAAAGCAGTAACACTTAGCTGAACAGGTCTTTGACTTATTAGAACAAGAGATGCACCAAACTTTCTTCCTTCTCTTGCTATAGTTTCTATTATACTTTTTGAGATTGCTTGAAATCTTTCCTCTCGCTCTGGCGCGAATTGATGACTCTCTTCGATGAAAAGGATAAAAGGAGGAATTTTATTAGCTCTTCTTGCTTCAAATAACTTTCTTGCTATAAAAGTTACTATTACTTGTTTATCTCTCAAGCTAATAAAATTAGATAAGTCTATAACACTTAACTGACCACTTTTTGCTAATTCTTCCATTGTAGGTTTGGTGACATTAGTGAAAAGTCCTGTTGAATTCAAATCATTAAGCCAAGAAATTAAAGGAGCTTTTGTGTTTGACTTAATATCACTAATTTCTATTGCAGCAATAAGCTCATCCAAGCTATAAGCAATTTTTTCTTCTTTTAACTTTTCAATTATTTTTGCTAATTCTCTTTTTTCAACAGGAGAGACAAAAGGTTGCAATTCATAAATTTGATTTATAGAAAGCTCATAAGCCGCTATTTTAAGAGTATTTTCATTAAAAATTTTTGTTTTCCTTGCATATTTTTCATCATCACAAAATCCCAAGTATTCGCCATGGGGATCAACAACTATTAGAGCAGGTTTCCCAAGTTTATCATCTCTATCAAGAATCTCTTCTATAAGACAAGATACAAAATATGACTTGCCAGCTCCAGTTTGGGCAAGTATAGAACAATGCTTTTGAAAAAGTCTTGTCAAGTTAAGTTTAGCGTTCAGCTCATGGAATTCTATTTTGCCTATGTCCAAACCTTTTTCATCCAAGCCTAAAAATTCAAATAAAATTTTCTCGTCTGCAAGAAAAACTTTGAGTCCAGGAGATGGAGGGAAAGTTACTCTTTTCTGCATCCCTCCAGAAAAAATTCCTAAAGGAATAGCATCCGCAACTAAATATTCCCATCTTTCTACAGGAAAGAAATCTGGCAAAGATTTTCCAGACCTTTCATATTCTCTTACAGATTCTGCTCTTGTGAAATATCGATTAGTTTTAAAAATTTCAGAGATTCTTGCTATTAATAAACCCTCCTCTGTTTCTAATTGAGCAAACTGACCTTTTCTTACAACCAAACCCCTTTCTTGATTTACAACGAATGAAAATTTCGTACTACTTGCTTCTGGTGAAGAAATTATAGTTCCTATTTCTTGCATAGTTTAGTTTTTATTGATTTTAAAATAAATTTTTATTTTACTCATATAGTGAATTATGGTAGTAAGAATTGTTAGAGAATATCCAGCATTATTTATACCAAAGAAAAAAATTTTAACAATAGCTGATTTACACTTAGGAATCGAGCACGAACTTTACAAAAGTGGTATTCTTATCCCTCCCCAAGCAGAAAAATTCAAGAAAATTATAGATTTTCTGATAAAAATTACAAGAGCAAAAACTCTTGTAATTCTTGGAGATATAAAACATAAAGTTCCTGGGATAAGCTTTAGAGAAATGAGAGAAATTCCTAAACTTTTTTCTTACTTGGTTAAAAAGATAAGAGTAATTTGTGTTAAAGGAAATCATGATGATAATATAGAAAGTTTGCTTCCTAAAGATGTAGAAATATATTCTTCTAGAGGTTTTTCAATTGATAAGTATGGATTTTTTCATGGTCATGCATTGCCATCAAAAGGATTGATGAAATGCAATTTTTTATTTACAGCCCACATACATCCCTTAATCGAATTCAAGGATTCTTTTGGTTATAGAATAGTTGAGCAAGTTTGGATTAAAACAAAAATTAACGAAAACATAGCAAAAGAAAAGTATAAAATTAAAAAGATAGGAAAACTTGAAGTTATAATTTTTCCGTCTTTCAATAAACTTGTTGGCGGACTTATTTTAAACAAGCTAGAAAAAAGCGAATTAGCAAAACCATTAATTTCAAAGAATTTCATAAATTTAAAAAATTCAATGCTCTATTTAGTAGATGGAACTTTCTTAGGAAATCTTAAGATTTAATTTTTTCATTTCCTCTATAATTTTCATTTCATCTTCTCCAAGTATATGAGGAAATTCAGAGAGAATAACATTCAAATCATCTTTCGGTACATTAACATAAAGTATATCCCCTTCCTTTATCTGTCTCCCAATAGTCGGTTCTTCCATGCTTATTGCAACCTTATCTCCAGACTTTGCTTCGGGGATATTTTTTCCTTCTTTCTGAATTTCTTTTATATTTCCAATTTCCTTACCATCTTTTCTTAAAAGAACTACATTAGGCTTTATTTTTCCAGCTAAAACTTCTATACCAAATATTGCTGGTTTTGATGCTCTGAAAACATACCCTGGAAGAATTTTAATTTTTGCAGGCCATGTTAGCTTTTCAAGTTTTTCCTTTATTTCTCTTTCTTTCTCCTTTAAGCACCATTCCTTATACTCTTCTATTATCCGATAAATTATGTTATTAACAAAAATTTCTATTTTCAAATCTTTTGAC
>JAVZIY010000029.1:0-8226 GCA_038998005.1 Candidatus Aenigmatarchaeota archaeon
GAAAATATCTTTTAACTTGTCCTTTCAATTCCCACAAATTTACATTACCAGTATTTTTGTAAAATCCTCTTATGGTAGAATTCGAAATATTTAGAATAAACCAGTTTTGAACAAAAGAAGAGTTTAAGTTTATTTTTGGTCCATATCTTAAAGCTTTTATGTTTGTAATAGGATTTCCGGAAGAATCTGTAAATCTTGCTTTAAATTTCCAATTGCCTTCTTTTTCTCCTATTCTCAACAAAAGTCTGTTCCATCCTTGATTAAGAATTACATTAGCTATATCTTGATCTTTTCTTCGATCTTCTTCAAGACCCCTACAAGCATATCCATTATCGATTACTTTTATTCCGTTTAACCAAGCGATTATTCCGTCGTCTGAGCCAACTCTTAATTGAAGATTTTGCGTAGCAGGACTGTAAATATAAGCAAAGGCATATGCTACCACATTATCATTATTAACATTTGCATCAAAAACTTCGTTTTCTAAATCTATAATATAGTCTGTATTATGATGTTCAAACCATATTCTACCCGATTCCACTTTTCCTGGATACGGAGCAGCAATAGCTTCTTCTATAAATGAATCGCATGAAGTACCAGGAGAGCAAGCACAATCATTCTCGTTAAACATCCCCAAAATTAACCAATCTCTTATAAATTCATCATCGTAAGGTGCATAACCGAATTTAATTTCATCGAAAGTGGAGCCAGTTATAGCAGTTATAGAATTCCCATAAAAGTTTGCTAAGGAGAAATGAGAAGATTCTAAAAGATTTTTAGAGTAGACTGCATAAAAGCTTAGAAGGTTTATATCAGCATTGCTCAAGTTTAAGGTAAAGGGAGAGTCTATTGCCTTGAAGTAATTTGAGATCGAATTTCCCGGATTTAAATTTGATATTCTTAAAGTATGTGGAACAGTCGAACCTATTCTAAGTTCTTGTGTCCAAGAGTTTGAGAAATTTGAAGAAGACATTTCATAAAAGTTTGTTTGATTATAGAAAACAGAACTTTCAATTCTATTGCTACTTCTTCCGTAAAAGTTTGTTTGATTATAGAAAACAGAATTTTCAATATCATTCATCGAATTTTCATAAAAGTTTGAATATACTTTGAAGGTGGAATTGATTATCTTATTTTGAGAAGATCCAAGAAAAGTTACACTCAAGACATAAGGAGATCCGCTAAATGTTGTATTAATTATAGTATTTTTTGAGGATGAATAAAATGATGAGTAGCCCAATAAACTGTTAAGGATAGTATTATTACTACTAGATGAGGCATAAAATCTTATAAAATTTATGCTCGTATTTGTTAAATTTAAAGTAAAATTCGAATCTCTTGCTTTTATGTAATAATTTAAATTCTGACCAGGAAATAGATTTTGAATTGTAAGGTTGTGTGGTATAGAAGAAAAAATGTAAAGTTCAGACATACTTGAATTAATAAAATTTGTTTTACTTTCTCCTGATACAGAAGAATAATATGGTGAATAAGAGTTTAAAATTAAATTAGTAGAGTTTCCACTAAAAACAAGTGCTCTATCAAATGTCGTATTGATTATCTTGTTTTCAGAATTTCCTTCAAAATAATATGATGGCCATGAGTAAGCTGTTAGAGTCGAGTTTACTATATTAACTCTAGAGAAATTTCTTACATAAAAATTATAACTTTCTATCTTCAAAGTACAGTATGATAAGTTAAAATCCGAATAAACAAATGTAGTTCCTTTGACTATGAGTTGTCTCCGTGGGCTGCATGTACATGATGTAGGAACATTTATTATCCAATCACCAGTCTCTGGGACTATGGACCCTTCACATTTTGTTGGCTTAAGATAAACTATTAATGGAGTGTTTTTTGCAAATCCTACTTGAGTGTAATTTTCTTGTACACTATCAGTAATCCTAAGAGTAAAGTTGCCAACTCCAAAATTTGTGGAATTAAGATAAAGGGGAACCTTTATGTAACTGGAATTTGTTGTTGTACTCCATATTAAGTTGTTTAAATTATCATAAAGTTCTACTACAATTGGAGCAAGTGGAAGCGATTGATCTGAATATCTTACTATTACGGTGAAATTCCTATTTATCCTTCCTCCCCTTTCCCAGTCAATTTGGTTAGATATGAAATCTCCATTTAAAGAAGTGTTACTGCTGGAAAGTATGTGTAGCTTATTAATAGCAGAGTAATTTTCATCCACATTTTCATCTTTTACCATTCTAACGTTATCTATGTAAAGGTTGAAAGGCCAATCTGCACCACCACTCCAACCTGTATTGCTCCCTATCCATATTTTAATTATTCCACCTAAATCATTGCCTATATTCTTTCTTTCCAGAATTTTCTTTTTATCAAAGTATATCTTGTATTCTCCAGTAGAATTATCTATCTTTGTATAAAAGCCAAGTTCATGCCATTTATTAGGTGAAATATCTATATCAACTTTGTATTCAACTGTTCCTGTATTTTCAAACCATCTTACTATTAAAACGTACTTCCCATTCTCGTTTCTTATTACAGCTCTACTTATCAAAGAGCCCCAAAATTCTTCTAAACTATAAACTTTGGAAAATGTTATTATTGAACCAGTATTTTTATTAGGTAGAGGAAGTTTGTCTAGCTTAAATTTAAGTTGAACAAATATTTCCTTATTTATAGTATATTTTTCTAATGCTTGTAGAGCCCATGCGCTACTTCCATCATTATATATGTGAAGAGAATAATTTCCTTCATAAACACTTTCATTATCTATTCGTAGCCAACCACCCCAGGAATCTCTTCCATCCCACTCGTTTAAGTTTAATGTTTCAAAACCTGTTTTGAAATACGTGACAGGAAAAATAAAATTTACTAATTGATAATTTCCAAGAGAATTTCCCATATAAATTTCATCAAAGCTCGAATTGTAAATTGAAAGGACTGAATTATCTTCAAAAAAAGCTTTTAGAAAAACAGACCTTTCAAGAGTGTTTTGACTTCCCCATTTAAAACTTGCATTTAAAACTCTAGAATTAAGAATAAAATTTACTGAATTTTCAAAGAGCCCATATGTAATGTGTGAATTTAAAATGTGATTGGTAGACGAAATGAAATTTGCACTTTGAATAGAAGAATGATTTATGAAATTTTCTCCTTTTGTAAAGTAGGAAGAGTTGATAGTAGAATTATTTATCTCGTTTCTTAAATTGTTGAAGTTGGAAAAGTAAATATATGAATTTTTTATTTTTGAAGTTGAGCTACCAAAAAAATTAAGATCTTGGTTAATAGATGAGTCTTCTAGAATTGCTGAAGAAAATTCATTGAACGAAAGAATGAAGGGAGAAGATGAATCTAAAATCGAATTTTTTAACCAAAATACGGAAGAACCATTTGCTTGGAAGTTATACTCGTTAGAAAAATCTTGATTAATCCAAATTAAACAGTTATCAATGGTTAAATTAGAATTTCCAAGAAGAAATATATTTCCTTTTACAGTAATATTTGCACCTTCGGCACATTTACATTCAGTATTTTCAGAAATCATCCAATTCCCAATCGAGGGGGGGTCGATTCCTATACATTCCATAGATTTGGATAAAAGGAAAAACGTTTCGCTTTCATTCCACTCATCTAGCGAATTGTTTGCATAAAATTTCCACGCTATTATTCCTGGGTTTAATATTTTTTCTCCATATGACCAATCTTCTGTAATTAAAGGATCGCTATCGTTGCTAACCCAAAATTCGTGTTTAGTGTTTGGGTTAAAGGTTGCATTTAATGATATTAAGATGTAATCGTAATTAAAGTAGCTTGAGTTACCTTCTTGAATCAGGAAGTCAGTACCTTCTTTTAAATTTTGCCATGTGCCAATTTTGTCTGTGACATTCCTATACCATACATGTTTCTTAATTTCTGAAATATTACTTAATCCTTTTATTTGAAAGACTGGGTAACTTCTTGAGTAATTTCCTGTAGAGAAGTTAAACCTTAGCAAATTAGAAGTTGAAGTAAAATTATAAGTTAGAGTAATGTTGTCTCTCCCTTCATAAATTCCATTTATTGTTAAAATCTCAGCAGGATAATAAAGATCGAACCATTGATTTTGAATACCTAACCAAACTGAGTAATTTTTTTCTATGCTTTTATTTCCTGATTCCGCAAATAGAGTAACATAGGTTATGGCATATGGGCTAGGATTATTTCCTCCATTAAATCCTAGTGAAACATAATAATATGTAGGGTTGTTGTTAACATACCAACTAGATTGGGGATTGTTAGATAGAGTAGAATGTAATGGTGCAACCCCAAAAATTTTATCATGTCTATTTTCATCGAACAAGAAAACTACATATCTCATAAAATTATCTTTTTTAATAGTATTACCCCAGCTATTATTTGCATCATAGTAACTTCCATTTACAAAATACCATGCAATTGCACTAAAAGCAGGATATCCAGTTATTTTTTTAAAAACATAAGGAACTTGCCATGTAGGTCCTCCTACATACATTTGAATTGCACTAAAATTTCCCCAAACCTTTCTTGTTTGAATATAATAGCCTGGATAAGTATAAATATCTATGGAGGAATTCCAGCAAGCGTCTGTCAGGCAATCCGAAACTGCTCCTAGGGATGATGAAGTATTTTCAGAGTGAATAAAAACTCTAACAGGTCCATTTTCTATGAGATTTACATGAGAATTTCTAGAGATTCTACCATTGCTGCCAGCATAACCAGTCGAATTCCAAACATAAAAACCAAGATTAGGTTCATAATCTAAAACAAAATTATTTCCAAAAATAGAGAGCGAGCTTACCTCCCCTTGGATACCAGAACCATTCTTTTCGATTTCTACAGCATATCTAGCTATATTGCCAATTTTTTCTCCACTAATTTTATATACTGTACCTACTTCTTCTGCATACATATAAATGTTTCCTTTGCTTCTCGGAAATTCACTTCCATGAAAAAATCTAAAGCTATCATTAATCCATTCTTCAGAATTATTTGTAGAAAAAATATATCCACATAATCCTTGAAGGTCAAACCATTTCAGCCTAAAAAGAGTAGGAAATCCTGCTACTGTGTTGTTTGTCGAATTCTGGGAATATATCAGGGCTTTACAAGAAGGAATAAAGATAAAAAATAATAAAATGCTAATTAAAAATTTCTTTCTCATTAATTAAATTTTCTTCTATCTTAATCTTATACTTTCTAAATTTTTTGGTGCAGTAGTTTCTATCCTAAAAATTCTATGAACACTTTTAATGAATTGATTAATTTTTGAATTTTCTCCATGACAAACTATTACTTTTTCTGGCCTATCAGCCAATTTTCCTATAAATGCAAGGAGCTGATTTTTATCGCTATGACCGCTTAACCCATTTATAGTTTCAACTTCCATCTGCAGGTTTAATGTATAAGTTTTTCCTTCTTCATTCTTAAATGGAATTTCCCTCCATCCTTTCTGAATTCTTCTTCCTAAGCTTCCCTCAACCTGATAACCTACAAATATTAATGTATTTTTTGGGTCTTCTGCCATATTTTGCAAGTAAGTTAGAGCAGGACCTCCAATAAGCATTCCAGAAGTTGAAATTATAACACTCGGCTTTTCATTCAAAATCCTTTCTCTTTCCTGTTGAGAAGAAACTCTTTTAAAAATAGGATTTAAAAATGGATCTTCACCTGAAAAAACCTTTTTCTGAACTCTTCTCGAAAGATATTCTGGATATGCACTGAAAATTCCGTTTGCATCCCAAATCATCCCATCTATAAAAACAGGGTACTGAAAATTATTTTCTGATAAAATTACCATGACATCCTGGGCTCTTTCAACACTGAAAGAAGGAATTAGACATTGTCCACCCCTTTCCATGGTTTTATTTATTATATCAAGTAATTGTTTTTCTGCTTCTTGTCTTGGTGGCATTACATCTTCATCTCCTCCATATGTTGCTTCTGTTATTAAAGTCTCAACTCTTTGAAAATCTATTTGAGCAGGCTCTAATAAATTAGTTCTTCCAAACTTTTGGTCGCATGCATACAAAATATTATGCATGCCCTCGCCAATATGCAAATGAATAAGAGCTGAACCTAAAATATGTCCTGAATTTGCAAAAGTGAGCCTCACATCAGGAGCTACATCAGAAACTTCATTGTATTCCAAAGTTATACAGTGCTTTACGGCTTCCTTTACACCTCTAGCAGTAAAAATAGGGTTTATTCCACTTTTTTGCATGACGTCTATAAAATCTAGCCAAAGTAGGACAGCTAAATCAATTGTAGGAGTTGTCATGTATAAAGGGCCGTCATACCCATGTTCATAGAGCATAGGAACGCCACCACAATGATCTAGATGTGCATGAGAAACTATTATAGCATCTAATTCGGAGTAATCAAACTCTTTTGTTTGAAAATACGGAAGCAAGTTTCCATTTAGACCACCAACATTCACTCCACAATCAACTAAAACTTTTGATTTAGGTGTTTCTATTAAAGTACAGCTTCTTCCAACTTCCCTATACCCTCCTAAAGGAATTATTCTAATCCAATTTCTGCTCTCCTTCCTCTCGCCAAAAATTTTTTCTCCTACATCATTCAAAAACTTTTTCCTAAATTTTACATTTTCATAAAAGACTTTCCTTATCCCTTCAATTATATCAGATTTAAGTGATGGAACTCTTTCTATCCTGGGAACCCAAAATGTCTCATACTTTATTTTCCTAAAAGTTTCTCCACCCTTTCCTATTACCAAGCCAGGCTTCTCAGCAGAAATAATTACCAAGCTTCTTTCAGGTTCAAAGTAAATATCCTTTACCTTCGCATCTTCAGGAATTATTTCCTTAATTTTTTCTCTTACATAATCTTCACTCAAGCACAAGCTCTTATCAGGTCTAACTTCAATTCTTTTTTTCAATTCACTAACAATATTTTTTATTTCTTCCTCACAACTCAAGAAAAATTCCTTGCTTTTTGTATAAACAATTATTTCAGAACCCTCAAGCTCTATTTTACTGACTACTTCAGATGGTAGTCTAGACTTTACCTTTTCCAGAATTTCCATTTTTATCATCTCTTACTTTAAGAGATTCTCAACTTCTTCCTTTTTAAGCAGTTTTATTCCATCTTTCTTAATTATTGCAACATCTATTCCTTTACCACCCGACCCAATATCTCTTTCTATGGCAGCCTTAACAGCTTTTACAGCAAGCTTTACCCCTTCTTCAGCAGAAATCCCATCCTTATAACTATCTTCTAAAACTCCTAAGGCTATTGGTGAGCCTGAGCCAGTTGAAAAGAATTTTTTCTCCTCTTCCACACTTCCTATGGCATCTAAGGTAAAAATTGAAGGACCAGAATCATCATATCCAGCGATAATTAATTGAACCATGTAAGGAAGAAAGGTCCATCTCCCAGATTGTAATATATTTGCTAATAGAGTTGCCGCTCCCTTAACCGAAATTTTTCTCTGGTTTTGGATTCTAAACAAGCTAAGCTCTGCTTTCATGTATCTTACTAAAGCTTGAGCATCCCCTGAAGCTCCTGCAATAGTTAAAGCTATGTGCTCTTCTATGGGCAAAATTTTTTCTGATTCTTTGCTTGCAACTAGATAGCCTAAAGTAGATTTTTTCTCTGCAGCTAAAACTACTCCATCCTTGCAAATTAATCCTACTGTTGTTGTTCCTGTTTTTCTTATTTCAGGTTTTTCTTCTCCGAATTTCAAGAAACTCACCAGAAAACTAAAAATAAATGGAAAAGCTATATTTAAATATTTTTTGGTAATGGTTAGCAATAAACAGATGATTCTTCCGTGTTAGTTGGTCCAGCTACTCTTACTTTATGTAAGGTTCCAGAAACATAAAATTTTTCTGTGTTAATAATTAGTTGAGATAAACTATTAGGAGCCACAGGATCTGGATTAAGAATTATATTACTTTCTCTCTCACCATCAATAAATACGATTAAATAATCCTTTAGTATAGGAAATTTATCTAAATTTTTTAGAGTAATCATTATCTGCATCTTTCCCCCATTATTTATACACGAAATTTCTGATATTTTGATTTGTGGCATGGAATTGTAAAATGATTTAAGGCATAAACTTAGTGTAAGATATGGAAGAACCGAAAATACCAAAAAGAGGCTTGCAATAAATATAATACTTAAAATTTTGTTTTTCTTAAGTTTTCTATAAATTTCAATTATTACACAACTTATTGAATAACAAAAACCAAAAAGCAGAATCAA
>JAVZIY010000030.1:0-8140 GCA_038998005.1 Candidatus Aenigmatarchaeota archaeon
CCGTAAAGTGGGGAGTAAACTAAAATAGAACCTTTTTTATTCATTTCACCTAACCTTACTGAGCAAGTATTCACATGTTCTCTTAATTCGTTCAACTCATTTGCATATGGGCGGGATATAAGAGCATCTCCAAAAATTTTTCTTAAAGCAAAATTGTGGGACCAAGAGTTCAAGCTTTCAAAATATAAAAGAAAACTTCTATCTTCTCTTAACCCTACACTTTCATAACAAATTTTACTTCCTAAAAGAGGAAAGTAAGTAAAGATAGTTATTCCTTTGGCATTTAATCCATTTCCTTGTAAGGCATACTCTTTAATATTTTCAAAAACAAGATTTTCCAATTGGTAAAGATCTTTTTTGACAGAAGGTGTGTGATGGCATGTTGCCAAATATCTTAGCTCTAAAGGTGAAAAGGAAATTTCCATATTAGCAATTTTCCTTTCTTCTTCTTTCAGTCTTGATAAAACTAACGGTTTTTCATATCCATGACAACACATAACTGATTTTTAAACTCAATAGAATAAATAATTAACGATGAGAATTTATATCCTTGGGAATCCTTTGCTTAGAGAAGATAGCATTGCTTTAAAAATTGCTAAGAAACTTTCAAAAAAATTCCCGGAAATAGAATTTAAAGAGTTCGATGTAGTTGAAGATCTAGAAGAAAGTGAAAATTTATATCTAATGGATGTGGTTAAAGGTTTGGAAGAAGTTAAAATAATACAAGATTTTGATTGTGTCGAGACTAAAAAGATTTTTTCACTTCATGATTATGATTTAGGTTATGAAATTAGACTTTTAAAAAAAATTGGAAAAATTAAGAAAGTTTTTCTTATAGCAATTCCTTTTGGAAAAGACAAAAAGGGAGTTGAAGCTCAAGTCCACTTAATTCTTAAGAAATGGCTTGCACAGCTAAAGCAAGGATCATAAGCTCTTATTAAAGTTTCAACTAAATACTGAATTTCATGCTTACTTTTATCTAAATTCTCTTGGATTATATCTCTTATGTCAAGCTCCATTTGAATTTGGTTTTGGGCTGTTGGGATAACAAGATTCCCAAACTTAACCTTTCCCTCAGCATCGAGATAAACCATGTGGTATAATGTTCCTCTTGGAGCTTCCACTACACCAACTCCTTGACCTTCCCTTGGTTCTGCCTTTATTAAAGGCTCTTTCTTAAATTCATAGCTTTCAAGAATTTTTATAGAAGCATCAATTGAATGTAAAATTTCTATTGCTTGAGCTAAATTATTATCAAAAATGTTATGCGAAGGGAATTTTCTTAAATATTTTTTGGCATCCTTCTTTGTATCCTCATCTAAAGCAATTGAATTTAAGTTTATTCTTGCTAAAGCTCCTACTCTATAAGGTTTGCCAGTAAATTCAAAAGCAGTTGATTGAGAATATGGAATTACTATTCTGTTAACAAAATCCCAGTATCTCTCTTCAGGGAAAGAAATTCCTTCGGAACTTCTTATTTCCCCTTCTAAAAAATTGAAGCTTGGTGTGCATAAGGCAACATATATAGTTTCTCTTAAAAATTCTAAGTCGGAATTATAAAAGATTTCGAGCAAATTAAAAACTTTTTCTCTTACATTCTTAAGCTGAACCAAAACTTCTCTTATTTCATTTTTTTCGGGAAATTTTAAAAATCCTCCTACAGTTGAAAAAATTGGATGAATGGCTCTTCCTCCTATAAGTTTACAAAGTGCATTTCCTGCACTTTTTACATCAAATGCATCTTTAACAATTTGTGGATTTTCATCTGAAACTTCAAGTATAGAATCTTTTTCAAAAATATCAGGAAGGGAAAGAAAATACAAATGCATCGCATGATCTCTTATGATAAGACCAAACATTAAAAGCTTTCTCATTATTATCGTTTGATCAGAAACTTTTATCTCTAGGGCTCTTTCTATAGCTTCTGTAGAAGCTAATAAATGAGCTATGCTACAAGTACCACAAATTCTCGAGAGAAAAGTTGGTATTTCGGAAAATTTTTTTCCTCTTATTCCTTGAGTAAAAAATCTTTTGTTTTCATTGACTTTAAGTCTTACGCTTTTAACTTTTTCATTCCTAACTTTAACTTCCAGACTAGCATGTCCTTCTGTTTTGCTTATTCCTTTTATGTTTAGGTCAAAACCATGATGCATCTTATCACTTAAATTCTTTTAAAAGCTTTTCCATTACTTCAACAAATTTTTCTTCTTGTATGGGGCATCCGGGAACTTCTTCATCAGCTTTAACAATTTCCTTCACAGCCAAAACTTTTTCTCTATGACCAAATTTTTTAAGTATCTCTTTTATCTCTTCTTTCCTCTCTTCATCAAAAAAGTTTCTTAAATTTGAAGGTGAGCCTGAAATTGCACAGCTACCAAGCAAAACAAGCTTCTTAGAATTTTTTCTTATATTCTTAATTTTCTTAAGTTCTTCTTTAGTTGAAATAGCACCTTCAACAAAAGCTATATCCAAATTTTTAACTTCACTCTTTGATTGAATTAACCTGAAATGATTAAATTCTATTAAATCCTTCCATTCAAAAAATTTTTTATTTAAAATTTCAAGAAAAGTTATGCTACAACCTTCATCACAAGTAAAAGAAAAAATACCAACCCTTAACTTCTTTTTCATAAAAATAATAATAGCTTACAACTTAAATATTGATTATGAAAGTTTTAGAAGTTAATAAAGAGATACTGAAAAAAGTTTATAAAAAAAGAAAGCCATGGTGCCATAAGTATGATTATGGCTCATTACTCATAATAGGGGGAAGCAAACACTATTCTGGTTCGCCAGCATTTAATGCATTAGCAGCTTTAAGAGCTGGGGTTGATTTAACAACTGTTGCAGCACCTGAAAGGGCAGCAAATATAATTGCTTCTTTTTCTCCAGATTTGATTGCTTATCCTTTAAAGGGAGATTATTTAAATAAAAAGCATTTGAAGGAATTGCTAGATTTAACTGAAAGAAAAACAGCAGTAGTAATTGGTGGTGGCTTAACAAGAAAAAAAGAGGTAATTGAAACTGTTATAAAATATTTAGAAAAAATAGATATACCAGCAGTAATAGATGCAGATGCTATTCATGCTGTAGCAACGAAAAAGGAAACTTTAAAAAATAAAAATTTTGTTTTAACTCCACATATTTTTGAGTTTAAAATTTTATCTGGAATTCACGTTAGCAATAATTTAAATCAAAGGGTAAGAATGGTAAAAGAAACTGCTGTTAAATTAAAAACAACAATTTTGTTAAAGGGTTATGTTGATATAATTTCAAATGGTAAAAAAATTGCCTTAAATAGAACAGGATGTTCTGCAATGACAAAAGGAGGTATGGGCGATACTTTAGCAGGAATTTTGGGTGCTTATCTTGCAAGAAATGTTGAGACTTTTACAGCTGCTTGTGCAGCCGCTTATGTTAATGGAAAAAGTGGTGAGCTTGCTGCAAAAAAGTATAGTGAGGGAATTTTAGCGAGTAATTTAATAGAAGAAATACCAGAAGTAATAAAGCAGGTTATAGTATATTAAAGCGAGAAATTAACCTAAGGAAAATAAGAAAATTAATTGTTTAACCCTTTTTGTAAAGCTCTCTTATCCTTTCTTCTCCATTAATTTCTTTTATTATCTTTCTGACTTTTGGAGGAACTAAATGCCCCCACTCTTTTCCTTTAGCAATTTTTTCCCTTATTTTAGTTCCATTGTATTTATTAGGTTGGAGAAAATCTGGGTTTAAAATTTCTTTTTTTCCTTCAAAGCATTTTTTTATCCATTCACTTCCTGAAATGACAACATCAAACTCAACTTTTTTCATAAGATATTCTGCCCATTCTTCATCACTTCTTTTATCTTCTGCATCCATTATCTTAACTTTACTTCCTAGGCATGCTTCTATCATCTTTTTCCTTTCTTCGAAAGAGAAAGGGTTCGATTTTGTGTTAAATTTATCTGAGCTTCCTATAGCTATTATTAAATCAAACTTTTTCATAGCCTTTTTTATTGCATGTAAATGGCCTTGATGAAAAGGTTGGAATCTTCCGATGAATAAAGCTTTCATGACCTCACTAATTTTATATTGAAAATCATTAATTAAAAATATGGAAAGTTCTGTAGTACCCTATGATTGCATAATAGTAGGAGCAGGACCTGCAGGAATTACAGCAGGTATTTATCTTATAAGAAAAAATTTGGATATTTTAATTTTAACTTTGGATGTTGGAGGGCAAGCAAACCTTTCTACTGATGTTGAAAACTATACTGGCTTTACCATGATACCAGGAAATGAATTGGTAAGAAGATTTGAAGAGCATTTGAATGCTTTTAATGTAAATGTGGTAAATGAAAAGGTTAAAAGTATAAAAAAGGAAAATGATTTGTTTAAAGTTGAAACTCAGGAAAGAGCCTACTGGACAAAATCTGTTATAATTGCCTCAGGAAAGAAGCCGAGAAGCTTAAACGTTCCTGGAGAAGAAAAATTAGTTGGAAAAGGTATTTTTTATAGTACTCTTTTTAATGCACCTTATTTTAAGGATTTGCCAGTTGCGGTTATTGGAGGGGGAAATTCAGCAATGCAAGCAATCCTTGAACTTTCTAAATTCACAAAAAAAATTTATGTTGTAAATATTACAGATGATTTAACCGGCGATGAAATTTTAAAGGAAAAAATTAAAAAAATGAACTTAAAAATTTTTAACAATTCTAAAGTTGTGGAAATAAAAGGAGAAAATAGGGTTGAAGGAATAGAAATTGAAAATGTAAAAACTAAGGAAAGATTTAGGTTAGAAGTAAAGGGAGTTATCGTCTTAATTGGCTTGGTTCCTAGCTTAGATTTTGAATTACCAAATGAATTAAAAATAAATGAAAGAAATGAAATAGATGTGGATCAAAATTGCTGTACTAACATTCCTGGTTTGTTTGCTGCAGGTGACGTAACTGATGTAAGATGGAAGCAAATAATTATAGCTGCAGGTGAAGGGGCAAAGGCTGCTCTATCTGCTCATGAGTACTTAATGAGTAAAAAAGAATTTATTGATGAAAAATTTTAATAAATCAGCTTAATTTTTTCATCATCCAAATATCATCAACATATCTTCCTTTGTAAATAAATATTTTTGGAATTCTTGCTACTTGTTTAAAACTAAATTTTTTGTAAAGTTTTATAGCAACTTTATTGTTTGCCATAACCCCAAGCAAAAGGTACCTAAATCCTAATTTTTCCCCAAAGTTTATTAGAAGGGATAGCAACCTTTTTCCTATTCCTAAATTCCTATAAGGTTTAAGAACTGCTAAATCTATTTCACCTACGTGTGGACTTCTTTCTCCTTTACCAATATGAACACCTCCATGAGCTACAACTTTGTTTTTGTGTAAAGCTACGAGCCAAACTCCTTTTCTTTCCTTCATCAATTTTAAAATATTCCTCAAGTATTCCTTTTCTTCTTTTATAGTTTTTCACTTTGCAGTTAGAATAAAAGTGTCTTCTTTTAAAAAAGTTGGAAAGAGAAATAGGGAAAAGGTTGAAGAAAGAAAGGCTGAGAAAAATTTCTACTGCAAGGAAAATTTTGATGAAATCCTTAGAAGCTTAATTCTTTCTAAGTTAAATTGACATACTAAATATAAAAATAGGGCACAAATGTAACTGTAGTTTTCCCTATTTTTTCAACCTTAAATTCGTGAGTTGTAAAAACTAAAGCCCGAGGTGGCTTATAAGTCTTGAGAAAACTGAAGAAACCTTTCCTTAACTTTGTTTCACTCTTAACTTCTATTGGGATTATGTTTTCCTCTACCTTAAGCACAAAGTCAACTTCTGCCTTACCAATAGTCCGCCAGTAATAAACACTGCTTTCAAAATTTGCTTTTAATTCATTCAACACAAAATTTTCGAGCAAGCTTCCCCTGTCTGTTCTGCTTTCTAGTGGAAGAAAGTTATTAATTATAGAATTTCTTAGCCCTATGTCTATGAAATAAATTTTCTTAGCTTTTTTAAGTTCAGTTGTTAGGTTTTTGTAGAAAGGAGGAAGTAAATCGATTATGTAAGTTGTGTTAAGAATATGCAAATAGTTTTCCACGGTCTTGTAATCCATTTTAATTTCTCGCATCACAGAAGAAACCTCAAGCAAAGAGCTATTGTTGAAACTTAGGTATTTTAACAAATTTCTGAATTTTTCCAGGTGCTTTACACCAAGGAAAAAGAAAACATCTTTTTCAATGTAAGTTCTAGTCAAATTTTTTAGAAGCTCTTTTTTTATCTCCAAATCAGCTTCTTTTACAACTGCTGGGAATCCTCCAAACAGCAAATACTCTTGAAGTAGTGAACCAAACTCAGGTTCAAAGACAGGCTTAACTTCTATTGGAATACCTTCAAGTATAAAATTCCTAACTTGAGTTTTGTAGGATAAAAATAGTTTGAAAAGATCAGGAGATTTCCAGAGCAGGAATTCTTCGAAATCTAATGGTAAAAGTTCAAAGTAAACCGCTCTTCCGACTAAGTACTTCCCTACTTCAACCTTTATATCAAAAGAACCAGAACCTGTAACAATAAGCTTAAGCCTATCAGAAAGAAGGTCATGAATTAACTTCAACTTCTTTCCTATATCTCTGCAGTATTGGGCCTCGTCTATTAGTAAAATGTTCTTTTCTTTTCTCAAATACCTTGAAGCAAATTCCTTTGGAGCGCTTTCAATAGCTTTAAGTATATCTTCATCTTCCAGCGTTACATAATTGCTATCAAGCTTTTCTTTTAAATGGAGCAACAAGGTAGTTTTACCACTTTGGCGAGGCCCTTTTATAAGTATTATTTCCTTTCTTTTAAGCCATTTATCCAGTCTTTCTTCTATTTTTCTTGGATAATACTCCATGAATAATATTGTTATTCATGGAGTAATAAGGATTTCGGTTACCTTTATTTCTTCAAAGCTCTTTTCTTAAATAGTAAAAAAGGAAAGAATAGAGAAAAATTAAAAAGTGAAGAAATTTTGATAAATCCTTAGAAGCTTAATTCCTTAATTCTGCCAAAATTTAAAGCTCCTGTTTCTTTATCTAAAGCTTTGAGCGGAGAAATGTAAACGCAATAAATAAAATCTTCCAATTCCTTCTTTTCTCCAAGGATAAAAAGCTCGTCGATTATCGAAAGAAAAGAACTTAAAGTTTTGCCTATTCCTGCTGGAGCAGTAATCAAAACATTCTCTCCTTTTTTTATTAAAGGATGGAAAACTTTTGTGGTAAGGTTAATTGCTTAAAATTTCCGCATATTATATGAAAAAAGAGATAAAGTTTACGTTTGTTTAATAAAATATTATTTCATTTTCCACAAGAATTCAAAAATTCCTTTGAAACTTTCCGCTACATCCTCATTTTTAATTAAAATAAAAGAAGGCTCTTCTTTGTACTTCATTATTAAAACTGATTTTCCAACTATTGTGATACAGGTTGATGGAGAAATCGGAATCGATTTAATTTTGCTTAAAGGTGCTCTTTTAAGGCTATTAAAATAAGAAGTCCCCTTTTCAGAAAAAATAAACTTTGCCTTAACCTTGTACTTCGGTCTAATCTTTGTATGCCAGTACACCCATAACCTGTTAAACAATTCTTTTTTATAACCCGTCACTCCAATGGCAAGCCATTCTTTAGTTTTGTTCTTTTTAAATTCTTCTATTTCTACTTCTTTTAGCATACTTTTAAGTCCTTGAAAACCTATGTAAAATTTAACGAAAGGTGTAGTTTTAATTTTTTGTTTTTCAAGAAGTGGAATTAATTTCCTTATTTTTATTTTCTTTTCTTCTAACAACTCAAGAAGGATTGTTGGGTCATTAGCATAGAAATATTTCTTTCCTTCGATATCAATCGAAGACGCCAAACCTTTTCTTATAAGCTTTTCCAAGATTTCATAAACAATAGAAGGGGAGATATTAGCTTTTCTAACCAGTCCAACTCTTGTAGTCTCTCCACTAAGTAATGCTAAGTAAATTTTTGCTTCACCCTCTGTTAATCCTATCTCCTTTAATTTCTGAATTATTTCATTTTCCAAACTTTACACCAGTAGTGGTAAGCATAAAAATTACTATTACTTCATATTCCTTATTATTATATGAACCAGAAAAATATAAAGGAACTTTATCCTGAGTGTCTTTCTTCGGTAACAAAAG
>JAVZIY010000031.1:0-7962 GCA_038998005.1 Candidatus Aenigmatarchaeota archaeon
TTTCTTTAAATTTTTAAGAATTTCCTCATTTCCAAGAAGCAAACTATTCACCCAATCTTTTGTCAACAATTTTTTTGATTTCCTCGCTCACTTCTTCTATTTCTTTTTCTCCATCTAAAACTATCCATTCCTTTGAAAAAACATTTTCCTTTGCAAGTTTTAAATAACCTTTCCTAACTTTTTTTAGAAGTTCCAAATCTTCCTCATGCCTATCAAGCCTTTTATTTTCCTTCATCTTCCTTTTTATAGAAGTTTCAGGTTTTATATCAAGGAGTATAACCAAATCAGGTTTTTGTAGTTCAAAAATTTCTATGAGCTTTAAACCCTTTTTCAAAGAAAACTTCTTGCCAAAGCATTGGTATGCTAAGGTTGAGAAAATATACCTATCTACTAAAACTATTTTTCCTTCTTTCAAATTTTTTAAAATCTTCTCCCCATCTTTGACCATATCCAAACCATAAAGAAGGAATTGAGCTTCAGGAGAAATTTCAAATTTCTTGTCCAAAAATTTCCTTACAACCCTTCCTATTGGATTTGAATAATCAGGATATCCTATAAGCTCAATTTTAAAATTTTTTTCTTCAAGAAATTTTCTCAATAAATTTGATTGAGTTGAGCCACCTGCACCATCTATTCCTTCTATTACCAAAAACATAATTTAGTTTTGTAAAGCTCATCTTAAAAAATTATCTACTTAGCTTTCTTCTCTATAATTCCTAGCTTGAGCACTAAATAAACAAAAACTGTTATTACAATACTAACTAGATAATATTCCAAAGCAACACTCATTCCTATCGATGCTGTTACCCACAAAGAAGCTGCAGTGGTCAACCCCGCAACCTTTTCCTTCATCTGCAAAACAGTTCCTGCACCTATAAAACCAATACCCATCACAATATAAGAAGCAATTCTTGCTGGATCTTGAGGAAATGAGTTGAAAGAAATTAGTGTGAATAGGGTTGAACCTAAGGCTACGAGTATATGGGTTCTTAGACCTGCCGGTTTTTTCAGCATTTCCCTTTCGTATCCTATTATTCCTGCTAGGAATGCAGAAAACAAAAGCTTTGCTATCATCAAAAGCTCTAACTCCACGTTCATAATTAGATTTAAGAGTTTTGAGTTAAAAAATATTTTTAAATCTTCCAGAATCTTTTTGTTTTCAAATACTGCCTCTCTGCTTCCAATATATCTTTTATCAATTCATCTTCATTCTTGTGAAATCTCGATAGAATTCTTATTGTAGTATCAGGCCCTACTCCTTTCGCTGCTAAGCAATAAGCTGCTTTTTTCCTGTAAGTTAGGAATAAATCTCCAGTTTTTCTTATCCTTTCAAACTTTTTCTCTTCCTCTTGCGTTAAACCAAGATTTCTCAACTTCTTTTTAACTATTCTTTCTGCTTCTCTATTCTTTGGATTTATTATACCAAGAAACTTTGCCTCGCACAATTTACACTTCAAATCTTCTGGAATATCTTTAACTTTAAATGTAATTCCCCATCTTCCGCAATTCAAGCAAATGAGCTTGACTTTCGTGTCTAGAAGCCTTTTCTTGAAAATTGAGAAAACCTCTTTTTCTGGCCTTTCTGGGCCAACAACTTCTAAGAATTTATGAATTATACCAATTTTTCCTAAAGGTGATAAGCCATGAACAAAACTTATTTTTATCTCTCCATTCTGAATTTTTTTCAAAATATCTTCTGACCTTTCTATATCAAGCTTTTCAACTTCAAGCTCTCTCAATGTCTCTCTGCATATGGGAGATCTTTCATATTCTTCTATTATTTTCTTCAGAGTAAACTTTCCATATTCAGCATCTTTGCTTATTGCCCCAAACCTTTTTGCTACATGAACAAACTTCCACTCAAACAAATTACTTTTTGCTATGCTCAGCTCAATATAAGTTCTAAGAAGTTTTGGGTCTGTTTTAAGTAAAATTTCCTTAAGGTATTCTTCTATTCTAATAGGAGATTTAATTAAAATCCTGTATGGATCTACTCTCAAAGCCACAGAACCCATTCTAGAAGTTAAAAGAGCAGATATAAATCTACTCAGAGTTTCATTTACCAATGAGCCGAAGCATGCATGAATTATCGTTAAATCATCATAACTTTCTATTAGGATAGTATTCTCATCTGGAATTCCAAACTTAAACTGCTTCCTAATTATATCAACCATCTTTTTGGCACAATTTCTGTCTATAGGATAAAGTTCTGTTAAGATGTTTAAAATTTCTTCCTCACTCTTGGAAGTTAAAAGTTTAGCTATATCACTTCTTAATTTTCCAACTTCCTGAGCAACTTCAAAAGGAACAGGAATTAATTCACCTTCCCAAGCAGGTATGGCTGCCTCTAAGTCTATGGTAGGCTCTACTAATATTTTATCCTCAACTATATCCAAAATCTTCCAGGCTTCACCTTTAACTACAAAGGTTGAGCCTATTTCTCCGTGCAATGCAACAAATTCTTCATCCAAAACTCCAACGAATGAATTATCTAGAATGTTAAAAATTTTGAATTGTCTCAGACTTGGTATTGTTGAAAGTTGAGAAAAATAATATTCAAAACCTCTTCTCTTTTTTCTTATCGTAGAATCTAAGAAAATTAAACCTAACTGTTTTAATTGATCGCAAACTTCTAAAAACTCTTTGTGGCTTAAATTTCCATAAAAGTAAGACCTTTTAAAAATTTCGTATGCTCTTTTCAAATCTATGCTGCCATATTCTAAAGTTAAGCCAACAATTTGATGGGCTAAAACATCTAAAGAGTTAAAGTGAAACTTAAGTCCTTCCAATTCTTCTTTCAAAGCTTTCCTTGCTATAACTGCAGACTCAAATATATCATCTTCATTGCTTGTTATTATAACACCTTTGCTTATTCCTTTAATTTGATGTCCACTCCTTCCAACTCTTTGAATCAATTGAGTTACTTGTCTTGGAGACTGATACTGTAAAATTAAATCAACTCTTCCTATATCTATTCCAAGCTGTAAACTGGAAGTACAAATTATTCCTTTAATTTTTCCTTCTTTCAATTCCTTTTCTGCTTTTATTCTAATTTGTTTGCTTAAGCTTGAGTGATGAATCGAAGCTGGAAATTTTTTATCCAAAATTTTGAATCTTGAAGCTAAAATTTCAGCAAACTCTCTAGTATTTGTAAATATTAGAGAGGAATTTGAGTTTTTTATAAAATCCATCATAGTCCTAAGTCTTGCCGCTGTATCTTCAGAAGAAAATATTTTTTCTGCAATCTTCTTATCTTTTGGGATTGATTGTGGGTGAATTACTTCTATCTTCATTTCCTTTGGAGAAACTGCTTTTACTATTTCAATTTCTTTATTTGGAGAAATAAACTTTGCAACATTTTCTGGAGAACCTATTGTGGCACTAAGTCCTATAATTTGAAAATCTTCACAGAGCTCTCTTATTCTCTCCAAAGCTAAGCTTAACTGAACGCCACGCTTGGAATCTGCAATTTCATGCACTTCATCTACAACAACCCATTTTACATTTCTCAAATATTCCCTTATCTTTTTACCTGGAAGGATTGCTTGCAAAGTTTCTGGAGTAGTTATTAAAATTTGTGGTGGAAACTCTGCCTGCATCCTTCTTTCATAGCTGCTTGTATCCCCATGTCTTAAAGAAATTTCTATTCCCAATTCATTGCACCACCAAACTAATCTGTTAATCATATCTCTATTGAGAGCTCTTAGTGGAGTTATGTATAAAAAACTTATTGGCTTTGACTTTTGTTCTAGGATAAAATTTAGGATGGGTAAGAAAGCTGCTTCTGTTTTTCCAGTTCCAACAGGTGCTTCAAGCAAAACATTTTTCCCTTTTAAAATTAAAGGTATGGCTAACTTTTGTGGAAGTGTTGGTTCTTCAAATCTTTTCTTCACTATTCTTTGAATTTCCGGATTTAACAGTTCAAAAACCATTACAATACACCAAGCTTCCTTAAATCTTCAATTAATTTTTCGGAAGAGGAAAAATGAATTCCAATCATACCAATTCTTTTTGCACTTTCTACATTATTCATTCTATTATCTATAAAGATTACTTCTTCTGGACTTAACTTAAGCTTTCTCAAAGCGAATTTAAAGATTTTTTCAGAAGGTTTTTTATAACCAATTTTAAATGAGAGAAATATGTTGGGGTAAAAAATTTGGCAAATTCTTTTTCCTTTTTTTAAATAGTCTATTCTTGAAACATTAGATAATAAACCTATTTTGTATCCTTTTTGCTTAAGTTTATTAACTAACCCTAAAACATTTTTATTATACTTGCATTTCTCAAGCTCATCTATCCAAATTTTTTTAAACAAACCTTTCTTAATTCCTATCTTTTTAGAACCCTCTAGCCAAAACTCTTCAGAGGAGATTTTTCCAAGTTCTAATAAGCTCATAAGATTTTTTAATTTTTTTCTAATATTTTCCGGATTTTCTATAAACTTTGAATATTGCTTATATCTTTTCTCTGAAGGATTTTCTATTAGCACTCCACCAAAATCGAAAATAATTCCTTTTATCATTTCATCATCTCGTAAAATTAAATCACAAATAGAAATTAGTTTGAGAACTAATAAGTTTTCCATATTTTTCCTGAGTCTGATAAACTAAATAGAAAGATTTATAAACAATTCTCACCATAGTTAAAAGATGCCATACAAGGAAAAAGATTGGAACGGAAAAAGAAGAGGAGAACTTGATATTATAAACAATATACTCAAATGTAGTTTAAAATTTACAGGAAAAACAGAAATAATGTACAAAGCTAACTTAAGCTTTTCTCAGCTTGGAAAATATCTCAATTTATTAACTTCTGCTGCACTTCTTGTAGAGAAAAATGATATCAGGGTAGAATATAGAACTACTGAAAAAGGCAAAAAATTTATTGAAAAATATGAAGAAATTGAAAAAATTTTAGCTAGTGATAGCAAGGCTTAATAATCCCTCTAATTCTTAGATGTTTAAGTAAACTTACACCAACTCCTATTATTTTTGAATCAATTCCTCTAAAATCCTGGGTGTATACATTAAAAATTTTCCTCTCATTATCCACTCCAGCCTCTTCTACCTTGCTTATTTTACCTGGTAAAAGTAGCTCATAACCCATAAATAAGGCAAGTGAATCTCTTGAATTGCTGGAATATAAACATTTTTCAAGAAACCATCTTGCCTTAGGGCTTTCTTCTATTCCTAAATTCTTGAAAAATATTTCACTTGAAAATTTTGAGTCTATAAGATTTCTCAACAAACCAAAATCATAGTTGGTGGTTTTAAGAATAGTGTCTACTAGATAAGAAATTTTAACAGGTTTCCCATCAACAGACGGAAATTCCACGGTGTTTTTTACCAGCTTTTCAACCTTAATCAAATACCTTTCAGGAAGAACAGAAGAATCCAATAATTCCATATCTTTCTCCATCAGCTCATTTTCATATCTTTTCTCTTCTTTTAATTCTACTTTAACCTCTTCCTTTCTTGGTAAAAAATCCTCTAAGAATTCTTCCCCTAATTCTTCATTTATTAAATTTCTTATCTTTCTTTTTGCTCTAATCTTCACAATTTAAATTAATCAAAGCAAATAAAAATTTGATGAATGTAGAAAAAATAATCAAAATTCTTCAGAAAAAGTATAAAATTAAAATCTGGAGAGAAAAGCCATTTAAAATTTTAATCGCAACAATTCTTTCTCAAAGAACAAAAGATGAAATTACGAGAGGGGCTACAAAAAAACTTTTTAAATTAGCTGATACTCCTGAAAAAATTTTAAAATTGAATGAAAAAGAAATCGAAAAATTAATAAAACCTGTAGGATTCTACAGACAGAAAGCTAAAAGGATAAAGAAAGTTGCTGAAATTATTTTGAAAAAACACAATGGAAAGGTTCCTGATTCAAGAGATGAGTTGCTTAAGCTTCCTGGAGTTGGATTTAAAACTGCAGACGTTGTTTTGTGCTACGGATTTAAAAAAGATGTTGTCCCTGTAGATACACATGTTGCAATTATAGCAAGAAGGCTTAAACTTACAAATTCAAAAGATCCAGAAAAAATAAGAGAAGAACTGCATGAAAAAATCCCTCGAAAATATAGGAGAATTTTTAATTTGCTCATGGTTGAATTTGGAAAAGACATTTGCAAAACTGCAAAACCAAGATGTGAAACTTGTCATATTAAAAATTTCTGTCCATCAAAATTTTTGATAAAAAAATAAACTATGGAAAAATAAAGTTTAATTTAATGATAATTAGAAAATCCACGAAGGAATCCTTCTCCTTAATCTTGGAAGAACCTCTAATTTTAATTTCTGGTATAATTTCTTCGGTCATGTCATCCTTACTCCTGCTCGTTCTCTCTTTTGAGATAGCTGAAATTAATTTTTCAGACCTCTCTTCCAAATTTTTAAGTCTATTTCCCATGATTTTCCTTTTTCTAGCCATCAACACTTTTCTAACAAGTTTAATAATAAGGATAACTTATGAGAAAAAAATAGGAAGACTTAAAGTAAAGAGATGTTTTAAAAAAGTTTTGAAGCAATACTTGAATGTATTTTTCGGTTTTATCATCTATGCTTTAATTTCTGGAATTGGTCTGCTAGCTTTTATAATTCCTGGGATAGTTTTGATGACAAAGCTCTTTTTTTATCAAGTGATAATATTAATAGAAGAAAAAGGAATATTCTACTCTTTTAGGGAAAGTTGGAAAATAACAAAAGTGTATTGGAAAAGAGTTTTGATTTTAGTTCTAACTTACACTCTCCTTTGGATTTTACTGAGACTTATAATCCTTGTTCCTTATATATTTTCATTCTATTTTTACTTTTTCATTTCTCTTATTTTCATCCCATTTTATTTTGTTTTCATTACCCTTACTTTCCTTAAAATTAAATCTACTCATACCTCAAAGCATCAACAGGATTAAGCTTGGAAGCTTTTCTCGCTGGCAAGAAGCCTGCAAGCAAACCAACCAAAAATCCAAAAAAACAGCCCATTAAAATTGTTTGAGGCTGGATTATTATGCTCATTGCCATTCTTTCTGTGGCAAAAGCGAGAGAAACTGCAAAACTCAAAACATAAGAAAAAATTATCCCAAAAGCACTTCCCAAAATTCCTCCAAAAAGTCCTATTAGGCCAGATTCCAAAAGAAAAAGTAGTAAAATCGTCTTACTTGTCGCCCCTATCGCTTTCATTATCCCTATATCTTTTGTTCTTTCCATCACAGAGACATACATTATATTTGCTATACCTATCCCTCCTACTAGCAAAGAAATTCCTGCAATTGCTGATAGAAATAAAGTTAAAGTCCCCAAAACACTTCCCACAGTTTCTTGAAAAAATCTTGGGCTTATAACTGTAAAGCTTTTTGTTTCCTCATTTTCCTTCCTTTCTTTTAAAAGAGCCTCCTCAATTTCTTCTGCAACACTTTCAACATCATATCCTCTTGAAACTTTTGCAACTATAATGGAATACTCATTCTCAGTAAATTTTTCTCCAAAAATTTCCCTTGCAGAATCTATTGGAATGTAAATATATTGGTCCACAGAAGCCAGAATTCCTCCAGCTTTCTTTAAAATTCCACTAACTTTAAAAATTCTTCCTTCTATCTCAATTTTTTTTCCTACACTTAAATCTTTAGAAAAAATCTCATAAGCTATTGAATAGCCAACAACAGCAGAGTATTTTTCCTCTCTTGAAATAAATTTTCCTTCTTCTAATCCAAGCCTTTCGGCCTCTATTTCCGCCCAGCTATCTGGATTCTCTATTCCAACAACGCTTAAACTTATTTCCTCATTTCCATATCTTACTTTTGCTATGCTCCTGAGAGAAGCATAAACATTTTCCACACCATCAACTCTTAAAACAGTTTCTAAATCCTTTTCCTCAAGTCTTGCAGCGCCTATGACAGACAAAGCTCTTCCTGGTCTTATGTTCCCTGGAATAATATTTATAGTATCACTGCTAAGCCTT
>JAVZIY010000032.1:0-7234 GCA_038998005.1 Candidatus Aenigmatarchaeota archaeon
GTACTGATGTAACAAAGGAGGCTTCTGACATGATTTTAGCTGATGACAACTTTGCACCAATAGTTAAAGCAGTGGAAGGAGGAAGAGGAATTTATGATAATATAAGAAAGTTTGTTTTCTTCTTGCTAAGATGTAATTTTGATGAGCTGGGGATAATAGGAATTTTTGCTTTATTAGGGTTGCCTTTGCCTTTGAATGCTGCGATGATTTTATGGATTAATTTGGTTACTGATGGTGGGCCAGCAATAGCTTTGAGTATGGATCCACCAGAAGAGGATTTGATGAAGAGAAAACCTCGTGATCCGAAACAAGGAATTTTGCATGGTAGGTTTGCCCAGATTTTAGCATCTTTTATAACCCAGTTCTTCGGAACAGCTTTTATTTTCTGTCTTTCTTACTATGTTTGGAAAGAGCCTTTACAAGAAGCTATGACAATGGCTTTTGTTCAGGCAAGCTTCCAAGAGTTGTTTACAGTCTTTAACTGTAGGTCAGAAAGAAAATCAGTTTTTAGGTATTCTCCTCTTACAAACAAGTATTTGGTAATAGCTGTAGCAGCTTCCTTTGCTTTAACACTAATGCTTTGCTATGTTCCAGTATTTCAGGTAATGTTTGGCACAGCTCCTCTTACAATTCAAGACTTAGCTTTAGTTATGGCAGTAAGCTCTCTTGGTTTGCTTATACTTCCAGAAATATTTTATGGAAGGAAGGTTTGGAAATGGGTATAAAAAAATTATTTAACTATTCATGAACATCATTATAGTGATAGTATGTATAGGATATTGACAGTTGAAAGTAGAATAAGAGTGCCTCCAGAGAAATTGGGAAAGGATGTAAAAAAGTCAATAAAGGAAAGTATAGCAGAGCAACTTGAAGGAAGTATTGATTCAAGACTTGGAGTAATACTTGCTGTTGTTTCTGTTGATGAGGTTGGTGAAGGAAAAATTTTACCAGGAGACCCTGGTGTTCATTACCAAGCAAAATTTAAGATTTTGACTTTTAAACCTGAGGTGAATGAATTAGTTTATGGCGAAGTTATAGATAATACAGAATTTGGTTCTTTTGTGAGAATAGGACCTTTAGATGGCTTAGTCCACATTTCTCAACTTATGGATGATTTTGTTAGTTATGATGCAAAAAATTCAGTTTTTCTTGGAAAGCAAACAAGAAAAACTTTGAAAGAAGGAGATAGGGTTATAGCAAGGATTATTGCAAGTAGTGTTGGAAAAGAGGAGAATAAGCTTGGTTTAACGATGAGACAAGCTGGATTAGGCGCTATCCACTGGCTTGAAGAGGAGAAGAAAAAGAAGAAAAAGTGATTTTTATGAAAAGACTACAAGTGTGTAGGAATTGCAAGAGATTTACCACAGAAAAATCTTGCCCAAGATGCAAATCTACCAATCTTTCAACCAGTTGGAAAGGCTTGGTCATAATATTAAATAAAGATAGTGAGATAGCAAAGGCTCTTGAAATGGAAGAAGAAGGAAGCTATGCTTTATATGTTGGTTGATATGGAGATAGAGATTTTAGAGGAAAGAACCAACCCATTTTTTAAAAGAAAAGAATTGAAAATAATTTTAAAGCACGAGGGTTCATCCACACCTTCAAAGCAGGAATTGAAAAAAGAGCTTGCCTCAAAATTTTCTTTGAGTGAAGAACGAGTTAAAATTGATTATATTTTTACAAGAAAAGGTTCATGCGAATCTTTTGCAAAAGTTAAAATTTTAGAAAAGGGTGAGAAAGTTGAAACACAAGCCAGTCAAAATCAGTGAGTATTATAAGAAAGAGAAAAGGTTTTGCGATAGATGTGGAGAAGGAACTTTCATGGCAGAGCATAAGGATAGATGGTATTGTGGTAAATGCAAGCTTACAATTTGGAAGAAAAAGGATTAAATTTTGAAAACTTCAATTATCCTTGCGATTTCCGCTCCGGTTGTTTTTTCTCCAACCAAAATCCCGTTGCTATTTGAGATTATTCCACTTGAGACAAAGGGAGAACCAAAATTTACAGTTCCTATACCAACTTCTACTTTCAAAAAATTTTCTACAATTTCAATTTCTTTTTCACTAGCATCTCTATGCAACAAACAGCCTTTATTTGTTGCCAACCCACAGGAACCGACTATGTTTAATCCAGCTATTTTACAATATTCAGCTTCAACACCAAGACAATCTTCTATAACTTTTTTCTCATCTTTAACGAATAATTTGCTTATTATAGCCCCTTTATCATTACAAATTACAAGATTTCCTATTGCAGTATGTCTTGTTTTAAGAAATCCCAAATTTATTCCCATTTCACTTTTTATATTTCCAAAAATTTCCTTTTCTCTTTCACCAATTATTTTTGGAGCTAAAATTCCATTCGAGTTAAAAGACAGAAAAAGACCGATAAATTCTGTTTCCGCTACGCTTAAACTAAAAATTCTTACCTTAAGCAAATCTTCAATCTTTTTTTTAACTTCCCCAGGGATTATACTACTTATTAAGCAGAAATTATCACAGGATTTTCCAAAAAGACCAATGTTACAATCCCCAAAGAAATTTAAACTTAAAATTTTCATGCAATCTTTGCCTCAAAAGTCTCATCATCCCTTTTCTCCAGTTTAATTCTAATCTTAGTTTTAAACTTTTTCTCGCTTCCAAAAATTTTTTCATTCAAGCTTTTATCAATTTTAACCTTTTTCTTTAACTTCCTTTCCAAAATTTCCCTTAGAGCCTTTACAGCCAGTTTTTTCTTCTTCCATCTGGCCTTATTCATCAATTCCTTTCTCAAATTTACAGTTATTATTTTTTCCTCGGCCATATTCTCTTTTTTTGATTTTAAATATTTAAAATCAAAAAAAACTAAATTTAAATAGATAGATATGAAAGGAATAAGCCCAATGCTCGCAGTTATTTTGTTAATAGCTTTTACAGTAGCAGTAGGAGGTTTGCTAAGTGTTTGGATGATAAGTATGACAAGAACTCAAACAGGGGTAGCAGGAGCAGGAGCAGAGAAGCTTATCGCATGTTCTAAATCTGTCTTGGATATAGGAAGTGTAGTACATCAATCTGGAGATACAGATAATAAAACTTTCAATGTTCAAGTAATTTACTATGCTGGCTCTGAAGATTTATATGATTTTACCATATACTTAACTGATCCTACAGGATATGTGGGTAAGAATGTTTCAACAGTATTTACTTCAAATAATCCGATGCGACCAGGTCAAATTTATACATTTACAGTAACTTTAGACAGAAACCTTACCTCAAGCTCACCAGAAAAGGCAAGAGTTACTGCAGTATGCCAACAAACAGAAGTTGTTTCAGCAGAAGAGACACTCTAGACTTTTAGCTTACTTCGTCTCCACCTTTTTATTTTATTTACTAATACTCTTCTTGTTCTTGCTCTTTTTAACCCAAACTTTTTTATATCAACCCATCTCGGTGCATTTTTAATTTTCCCTATTTTACCTAGCTTTATTTTCTTGCTTAAGCTTTTCTTTCCCATCTACTTCACCAAACTTCTTATTTCCTTACTTTTTTCAATTGCCAATTCAATAATTTTATCCAATTCTTCAAAAAGTATTTCCTTATTTCCTTGCTTTTGTATCGCGCATATCTTATCATCATCCCTCAAAGCAACACTAATTTTTACTTCAACTATTTTTTCTTCTTCAAAGTTAGGATCGATTAAAAGATTTTTTCCTATCTTTGCAACACTAACATTTATTGGCTTGAAAACTACTGGGAGTTTTCCTTGATATTCTCCTCTTATTATTTTTCCATCCTCAACCTTTGGTATTCTTGTATTCCTTAAAGCAACCAAGGTAGCTAAAGCTGAAGCATCTAATAAATTTCCCTGATGGTTTAAAATAGAAATGTCAACAAATATACACCAAACCTTTTCTCCTGGCTGGATGCAAAGCTTTTCCAATTCTATGCATTTAGATTCTCTAATTCCCCTATCCACAACCCTTGCAAGCTCAATTTCATCTTCTCCAGGAGGACCCGGTTCAAATTCCGGCGAAGCCAAAGGGGTGAATTCTGCATTAACTATCAAAACACCTTCATCTGGTGAATCTGGATATGGTTGGCCTATTTCCATTTTTACTCCTGCTATTACATGTGTTTCTCCAATTTTAACAGAGGCAGAACCCTCTGCCTTCTCCACAATATTTTCACTAATCTCTATTTTTCTAAATTCATCCAGCTTCCTTCCATCAACTCTTTTCCCCTTTTCCAAAAGTTCAAGTATATAAGATTCCATTATTCACTCACCTTATACTTTTCTTTCAAAGCATTTTTTTGAATTTCATATATTTTTTCACATGCCTTTTTTGCCATTTCAATCAACTTCTTAAATTCTTCTTTTGTAAGTAAGCCATCCATTTGCAAGAGAGTTATTTTACCTTTTCCTGGCATCATCGCAAAAGCCATATCAACCTCTGAATAATTATCTTCCTTTCCATTCAAATCTAAAATTAAAGTATCATCAATCTTACCAACAGAGCATGCACAAATCAAATCACGCATAGGGATTCCGGCCAATGCTAAAGCCAAGCTAGCTGCATTTATTCCTGTAACTCTTGTAGAACCATCTGCTTCTATAACTTCTAGAAAAACATCTACCACAGTCTTTGGAAAATCTTCCAAAAATATTGCAGGCTCTAAAGCCAATCTTATAACTTTTGAAAGCTCTATGCTTCTTCTATCAGGAGCTGGTGGCTTTCTTTCATCAACACTAAAGGGTGCCATACTATATCTACATCTTAAAATTCCTGTCTCATACTCCTGCAAATACTTTGGATAAAGGGTTCTTGGACCATAAACAGAAGCCAATACCTTTGTTTTACCAAAGGCAACTTCTGCAGAACCATCACTTCTAGATATAACATCCAGCTTAATTTTCACATTTCTTAATTCTTCAGGTTTTCTTCCATCAATTCTCTTCCCATCGACTAATAATTTTATTCCCCCTTTTTTCATTTTTCCTCACCAAACATTCTTTCAACTTTTTCCGTTAGTCCAATTATATGTGACTCCTTTTCTATTAATAGTATGGCCTCTATAGCTTTTGACATATCCCTTCCTTTAACCCATATAACTCCATTCTGCCCGACTAAAAGCTCGCAATTTGTTTTGTTCTTAATTAAATTAACCATGCTACCTCCTTTTCCTATTACTCTTGGAACTTTGCTTGGTGTTATTTTAACTAAGACACCGCCAACAAGTTTCTTCGCATGCAAGTCATGCATGCTAACTTGAACTATTTTATTCTTAGTAACTTTTGAAATCCTGCAGAATATTATTTCATTTACATCATAATACTTACTTATATCAACCCTTGATGTATCTACAAACTCTTCAACAGCCTCTCCCAAAGGAAGAAAGGCTGTGTAAGGAGAATTTATATCCACAACCCATCCAGAAATTTCAACACCAATTATAGTTCCTATAACTCTATCTCCAATTTTTGGTATATATTTTCCTGACAAGGCTATTACAGATATTTCACTTTCAGTAATTCTAGGTATTCCTATAACTTTAGAAAAAACTTTTCCATTTTCCTCATAAACATTTTCACCAATTTTTTTCCCCTCCCTTTCGCTCAAAAGTTCTCCAGGCAAAACAATTGGTCTTTCCCTTTCATTCATACCTCTTCCCTCTTTAGAATTTTTGACTCAAAATTACCATGTGTTAAAGATGAAATTTTTTGGAAAAATTCATCTTGCAAACCTCCGAGTATTTCAACTTCAGCTTGTAAGCTACCATCATTTAACCATTTTTCTCCTACTATTTTACCCAATTTTAAAATAGAATGTGCTTTTCCAGAAAATTGAGGAGGGATTTTAACTTGAACCAAAATTTTTTGGAATTTTATCGGCAAAACACTTTTTATTGCATTTATTACTTTATCGACCTGAGCCTCTGCTTCCATGAAAGGATCTACATTAACACCAACTTGTTCCATGACATTTAAAATTCTTTGAGGAGGATGAGGAGTGTTTGTTTGAGGATTTATTCCTTTCTTAGAAATTATATTTGCTATTTGTATCTTTTTTTCATCTATTAGCTCTCTTCTCTGCTCAGTAGTAAGCCTGAATTCACCTTCTTTTACTATCCTTTCTGCAATTTTAAAAATGTCATTTGTTCCAAAAAATTTTTTCAAATTTTCTTCCTTAACCCTTTCAGCACTTCTAGCATCTTTTAAAATTTCATGAACAGCAAGAATTTCTCTTATATCCATATTTTTCCCTTTCTTAAATTCAAAAGCAAGTCTAGGGTCTACCAAAACCTCAAATTTTTCTCCAGAAATGATTAATCTACTAACTATTGCTTTGTCTATACTTACTGCCAAGTTAATCCCCAAAAGACTATTTAATTTCTTTCTCGCTTAATTTTTTAAACTTCTTATCAGTTTCTCTTATTACTGCTATATCTATATTGCTTTTTTTCTCCTTTTCAGTCTTATCTATTATTTCTGCCACAAGTTTTATAGCTTCTTTTTCTGTTATATCTTCCTTCCATTTTTGAGCTAATATTTTGTTTGCTATGCTGCTTCCCCTCCCTATTGCATATGCTTTCCACTCATAGAGCATGCCAGAAGGATCAGATTCTATTAGATGTTTTCCTGTTTTATCTATTCCACCAATTAAAATAGTTACACCATAAGGTCTGAGCCCGGCATATAAGGTTGAAAGCTGCATTCTATCTCCAATAATCCTTGCCAAATTCCAAACATCTATGGGCTCTTCATAAGTAATTCTATGAACCTGAGCTCTAATTCTTGTCTGATTTATTAAAATTCTTGCATCTGCTAAAAGTCCGGAAGCAACAGCTCCTAAATGTTCATCTATCTGAAATATTTTTTCTACAGCTTCTGTTACCATAAGTTTTGCAGAAGGTTTAACTGTAGCTAATAAAACACCATCCTTATAAACTATTCCAAGAGCAGTAGCACCTCTTTTAACAGCTTCCTTTGCATATTCCACTTGAAATAATCTACCGTCTGGACTAAAAACCGCAATCGTTCGATCATAACCCATATACTCTGGAAGTATTTGAGGCATTATAATTTCACCCCTTAAATTTTTACTCTATATATGATATTTTAATTATTTATTTAATTATGATGTTTAATTTTTAAATGTTTAAAAAAGATTTCAATTTTTTTATTGTTCCAGAAATTTTTAAAATTTTAAAAACAACCATTGATTCACCAAGTCTTGAAATTAAGCCTAAGCAGGCT
>JAVZIY010000033.1:0-7068 GCA_038998005.1 Candidatus Aenigmatarchaeota archaeon
ATCTGGCTTTAAAGAAGTTTTAGTTTATAACTTAAAGGATTTGGAAAAAATTAATCCAGAAAAGGAAGCAATAAGAGTTGCACATGCTATTGGAAAAAGGAAGAAGAGCGAAATTGTAAAAAAAGCTGAAGAAATGAAAATAAAAGTTCTTAACCCTTAAAATTTAACTATTTTGGAATTAAAATAATTATAAGAGAGGATGTTCAGAGGATTTTTAAATTGGCTAAGAGATATATTCGGTTTAAGAAAAAACATTAAGCTTGGGATTTATGGAGACGTGAATGTCGGAAAAACTACTCTGGCTAATAGAATTTCATTAGACTGGACTGGTGAAGAAGTTGGAAAAGTTTCTGAAATCCCGCATGAGACTAGAGTTGTACAGAAAAAAGAAAAAATTGAAATAAGGCTAAAGAATAATAAAAAAATTTTTTTGAATATCTTGGATATGCCTGGATTGGCAACAAAAATAGATTATAGAAATTTTTTAAAATACGGGCTTTCAACAAAAGAGGCTAAGAAAAGAGCAAGAGAAGCAACAGAAGGTGTTATAGAGGCGATAAAGTGGTTGAAAAATGTTGATGCTGTTCTAGCAGTGATGGATGCCACAAAAGACCCACTTACACAAGTTAATATTACTCTCCTTGGAAATTTAGAAGCTAGAAAAATTCCTGTAATTATAGTAGCAAATAAAGTTGATTTGAAAAAGGCAAAACCTAAAAGAATAAAGGAATGCTTTCCACAATATCCAGTAGTACCTGTTTCAGCTTTGACAGGAAAAAATATTGACCAGTTATATGAAGCTATTGGAAATTATTTGGTGAAGGGTGGATGATAAGAAAAAAATTAAAATTGAAATTCGACTTTGTATCTTCGGAAATTTTAGAAAAAAAAGATATTAACAGCAGGATAAGGTTTATCCTAAATAAGGTTAAAGATGGGACTATATTAGTTACTGATGGGGTAATGAATCCTGAAGAGGAAATGAACTTAATAAAAGAGACGATGAGAAGGGTTGATGATGGTTTCCCTGGTGTTGAAGTCTGTAGCTTGAGAAAGGACCTTAAGGGATTCAGAGGATTTTTAGATAAATTATCCGATCAAGGAAGTAAAATTCAAAAAATTTTCACAGGAAGAGAGCCTGAAAAAAAGAAATTAAAGGAGGGTATAACCTTAATAGGGCCAGCCATGTTTATCAAAAAAATAAAAAGAAATCCAGATTCCTTTTCTGTTCTAGCAGGTATTTAAAATGTCTCACAAATGCATTAGGTGCGGGAATTTGTTTGAAGATAATGATGCAAGTATTTTAAGGGGATGTCCTAACTGTGGGTCTATCTTCTTCCTTTATATAAAAGATCAGGAAGACCTTAAAAGAGCAGAAGAAATTGAAAAGGAGCTTAAAGAAAAGGATACAAGTTTAGAGAAGGAAATTGAAAAGAGGGTTGAAGAGGTAAAAAGAAAAGAAAAGGCTGAAGAGAAAGAGGTAAAAAGAAAAGTTAGGAAAGCTAGATTCGGTATCGAAACTGTAAGGATTCCAAGAGAGGGAGTTTATGAAATTAATTTGGATGCTTTAATGAAATCCAAGCCACTTATAGTTTTAGAAAAAGGTAAAATATATTTTGTTCACTTGCCATCTGCCTTTGAAGAATTAGACTAAACCAATTTCCTTGTCTTTTTCTATTCTTTCTCTTAGTTCTGGTTTCATCTTTAATAGCATTTCAAAAATTTTCTCTTTATACTCAGAGGAAATTAATTTTTCCTCTTCTAAAGTTTTTAAAAGAATGAAAGTATCTAATGTTATATCGGGCTCCTTGTGCTCATCCACCTCCTCACAATTTTCTAAATTAATTCCAAAACATTTTCTGCATGCTTCTGCTAAGGAACTTGCGGTTATTTTATAGATATCTGCAACAACTATTTGCTCAGGATAAGCTATATTCTGGCTTTTTACTATATCTTCCTTCATCTTTTGGATCATCTCTTTAATAGCTTTAAATACACATTCTTCTCTTCCACATCTTACAATCATCTAAATAAATATTTTCAATAAAAAAGATTTATAAGTATAAAAGGAAAAGTGAAATTTTATGAGTTTACAGAAAAAATTGGCAGCAAGGATATTAAAAGTTGGAAAAAGTAGGATTTGGCTTGATCCGGAAAAGAAAAAAGAGATAGAAGAAGCTATAACAAGAGCTGATGTGAAGAAATTGATTCAAAAGGGATATATAAAAGTCTTGTCTGAAAAAATTAAGAGAGAAGAAGGGAAGAGGAGGAAGAAGGGAATTGGAAGTAGAAAAGGAAAAAAATATTCAAAATTTTCAAAAAAGGAAAGATGGGTTTCTACTGTAAGAGCTTTAAGAAATTTTTTGAAAGAACTTAAGAAAAAAAATATGATAACTCAAGAAACTTTTAAGAAAACTTATAGACTTGTAAAAGGTGGTATGTTTAGGAGTAAATCACACTTAAAAGTTTACTTAGAGCAAAGAGGATTGATTAAGAAAAGGTGAGAAAATGAAAGTTTCACCAACTTATAGGATACAGTTTAAAAGGAGAAGAGAAGGAAAAACAGATTATAAAAGAAGGCTTAAGTTGCTAAGCTCTAAAAAGCCTAGACTTGTTGTAAGAAAGAGTTTAAAGTATATAAGGGCTCAAATAATTGAATTTGATAAGAAAGGCGATAAAACCATAGCTTCTGCGTTTTCGAAAGAACTTGAAAAGTTTGGATGGAAATATTCTTTTAAAAATTTACCTGCAAGTTATTTGACTGGATTGCTTATAGGTAAAAGAGCGATTGAAAAAGGTGTGAAAGAAGCAATTTTAGACATTGGCTTATATCCATCAACAAAAGGGTCAAAGATTTATGCATGTGGGAAAGGTGCTCTGGATGCTGGATTAAAAATACCAATAAAAGAGGAGATATTACCAAGTGAGGAAAGAATTAAAGGAGAGCACATAGTAAAAGATTTGCCAAAAACTTTTGAAGAAATAAAGAAAAAGATTTTAGGTGGATAGAGTGGTTGAAGAAAATGAAACAGAAAAAGAAGAAATAAAATTAGAAAAGTCTTCAAGTTTAGAAGCCTGGGTACCAAAAACACCCTTGGGTGAAAAAGTTTTTAAAGGGGAAATTAAAACTATAGAGGAAATCTTTGAAGCTGGATATGCCATAAAAGAGTCTGAAATAGTTGATATGCTTGTTCCTAACTTGAAAAATGAATTAATATTTGTTGGCGGAAGGACAGGAAAGGGTGGTGGCGCACAGAGAATACCCATTAGAATCACTGCGAAAATGCACAAGTCTGGAAGAAGGTTCAGAATGACTGCATTTGTTGTTGTTGGAAATGAAGATGGTTTTGTTGGTGTCGGAAAGGGTAGTGCTTCAGAAGCAAGAAATGCTGTTGAAAAAGCTATAAAAAAAGCTAAGATGAGTTTAATTAAGGTAAAAAGAGGGTGTGGAAGTTGGGAATGTAGTTGTGGAGGGGAGCATTCTATTCCATTTAAAGTTGAGGGGAAAAGCGGGTCTGTGAGAGTTATACTCATACCAGGACCGAAAGGTTTGGGATTGGTTGCAAGTGATGAAGCAAAAAAGATTCTGAGACTGGCTGGGATAAAGGATGTTTGGGTAAAAAGTTTTGGTAATACTAGCATGAGAATAAACCTGATAAAAGCAGTTTTTAATGCTCTCAAGAATTTGTACATATACGAAAGGTGAATTTATGCTTGCTGCTATTAGAATAAGGGGAAGAGTTGGTATAAACAAAGAAATGGAAAATACATTAAAAATGCTTAGGTTGAAAAGAGTGAACAATTGTGTTTTAGTAGAGGAAAATCCTAGCTTTAAAGGAATGCTACAGAAAGTAAAAGATTTTATAACCTGGGGAGAAATTAAAAAAGATGTTTTAATTAAAATGCTCAAAAAAAGGTTAAAGCTTAAGGGAGAGAAAAGAGTGGATGAAAAAATTTTAAAGGAAGTTACCGGTTTTAATTCATTTGAGGAATTTGCAGACGCATTGTTCGAAGGAAAAGTCAAGTTAAGGGATTATGAAAAAATTAATCCTGTTTTTAGGCTTACTCCACCCTCAAAGGGTTTTAAATCTGTTAAAGAGTATTGGCCTAAAGGTGATTTAGGCTATAGGGGAGAAGAAATAAATGAATTAATAGAGAGGATGATTTAAATGGTTGTTAGAAAAGAGAAAAAATACAGGAAGTTCAGAGGGCATAGAAGTTACGGAAAGGGAAGTCATAAAAAAGCCAGGGGAGGGGGTTCAAGAGGAGGGAGAGGAAAGGCAGGAATGCACAAGCATAAGTGGACTTATGTTGTAAAATATGAGCCTGAGCATTTTGGAAAAAGAGGATTTAAAAGACCAGAGGCGGTAAAAAGAAAACCCAAATCAATAAACCTTAAAGAGTTGGATAAAATTTCAGAAGAGCTAGTTGAAAAAAAGATTGCTGAGATAGAAGATGGAAAAATAAAGATAAACTTATTTAAAATTGGGTTTGAAAAGGTTTTGGGTTCTGGGAAAATTACCAAACCCTTGATAATAGAAGCAAAGTATTTTTCTAAAAAAGCTGAGGAAAAGTTGGAAAAGGCTGGAGGAAAAGCTATTAAAACAGGTTAAGGAAAAAAATAAAATTCTTTAAAATTAAAGAAATTAGTATGTTTATAGAAAAAATAGGAAGGTTTTTGCCAACCATAGAAAAGCCTACTTATAAGCAAAGTCTTAATAAAAGGTTGGTATGGACTGGTGTGGCCTTAATAATCTACTTAATTTGTTCTTATATAACAATCTATGGAATAGAGCAAAGAACATATGAACAATTTAAATTTTTTGAACTAGTTCTAGGTTCTAAATTCGGTAGCTTAATGACCTTAGGAATTGGACCAATAGTAACGGCTGGTATACTTCTTCAATTGCTTGTTGGTTCGAAGATAATAAATTGGGACATGAGCAAGGAAGAGGATAGAAAAAAGTATCAAACTTGGAACAAATTTTTATCTATAATTTTATGCTTTGTTACGGCAGCGGGCTATATGGTAGCCGGAACTCTGGGTGAAATAAAAGGAGGGACTCTTACATTTCTTTTTATAATCCTTCAATTAGCCATGGGTGGGATTTTGGTAATCCTTCTTGACGAGCTTGTAAGTAAGTGGGGAGTAGGATCTGGTGTGAGTCTCTTTATAGCAGTAGGTGTTTGCTCCTCCATAATGATAAGAACATTATCACCTTTTGCAGATCCTTATGAAGCAAACATGCCTGTGGGTCTTCTATGGAAATTCTTTGCCAGCATTTTTTCTGGTAACAATTTGAAGGCAATTACAAGCATACTTCCTTTAATTGCAACTATAACAGTTTTTCTTATAGTCGTTTACATCCAGGGAATAAGGATAGAAGTCCCGCTTTCATTTGCTGCATTAAGAGGATTTGGTAGAGTTTGGGATTTGAAACTGCTTTACACAAGCAATATCCCAGTAATTCTTACTGCTGCCTTGTTAGCAAATTTCCAAATTATAGGAAGAATTGGCTTGACCCAAACACCAGAAGGCTTGAGTTGTGGCTTCATTGGGTGCTATGACCAAAGGGGGACCCCTGTTAGTGGTTTGATTTTTTATCTTAGTTCACCATCTGCTTTAGAAATTCAAGTATTAATGCTATTAGTAGGATTTTTCTTGTTAATAGGATTTTTAGTTTCTAAATTTTTCATAAAAGGAAAAACCTTGCTCATATCTTTAAATTCCATATTTTTTGGAGTTATAGCTTCAATAATTTTAATTCACTCCTTACCTTCTCTTTTTTCATTTGAGAATTTAATACATCATCTCCCTCAATTCTTAACATATACAATATTCATGATTGTATGCGCAAGCGTTTTCTCAATCTTTTGGATATCAACAAGTGGCATGGATGCGGCAAGTGTTGCTGAGCAACTTGAGAGTATAGGGATGCAAATCCCAGGATACAGAGCAGATAAAAGAAGTATGGAAAAGGTTTTGAATAGATACATACCAACCCTTGCTTTTGTTGGTGGTGCCCTCGTTGGACTTTTAGCAGCATTCGCAGATTTTACTGGTGCGCTAGGCTCAGGAACAGGTATTTTATTGACCGTGATGATAATATATAATTATTATGAAATGCTTTCAGCAGAGAATCTTGAAGAGGCTCACCCACTAGTGAGAAAAATAATAGGTGAGTAAATGATAGTAGAAGCTCTAATCTCATTTTTTGATTTAATTTTTTCACCTTTGTTAGTATTAAAACCGCACATATCCCTTTTCATAATCTCTTCTATAATTGCTGTTTTGGTAATATTGGCAAACAAATTTTTGGTGGATAGGAGAAAGATGGAGGAGATAAAAAGAAAGATGGAGGAGATAAGATTAAAAATCGCTGAAGCACAAAAAAGTGGAAATAAAGAATATGCAAACAAGCTTTTGGATGAGCTTTTAAAAATAAACACAGAACAATTAAAACAAAGTTTGAAAGCTCTTATAGTAACATTAACTTTAATAAGTTTTATTTTACCTTGGATCAAGTATAGATATGAAGGAATGGCTGTGCTAAGCTTACCTTTTTCAATTCCGATAATTGGCTCTTCCTTTTCATGGGTCGTATGGTATTTTTTGGTTTCTTTTGTGGTGAGCTGGATATTGAGAAAAATTTTTGGTGTTTGAATGAAAAAGGTGAAAATAAAACTTCCAACAAAGAGGATAGTAATAAGAAAGAGGAAGAAAAAAGCTGGAATTCCAAAATGCGCAATTTGTAAGAAACCTTTGCATGGAATCCCAAAACTAAGAAGTCGTGAGCTTAAAAAGTTATCAAAAAGTGAAAGGAAAGTTGAAAGGGCTTATGGTGGGTATCTCTGTAGCAAATGTACAAGGGAAGTGATGAAGGAAAGAGCTAGAAAGTTTACATAACTTTTATATTCTTTCTTCTCTTAAATCTTTTTTATGCCATTAGAAGTTGGAAGGGTTTGCTTAAAAATAGCAGGTAGAGAAGCTGGAAAATACTGTGTGGTACTGAAAAAAATAGATGATAATTTTGTTTTAATCACAGGACCTAAATCTTTAACTGGAGT
>JAVZIY010000034.1:0-6898 GCA_038998005.1 Candidatus Aenigmatarchaeota archaeon
CCTCTGGTTGAGATAAGCACAGGTTTATTAGAAGGTTTTTCTCCAGAGGAAATCCAGGAAATTGCTTATTTTATTGGGTTAACTTGCAAGTCAACAGGAAAAGTCAAGCGTGGAATAGGAACAATAAGGCAGGATTTGAACGTTAGCATAAAAAAAGGAAAAAGGGTTGAGATAAAAGGAGTGCAAGAGCTTGGTTTAATAGCAAAGGTTATCGAGCTAGAAGTTAAGAGACAACTAGAATTAATAGAAAAAGGGCAAAAGATTGAAGAGGAAACAAGAGCTGCTTTGCCGGATGCTACAACAAAATTCTTAAGACCTTTACCAGGAGCTGCTCGCTTATACCCTGAAACAGACATAGCTCCGATAATAGTTTCGAAAGAGTTAATAGAAAAAATAAAGAAAAGCTTACCTGAGCCATGGACAAAAAAATTAGCAAGATTTAAAACAAAGCTTAAGCTTTCTGAAGATTTGGCAAAACAAATAATAAGGTCCGACTACCTTGAAATTTTTGAAAAGATTGTTGAAAAGAAAAAGGTTGAGCCTAGCATAGCAGCAAACACTTTCGTTTCTACTTTAAAAGATTTGGAGAAGAGAGAAAAAGTGAAAGTTGAGAATTTGACCGAGAAACATTTCCTTGAAATTTTTGATGTTTTGGCTAAAAAGCAATTAATAAAGGAGGCAATTCCTGAAGTTTTGAGTTATTTGGCTAAGAATCCTGATAAGAATGTGAAATTTGCTATAAAGGAATTGGATTTAAAGCCTATAAAAATTAGTGAACTAAAAGAAATAGCTAAAAGTATTGTTACAAAAGACATGCCTTTTGAAAAGGCTGTTGGCTTGGTGATGAGTAGAGTTAGAGGAAAAATAGAAGCGAAGGAAGTTATGAAAGTTGTGAAGAAACTTTTAAAGTAAGCTTTTTGAAATCAAAATTCTATTTCATTAATTTTTTCCCAAGTTATTTCGTCAACAACAACAATTTTATCTTCACCGATTACATAAAGATAATCCTCTATATAAATTGCTCTTCTTGCTTCAATTTCACTCACAACTTTTTTAAGCTCCAGTTTATCATTATCATAAGAAAAAACATAACCTCCTCGACTTCCCGGTAAGAAGAAAATCTTGTGCTTAGAATCGAGTAAGAAGGCGTGATGTGTTCTAAGAATATCTGACCAGCTTTCGCTCAAAGTGTACTTATCTATCTCTCTTGGGTTTTCAGCAGAGGAAACATCAAATAGCGAAACTTTTACTTTTTGTTCATCCATTCCTATACCTAAAATTCTGTTTTCAGCTATAGGATGAAGATAGGAAGAATAGCCAGGTATTTTAAGCTCGCCTCTCATTTTTGGCTCTGAAGGTTGCGACAAATCTAAAACATAAAAAGGATCGACTTGCCTGAAAGTAACTACATAACCTTTGTCTTGAATGAACCTAACAGAATAAATCCTTTCACCCAAGCCTAAATCTTTAATAGAGCCGATTAAGTTTAGGTTGCTGTCCAAAATATAAACATCATTTGCACTCTCGCTACCTAAACCTACTGTGGTTGCGATTCTTAAATAGCCTTGATATTCGTCTAAAGAAAATTGATTTAAGGGTAAGCCAGGCACGCTTCCCAAAGCTTTTATTTCCATATTCAAACCAACTTTGACAATTCCGCTTTTTACTAAATCGCGCATATGTTCTTTCGAATAATTTTGCATTCTATTCCCAAGTTCGTTCTCGAGCTTAACTCTTTCATCTTTGTCTAAAGAGTTCATGTATTTTGAGAGAATAGATTGTAGCTCTACAAACTTAGCTTCGATGCTTATATCATAAGAGTTAAGCTTCTCAATTTTTTCCATTACATAAGAAGGAATTAAATCAGAGCATTTTTCCTTCAAGAAGTTTGTGTAAAAGGTGAAGTAATCTAGATATTGGGAATAAGTTATGTAGATCGAGTTTTCCGACATGTAAACAACAGAAGAATAATAACTCCCTACGAAAGATATTGAATTCTCAATTTCACCAGAATTTGGATTTATTACAAAAACATGGTAAGTTGAATCTACTGGTACATAGCTTGTTGGATGGTATATTTTAGAACAACCTATTACTAAAGGTCTTTCGTTTATTGAAAGCGGTATTATCGGGCAAGGATGATAATCATCTATTTCCTTTGTTGTTACTAAGTAAATTTTGTCATTATAAAGTCTTGAGGTTACTATGCTACCGTTTAGTTTAATTTTCCAAGATTGTGAAGGAGATTCTGGGTTTGAAATGTTATAACTTATAATCTTATCCCAGGAGAAAATAATCAAATTGTTCTGATGAAGAAGCAAATCGCCGCTTTCATTTATTTTTGACTTTAATTCGAGCTTTTGGGGAGGGAAAGATTTTATTACTTTTGTTTCTCCAAAATATCTTGGTGGAATTCTCCTTATCCAGAAAATTCTATAGCTTTGTGAAGATAAATAAATGTTCTTTCCATCTGTTTTAACCATATCAGGTTCATCTATTCCAGCAACTTGAACGTTTGTTGTTGAAATTCTTGCTGGCACTTCTCCTTCAAGAGGAATTTCGCTAATCTCTGCTGCAGTAAGCCCTCTAAAAAAAGTTGAAATGTAAGTTTCTGACGAAGCTTTTTCTAAGTAATGCTTGAAATCTTCTTCTGAAGAAAATGTTTGAATGCTTGGAATTTCTGACGATGGTTTTTTAAATAGAAAGAAAGCGATAATAGGTAGAGCGATTATTGCAAAAATTATAATCGCTTTAGCAATTTTCATAATTATAATTGTTTTTTGAAATAGAAATTGGTTTTTCCTATTCTTTTAGAAGTTCAATTTTGATTACAACTTAAAGCTTTTCTAGCACAAAAACATGAGGATATAAACCTCCAGACTCTATAACTCTTTCTTCCACAATTTTAAACTTTTTTGTCCTTTTTACAAAAATCCTGAAAGAATCTGCTCTTAAAGTTAAAGCTACAATCCTTCCAAAATATAAAAAGAAGGAAGGTGTATGAAAAATGGTTAAGGAAGCCAAGGTAGATTACGATAGAGAAAACGACATTTTATGGGTATATACCGGTGAAAAAGTTAATGATAGTTTAGAAATAGACAATTTTGTTATCGATTTTTCTCAAGAAAACAAAATAGTTGGAATTGAAATTTTCAAAACTTCAGAAATTTTGAGCAAGCTAACTCAGATTAAAATAAGTAAAAATTCTTTGCTCAACATAAAAAAAGCAAGCCTTTCCTCTTATCAAAGCAGGGAGTTGACCTTTGTTATTATCAATTTAATCTTGATGATTAAAAACGAGAGAAAAGAAATTCCTATACAGATTCCTGCTCCAGTCAAAACAATTTCTGCCTAACTTTTTTATAATTCAACTCAAATGCAACTCGACAACATCCTTATCCTTAAGCAAATAATTCAACCCAACTTTCCTACCAGAAAATTCAGTTTCATCAAAAATCCTTGCAAACTTAAAGCTCTTAAGCCAATTTTTATTTATTCTTTCGATCAAATCTTTCAAGCTACTTCCTTTCTTCAAAACCAAAGCCTTTTCTTCTTTTGGCTTTCCAATTGGCTTAGTGAAAACCCTAACAATTTCAGCCTCTTCCAAAATTTTCTTTAGCAATTGCTCGTAATCCTTTCTTTCAATCGACCAAAAGATTTTCTTCTTTTCAATCTTATTCTCCGAAACAATCCTTTCCACTTTTGCTTTTTCTTCTTCACTATTAGCCAAAATTAAAAGCAAGTCAGCAGAATGAGCTATGCTTAAGTGTCTAGGCAAGAAAAAGGAAGGAATTTCCACAAGTTGAATTGCCACACCTTCAAAAAAGCAAATTCCAGTTACAGGCTCTTTTGTAGTGTAAGGCTTTAAGCTAACTTCAGCCTTAACATTAGTTAAAGCGTTAAGCAAGCTACTCTTGCCACTTTTTGTTAAGCCTAAGATTGCAACAAGCAAATCACCAGATTTTTTTATCGAAGCTTGCTTTTTTCCAGGCTTCCTTGCTTTTTTCTCGAGCTGCTCTTCAAGCCTAGAAAGTTTTTTTCTTAAATCAGCTAAAAGGTTTTCTGTTCCTTTGTGCTTTGGTGTAACTGAAATTAACTTTTTCAAAAGCTCTATTTTCTTTTCCAAGTTTTTCTCTTCCAAGTATTCTTTTTGAACAGCAAACCATTCAGCTGGCAAGTTAGCAGGCATAATTATGAATTGTCGAATAAAACGTTAATTTTTTGAGCAAAGTTATTTCTCTTCCAAAAGCCACTCCCACAAAGGCTTAAAAACAATTTTTTTATTCTTAAATTTAATCTCATCCTCATAATCCCATGTTATTACAAGCAAATTCTTGCACTTAAGCTCATCACTTGCTTTTATCAAAGCTTTAATTTCCCTTTTCTCAATTTCATCTTTTCCAGAAGCATAAGTAACTTGAATCAATTGCTTTATTTTCAAACCTTCTTTCAAAACAAAATCAACCTTATTCTGCTGATAATCTTTCCAGTAAAAAATTTCTAAATCATTAAACCAATAGCTTTTTCTCCTTTCTAATTCTACTGCAACAGCATTTTCCATCAATTTGCCAACATTTTCAGAAAGCTTGAATGCTATCGAATTTATAATACCATTATCTATACAATAAATTTTCTTTGGCGCAAGCATTTGTTGTTTCAATTTTGGAGAAAATTTTTCTAATTCAAAAAACAAGAACGCTGCTTCGAGATAAGTTACCCATTTTGAGATAGTTCTCACGCTTACTTTAAAGAAATTTTTTAAAGAATTGTAACTAATTTCGTTCGAAGAATTCGAAATCAGGAAGCGAGAAAATTCTTTGAAAATCTTGTCATTTTTTATTTTAAATCTTTGAATCACATCTCTTTCAACTATATCTTTGTAGTTTTCGCTCAAGAAAATTGGGCCAATTTTTTCCACAAGTGGAAAGCCACCATTTTTTAAATAATCGCTTACCAATTTTTTAATTTTAACAACTTTTTCTGTAAGATAAATTCCTTTATAAGAGAAATCCGCATCTTTAAACTTCAAGTATTCCCTGAAGCTGAACGGAAAGATTTTGTAATCAACATGCCTTCCTGTTAAGAATGTTGCAAGTTCTTTACTCAAGAGCCTTGCGTTACTTCCTGTTATAATAATTTTTTTTGTTGGAAGAATTCTTGCAACAAATTTTTCCCAACCAACAATGTTTTGAATTTCATCAAGAATTAAAAGATCTACTTCTCCCTTAATTGAGTAGATTGCTTCTAGAATTTTGTTAAGTTCTTTTGCTGGAATTTCCAACCTTTCATCTTCAAAATTAACATATCCAAACTTCTCGCCTTCAGAAAGCTGAAATGCAAATATAGATTTACCACATCTTCTTACTCCAGTGATTACATTTGCTATGTCTCTTGTTATTCTCTCTTTGACAATTTTTAGATTTTCTCTTTCGATAATTTTCTCTTCTCTGAATTTCTTCAGCATATCTTCTTCTCTTTCTAATATCGCTCTTTTTATTTCTTCTATTCCCATATTCCAATATTTTCTTTTAGTATTTAAATGTTTATACTGTAAGTTTAAAGATTCAAAAAATCTTTATACTGCAACTTATTAGTCAAAATATTTAAATTTTGACGAGTATGATAGGTAATCTAAGAAGCAAAATCTCCTTAGAAATTCTCGACAGGAAAAACTTAAAGACTCAAGAAAATTCTACTTAACTCTTTCTAAAGTATAAAAGGAGCAAGATAAAAGGATTTTACCAATTTTACTCATCAATTAAAAATTTATCAAGAACATACTTACATAACCTTAATTTTGCAAAAGTCGAACAGCTTGAAATTTATTTAATAACTCTAGTAAAATTTATAATATGCTTCCCAAAGTTGAGTTTGTCTATTCAGGTATCTATGATACGGTATTTTCAGGGTCAAAAACAGTAAGCTATAGAAAAAGGATAGAAGGAGAGAGACTTGCTAAAAAATTGCAAAAAGTTTGGGATAAACATTCTAAAAGAATTTTATCCTGCATGTCCAAAATCACAGGGCTTAAATGGCCTAAAAGTTATATCGAATGCACACTTTCTTTCAATGCTCCATATTCCTTTTCCCATCCGCTCACACTAAAAATTTACAAAAGAATTCCAATCGAGCGCTGTATAGTTGTACTTATTCACGAATTGGCCCATATACTTTTATGGGGGAATAGAGAGAAAGTAAAATTCCCACGCTCTAATGCCAAAATTTACAAAAAATATAAAAACGAAAGTTATCAGACAAAATTGCACTTTCCGGTCTATGCTATTGAAATTCTAACCATTAAAAAAGTTTTTGGGAAAAATGCTGAAAAATATCTTCGCATAGTAAAATGGTGGGAAATTTCCCAAAAAAGTTTAAGAGCAAAAAATTACAAAAAGTCGTGGGAAATCGTCGAGAAAGAAGGACCAGAAAACGTGATAAAAAGCATAATCAGATTAAGTTAATTGTTTTTCAACTCTTTCTAAAGTAATAAAGAAGCAGAAAAGAATAAACAAGGAAAATCAAGGCAGAAGAAATGAAGAGAAAAGGAAAACCAATGAAAGAAATTAAGAAACCTGAAAAGATTAGGCTTATGGTTCTTCCTGCATGAAAAGTTGTCATTAGCAATCCTATATCAGTGCCATAAGCAAAATTGTTTGTGGTAACTCTTGAAAAAATTGCTTCTATCCCGCTTGCTAAAATTCCGTTAGCTATGCCAAAAAGAATTAGAATTAAACCTGCCCAAAAATTTTTAAGGAAGCAAAGCAATAAAAGAAAAGCAGAGTAAAGAAATGCCCCGAATATTATTGTTTTTCTGAAGCTAAGTTTTTTGGATAAATAATAGAGAGAAATTCCAGTAATAAAAACTTGAATTCCAAGAACAATTCCAATACTTTCTACT
>JAVZIY010000035.1:0-6492 GCA_038998005.1 Candidatus Aenigmatarchaeota archaeon
AAGGCTCTATTAGGGAATAGGTAACATTAAGCTTTCTTATTTGTCTTATATCTGGTAATTTAATTTTTTCTTCTGGTTTTTTTATTTCAAATTTTGGAAATCTAAATTCCTCTTTTTCTATAAGCCTTTTATACAATATTCCTTTCAAACCCTTTATTTTATTTATCAAATTCATGCTCTCAAGTGCTTTTTTCTCACACTTTTCCCAGGTTTTATAACACCATGGAACCTTGCACAGGCTGGACAAACCCTTATCTTTTTCCTGAGCAAGTGAATCATCCTCTTATCCACTTGCTGCCTTATTAAAGGGTCGTCTATCCTTAACCCTTTAAATATTACAAAAGTTTTGTACTTTGGAACTTCTCTCCCACAAACACCGCATGTAATTGTAGCTTCTCTTCCTCTTCCTTTTGTATGCTTATAAGCTCTTTTATAGGGTGCAGTACTTATTGGCAAATTATCACCTATTAATTAATTAGAATTTTTCAAATTAATTCTTGAATAAGCTTTTTGGGGTCAGAAGGTTTAAGGATGAATTCGTTCCCTTTTTTCTCGTATCTTTCCAAAACTCTTTCTGTTCTTCCTTCCTCGAATTCAAAATCTTTTATCTCTTTTAAATTTAGAGGAAGGGAAACTAAGCCTGTTTTTGAATGAACAGAATAAGGAGCCCTAACCAAGCCCATGGGCTTCATACTAGAAGAATCCAAAAGAATTTTATCTTCTCTTTCTTTTTTGCTTAAAGTTTCAGAAGTTGTCAACTTAGGTATTTCCTTTTCGACCTCTCTTTGAATTACTCTAACAAAATCTGAGAATAGTGTGAAATAATTTTTTTCTCTTTTAGTCTTTCCTCTTAAAATTAATGGCTCATATCCTTCTGGAAAATCAAATTCTCTTATTAAAGCCCAAACTTGAAATCCTCTTGAGCCAGAAAATTTTATAGCAGGATTTAAATCAAAATTTCTAAAAATTTTACAAGTTATTTCTGCTACTTCTTTTGTTTTCTCAAAATTTACTTTCGGTCCTGGATCTATATCAATAACAAGCCAGTCTGGCCTATTTACTCCAATTCTATGAACACAAGGAATTATATCGATACAATGAATATTAACGAAAAATAGCAAATCTTTAGGGCTCCTCAGAACTATTTTTTTCCCTTTGAAATCTCTTCTAAAAAATCTTTTCTCAGTAAAAAGACAATAATACCCTACATAGCGATCCTTACAAAATTCAAAAACTGTCTCAGCAACAAAAGGATAATATTGCTTTGCTTTATAAACAATCACCCAAGGTTCATTAATTTTTCTCAGCTCTTCCTCAACTTCTTTAATCCTCTTAGAAAAAAATTCCGTCCCTTTTTTTGTTATTCCATATAAACCTTTAACCTCTTCCAACAAACCTTTTTCTATTAGAGAATTTAGCAAGTTTTTTGTTTCTTCTTCAGAAAATTTTTTAATATCACGGGAAAGTTTTTCCTTAACATGAGCCAAATCAACTCTTTTGCCCAAACCTTTCATTGAAAACATTAAGAGAAGATAATCTTCTATCATAATAGAAATTTAAAAGGAAGATAAAAAATATTTAGGTGATGCTACGACCTTGGTAGAAATAATTGAAATAATAGGAACTTCAGGTAAAAGCTGGGAAGATGCTGTAATAAATGGCTTGGAAAAATTAAGTAAGGAAGGAAAAATAACCGGAATTGATGTAAAGGGTTTTAAAGCTGTAGTGAGGGATAATAAGATAACAGAATATAGGGCAAACATGAAAGTTGCTTTAATAAAGGAATAAAACAAATAAAAAATCATGGAAAAAATTTGGATAATAGGGGCTATTTTCAATTTTTTCGGAATACTTTTAATCTGCTTTTTGTTCACATTTTTCCTTGAATTCACTTTAGGAATGCCTTTCGAGCCTAATAGAATTGAAGAATTTGGAAGAAAGAAGAATGAAATAATTCAAGGAATAATTCTTGGAAGCTTGTTCATAGGCTTGGGGAGCATAATAACCTTTATTTCAATAAAGGAAAAAAGGATTTTAAATAATAAATTTAAAAGAGATTTATGGAAAAATTTGAAATAGCAATTGTTCTGCTTTTTTTGGTATTCGTTTCCTTTTATTTTTTAGGATTTGAAGAAGAAATTAAAAGAAGCTTTTCAGATATTTTCTTTTTCTCCATAGCTTTTTTAGCATCTTTCTTCTGTTTCTTTAATTATAAGAAATTTGGAAAAAGTTTGGAAGGAAGAACATGGTTCTTGTTAGGAATAGGTGTTTTCTTTTGGGGATTGGCAGAATTGATTTGGGCATACTATGAAATTATTAAAGAAGTTTATCCTTTCCCCTCATTTGCAGATGTTTTTTATGTTATTGGCTATTTTCCAATGATATTAACAACTCTATATTATTTCTCTTATATTCATCTTCCATTAAAAAGTAGAAAAATTTACTTAGTAACCTTAGTTTCCTTAGTTTATGGGCTATTTTCTCTCTTTTTTGTTATACTTCCTGTAGTGACTTCTGAAATAACTTTAACAGAAAAATCAGTTTTAATAACTTATATTCTGCTTGATGTTTACTTAATATTTAGTGCTTTGCTTTTAGTTGAAGCTTTTAGAGGGGGTGCACTTTCAAAAGTTTGGTTTGTTATTTCACTTGCATTTTTGTTCACTGGAATTGCCGATACTATATATTCCTATCTAAATTTGAAGGGTTTGTATGAATTGGGATCTCCTTACGATTATGTAGATTTTCTCTGGATTGCTGGATACCTTTGTCTTATTCATGCATCGATATATGAAAGGATTTCTATTGAAAAAATAGCAAAAAGAATAAAAAGAAAAAGATAAATTGCATTAAAATAAGTAAATTATAATTTGAGAGGTGAAAGAAATTAGTTTAAAAAATAGGCTTAGAAAAATTGGTCCATGCTTATGGGAATTGCCAAAGGAAGCAAAGCTAGGAATGAAAGTACCAGCATGGCTTTTCTTATCAGAAAAGCTTTTGAATCAGGTTGAAGAAGGAGCTATAGAACAAGCAGCTAACGTTGCTTTTCTACCAGGAATTTACAAGCATAGCGTTGCGTTGCCTGATATGCACTTTGGATATGGTTTTCCAATTGGTGGAGTTGCTGCTCTAGATTACAAGGAAGGAGGGTTAAGTCCAGGAGGAATAGGCTTTGACATAAACTGTGGCGTACGTTTGCTTAGAACAAACCTAACATTAGAGCAAGTAAAACCAAAATTAAAAGAATTGTTAGAATCAATTTTCCATAATGTTCCTTCTGGTGTTGGCGAAGTTGGGAAAATTAAGCTAAGCTTTTCTGAGCTAGATGAAGTTTTAGTCAATGGAGCAAGATGGGCCGTTGAAAAAGGTTACGGAACCGAAAAGGATTTGGAGCATTTGGAAGAGCAAGGATGCATGAAAGGAGCAAACCCAGAAAAAGTTTCAAACGAAGCTAAAAAAAGAGGCGCTCCACAGCTTGGTACTCTAGGAGCAGGAAATCATTTTCTTGAAATCCAAGTTGTGAATAAAATTTTTCTTCCAGAAGTTGCGAAAGTTTTTGGAATTGAAAAGGAAAATCAGATTTGCGTGATGATCCATACCGGAAGTCGTGGATTTGGGCATCAAGTTTGTACTGATTATTTAAGAATTTTGGAATCAAGGTTTAGAGATGAACTAAGAAAGCTTCCGGATCGCGAGCTAGTATATGCTCCTGCTGGAACTCAAGAATGTGAAGATTATTTCTCTGCGATGGCTTGTGCTATGAATTATGCATGGTGTAACAGAAGCATGATCACGCATTGGGTGAGAGAAAGTTTTGTTAAGGTTTTGGGTACGAAATTGGAAGATATTGGTTTGGAAGTGATTTACGATGTTACCCACAATACAGCAAAGATAGAGGAGTATGAAATAGAAGGAGGAAAAAAGAAGGTTTATGTACATAGAAAAGGCAGTACACGTTGTTTTCCACCAGGACATCCAGACCTCCCAACAGACTATAGGAAAGCAGGACAGCCTGTGTTGGTAGCCGCTTCAATGTCTACTCCAAGCTTCGTGTTAGTGGGAACAGAAAAAGCAATAGAAACTTTTTATTCTACAGTTCATGGGTCTGGAAGAGTAGAATCACGGGCAAGAGCATTAAAGCAGATAAGGGGAGAAGAAGTATTAAAGCAACTTACGCAAAAAGGTATTTTGGCTAAAGCGGCTAGCTTGAGGGTGTTGGCTGAAGAAAGGCCAGAGGCATACAAACTTTCGGTGGAAGTTGTTAGAGCGATAGAGGACTCTGGTATAAGCAGACGTGTCGCAGAATTATATCCTCTAGCCGTGATGAAGGGGTGATGATTTTAATACGTTCTCATAAAAATTAATAAAATCTTTTCCTTTCTTGCTTATTATGTATTTTCCTCCTATCTTCTTTATAAACTCTCTTTTTCTATTATGTAGAAGATAAGAAAGGGCCGTAAAATAATTTAAATTATTTATTATGGCAAATTCTTTCACACTTTTTGGTTTTGTTAAACTGGATAAGCGATTGTAAAGCAAAGAAAAATAGTAATTATTGATAATGTTCTTTTTAGTTAAGAACTCTATTGCTTCATTTTTTCTTGCAATTTTTTCTTCATGTTTCAATTCTAATATCCTGAGCAAATTTAAAACATCTTTATTCCGTTTTATTTCGAGTACATAGTAGCTTTTTTTACTTACAATTTTTGTATCTCCAAGGTAATGATATCTCCCTTTCCTACAGTAAGTATATATTTCTGATTTTATTCCTATCCCTTCGAGTTTTTCTTTAATTATTTCTAGGATTTTTCTGTTTGTATTACCTATTTTGAGTTCGTATCTTACATTTTTTCCCGATTTTCTTTTAACAACACTTCCTTCTGCATCAAAGAATCCTGCTAAGAAAGCTAAGAATTCTTTTTTATTAAATTTCCTGAGAATTTCATTATTCGTTTTAGCTTGAAATAGAAAATCAAAAGTTTTATCCAAGTAGGCATAAAACCTTAGCTCTCCTTCTTTACGAGGCGAAACTATAACTCCATCTGTATATTTTAAAAACAACTTTCTAAGCAAATCTATGAAACTTTTATGCGTGGAGCTGGTATTTACTTCAATTGTAAATCTAGAATTCCATCTGGAATGTAAGTCACCTAATACGATTCCTATAATATAAGCTTTTTCTTCTGATGTACCCTTAAAGGGAGGTTTCTTATATTTTTCTTTGCGCAGTATTAATCCTTCTCTCTTACCTCTCAGCTTAACTTTATTTTTAAGCAAAATCCACTTTACTCCTGAGGCACTTGCTTTAAACAACTTAGCAATCTGTCTCAGAGAAAGTAACTTTTTAGTATAAAGCCTTATGATTTCTGCTTCATCTAGAAAAGCGCCTCTTTTCATTGCCATTACTTCTTTTTTATTTCTCAACTTAATTAATTTCTTTAAGTGAGACTCTATAGTAGTTTTTCCGATTTCTATCCCAAATTTATCTTGAATAAGTTTAGTAGTTTTTCTAATCGAGTTTCCTTCTAAGTACAACTTCTTTGCTTCTTCCAAAATTTCTGGTGTTATCTTCATTTTTACTACCGTAATTATTATATAACTTTAAAGTATTTAAATTTTACTGTAATAATTAAATATATGACACTTGAAGCTAAAACAACTTTAATACCACATAAAAAAGCTAAGACTTTATATTTGACGATTCCTGCAGCTGTAGCAAATGACTCAGCATTTCCTTTTAAACCAGGAGAGGAAGTTAAAATCATCATAAAAGGAAATAAACTTGTGGTGGAGAAATAGAATCAGAACTTACTTGGGTGGTAAATAGTAAACTGGGAACAAAATGACAAAAAAATTAAAACAAGTAGAAAAGAATAAACTTATATTTTGGTTGCCATTTATTTTTTTACTAATAATAGTTGCTAACATTCTTATTTTATTTAAATATCTATTGCCGTTTCCTCCGTGGAAGTTTAATGGAATAGCTACTTTAATTTATTTGCTTTCTTTAGCAATAGTTGGATTAGCTTTACGTAAATGCAAACTTAAATTTAAAGATATAGGTTATTCTAATTTTAGAGTTAAAGATATAGCTTGGGCTTTTTTGTTTTTTATTCTTGCTATTTTTGTTTGGGCAGGAGTAATTAAAATTTTAGAGATACTTGGAATTCCCGAATGGAAAACTGACGATCCTTTTATTGATTTACCCACTGCTTTAATTTCACTTCCTTTTGCTCTTTTAATAGCACCAATAACCGAAGAAACTCTTTTTAGAGGGGTTTTAATAACTGCTTTAAAAGAAAAAGTAAAATTATGGCCTGCTTGTGTACTTTCGATATTTTTCTTTGCTTTACATCATCTATTTCCTTTCGGCGTTGGTGCTTTTATCCATATACTATTCTGGGCTCCTTTCCCAACAGTTTTATTCATATGGAAAAAAAGTATTTATCCTTCTATTATAATGCACATAACTAACAACATTTTCGGTTATTT
>JAVZIY010000036.1:0-6415 GCA_038998005.1 Candidatus Aenigmatarchaeota archaeon
AGCTTTTCTTCTTTTTTCTTCATATATTCTTCAAAAGCTCTTTTGCTTCTTTTTCTCAATCTTTCAGCCCCTTCTTTAAGCAAATCTCTTGTACTCTTAGCCAAAAGAAAAGATCTTTTATTCTTATGAGGTAAATTTATTAATTTTTTTTCATCTTTAAGTAAGGTTAAAATATTTGGAAAACTTTCCTCGGGATCGAGCAAATCTTCAAGATAATTATCTATAAAATCATCTTTTAGATCTCCTCCCAAATAAAGAATAGTTCCAGTTACCATATCGTAAATACATTCAGGAGAAAAAGTAGAAGCATAGTTTTTGTTTGAATTAAAAGAAGAGAGATTAATGTTTCTAACAAACCATGGAGGTCTTGTCTCTTTAATTTTTTCATTTAGAATTTTTAAAATTTCAGGTTCAATTTTATACTTTTCTTTAATAAGACTCTTAGCTTCTCTCGCTCCGATTAAATTTTGTAAATTATACTTTTTTGCCAGAAACTTAGCATTTTTCCCATACTTGAGTCCTATCATCAAAATTTCAAATCTACTTCTTAAATTTAAACCCAAGCTCATAATTTGAGTATAGAAATAAAGTTTAAATCATTTTAATAAGATTTTAAAATGATGAAATTCAGTGTTCTTTACGATCCAGATAAGCCTTATTTAACTGAAAGGATGTTTGTGGAAAGTGTCAAAAATAAGGAGCTTGTAGAAAAGGTATGCGATTTCTGGGTTGGTGGGACAAAAAGCTCGTTTAATGATATAAGTTTTTGGCTTAAAAAACTTAAAGAAAAAGGATTTGAGGAAAGATTTCTTTTTCCTGCCAGACCGCTTCATGTCTTTAGCGGAAAATATGCAAAATATATTTTAAGGCCTGAATTGCTCAACATAACAAGTTCTATAAAAAGTCCACTCGCTCATCTATATACGAAAGTAGGTAAAATTGCAACAGAGATATTATATTCAATCGGCCCTCCATTTATGCTTGATTTTGGTTATTTAATTCTTAGTCCAGAAAGTAGTGTAGGGAATTTTACAGGAGCGGCAAGAATTTGCGATGAAGACGCTTTGGAAAAAATCAAAAAATATCTTGAAAAAAACAAAAAATTTCATGGTGTGTACATAGAAGCTGGATCAGGAGCAAAAATGTCTGTAACAGAAAGAATTAAGTTGTTAGAAAAAACAAGAGAAATTGTTCCTGAGAATAAAACAGTTTATAGTGGTGGTGGAATAAGTAAAGTAGATGAAGTACTTCTCCTTTTAGATTTAGGTATTCATCCTGTAATGAGTACCCATTTTGAAAGAAATCCGAAAGATATTTATAATTTCGCGAAAGAAGTGTATAAAAGGGTTTAATGCTCTTTAGAAAAGTACATATAATTAAAACTTCATGGAGAATTGCTACAGGAAAAAGGACTATTAAAGTCATTCCAAAATTTCTTGAGGAGCTGGGAGCTTATTCTTCGTTAATTGTTTGTGGGGAGAATACCTTCAAGTTTGCTGGAAGAAAGGTTGAGAAAATTTTGAGGAAAAGTGGGATGGAAACAGACCATATTTTTGTGAAAAGCCCAGATTTTTTAAATGTAAAAATGGCTGAGAAAAAAGCAAAAGCAAAAAGAGCTCAGGTTCTAATTGGAGTTGGTGGTGGAAAAAATATAGATGTAGCTAAAACAGTAGCCTTTAAACTTAAAGTACCTTATTTGAGCGTTCCAACGATTCCATCACACGATGGAATAGCATCTCCTTGCTCGAGTATTTTTAAAGAAAGAAAAAAATTATCCTTATTTCTTGAGCCACCCGCTGGTATAGTAGTTGATATAAGCTATTTGAGAAAAACTCCTGTAAGGTTCTTTTCTTCGGGTGCTGGCGATGTCATTGCAAAATATACAGCTGTAACAGATTGGGAATTGGCAAGAGAAAGGAAAAATGAATATTATGGTGAGTATGCTGGAAAAATATCTTCTTTGGCAGCCTCTGTAATAATTGAGAACGCATCAAGATATAAGGAAGATTATGAATCTTCTATAAGGCTTTTAATAGAGGCTTTAATAAGTTGTGGATATGCGATGAGCATAGCAGGCTCTTCAAGACCCTGTTCTGGTTCTGAGCATTCCTTTGCTCATGCAATAGATTTTCTTTATCCTGAAAATCAATCACTTCATGGGGAAAAAGTCGCTTTGGGGACTTTGATAATGAGTTATATTCAAGGAAAAGATTATGAATTGATAAGAAAAACTATGGAAATTCTAAATTTACCAAAAAATTATAGAGAAATAAAGATTCCTGAAGAAATTTTAGTAAATGCATTGATTAAAGCAAGAAAGATAAGAAAAAGGTATACTATTCTTGACGAAGTTAAAATTGAAAATAAAAGCGAAGCAGAAAAAATTCTTAAAAAACTTAAAATCATTTAGTCTTTTTTATAATTTCCATAAAAAAGTATGTTTTTGAAATTAGGTTAAATACATGCATTAAGGAAAGGAATAAGGATACCACAAAAGCTTCTAGAATAAGGATGGGATAGTTTCTTAAAACTATCGATGAAGTGGAGACTATGTTGTATGATTTTACTCCTTGAGAAAAAGTATATAAAAGATCTTTTAATTCATAAAAAATTGGAAAAAGAACTATTGTTGAAATGAAGAGCGAAAAAAGAAAAATTAAAAATATTATGAATCTTGTTAGAGCCCAAAAGGAAAATGTGGTAAAAATATTTTTCTTAACTAAGTTAAAGCTTCTTCCAAGAGCAAAATCAAAACTATCCTTTTTAATTATAACTGCAGGGAAGGCAAACAAGAAAATCCAATCTATTAAAATCTGGAAGAGAAAAGAAAACTCTCTCAAGAAAAATGTTACCAGAACTAAAATAGAAATAACCAAGCAAAGAGCGAAGATTTGTGGATAAATATTCTTTGAGGGATTTAAGCATTTTTCAAAACCTTTTTTCATCTTTATATCAAAAACCAAAGCACCACTGAACCATATGTTAATAAGAAGTGTTGCTATAAAAGCTATTAAAATTCCTGCTAAGCATGAGTAAAAGATTTGGAAATCAAGAGAAGATGAATTTGCCAGAAATGAAGGAGCTCTTGAAATTATGGGAAGAAGAAAAATTAATGATATAAGAGAAAAAATTAGATAGAGAAGGAAGAAAGGTAAAAACCTTTTAGCATCAAAAGCCTCTTTTAAACTTTTTAAAATCACTTCTATTATTTCCATCAAATTGAATTAAGAAAATTTTTATATTTAAAGATTAAAAATCAACAGTAGTTTTAATGATAGTGGGTATAATAGGGAAGCCCAATAGCGGAAAATCAAGTCTTCTCAAAGCTCTAACTCTAGCAGAAGTTGGGATTTCTCCCGTACCTTTCACTACAATTAAACCAAATGTTGCAATTGGATATGTTTCAATAGATTGTGTTTGTAAAGAATTTAATGTTAAATGCAATCCTAGAAAGGGATTTTGTAAGGATGGAAAAAGGTTTGTACCTGTTAAATTAATAGACGTGGCTGGATTGGTTCCTGATGCACATAAAGGAAGGGGTTTGGGAAATCAGTTCTTGGATGATTTAAGACAAGCTCATGTTTTGATTCATGTTGTTGATTTTTCTGGATTAACTGATGAGGAGGGAAAGCCAACAAAAAATCATGATCCTGAAAAAGATATAGAATTTTTGGAAAGGGAAATTGACCTTTGGTTTGCTTCAATAATAGAAAAAGCTGTGAGAAAATTTGAAAGGCAGATAGCAAAATTTTCAAAAGCAGATTTGATTCAAATCTTGTCTGAGCAACTTTCAGGATTGGAAATTAAAAAAGAGCATTTAGAAAAAGCTTTGGAGAAATCATCTCTTATAGATATACAGAATTTCGCAAAAGTTTTAAGACAAATTTCTAAGCCAATTATAATAGCCGCAAATAAAATAGATTTAAAAGAAGCCCAGGAAAATTTTGAAAGAATAAAAGAAAAATATAAGTGTATTGTTTCAACAAGTGCAGAAGCAGAAATTGCTTTAAAAAAAGCAGCAGAAAAAAATCTTATAGATTATTTACCTGGAGATAAGTTTAAAATTTTAGATAAAAGCAAGCTGGATGAAAACCAGCTTAGAGTTTTAGATTTAATTGAAAAAATCATAGAAAAATATGGCTCTACTGGGGTGCAAGATTGTTTGAATAAAGCTGTTTTTGAATTGTTAAATTATATAGCAGTTTATCCTGTTGCCGATAGCAAAAGATTAAGCGATACAGAAGGTAACATTTTGCCAGATGTTTTTCTTCTCCCTAAAGGAATTACTTTAAAAGAATTTGCATTCAAACTCCATACAGAAATTGGAGAAAAGTTTATTTGTGGGATAGATGCAAGAACTGGAAAAAAACTCTCTGGTGATTATCAGCTTAAAAATAAGGATGTAGTGGAAATTGCTTTTGGAAAGTAGAATAAACTTTTAAAAATTTATTTTTCTCTTTTCCTACCTTTCAAGATATATTCTAATTCATCTAATATCTTAAATCTAAGGTCTTTGGCACTTCCCCACAATTTGGTAAAATCTCCATCATACTTTGAATTTAGTCCATAGATTTCCATTAAAGAATGGTAAATTGAACCAGATGATGTATTTGAAATAATCTCCTCAACACAATTCAAAGCAATGAATAATTCGCTGCTTTTAACTTCTTTCCCCTTTCTTTCGTATTCATCATACGCCCATTCAACATACTCTAACATATATTTCCATTGAGATAAGACATTATTAATTATTTTTTCAACATTTTCTTTTTCTAGCATTTTACCACAAGTAATTAAGTTTAAAAAGATTTAAAACCTTTTTTAATTTTTTATTTAGTAAAATTCTATGGATAAAGTAACAAATTAATAAAAGAGTCTTCAATATTTATAAGGAAGGGTGAATGCTTGTACTCTAAGGAAATAGAGGCAATTCTTAAAAGTAAAAAAATTGGAATTGGAGATAGAATATCTGTTTCTAAGAAAGGAAAAAAGTATGAAGGAATCTTAATGCCAAGGATTGAGCTTGGTGATACTTCTTGCCTAGTATTAAAGCTTGAAAATGGCTATAATGTTGGGATAAAATTTGAAAAGAGTATTAAAATTGAGAAAGTTAAAAAAGAATGGAAAATAGAAGCTCCAAAAATGGGAAAAGAAAAAATGATGATTTTTGATAAGAAGCTTCCTTTAATTTCTATTGTTGGAACAGGCGGAACTATTGCAAGCAGAATAGATTATAGAACAGGCGGAGTTTATGCTTCTTTTTCTCCTAAGGATATTGCTATGCAAATTCCTGAGCTAAAAGATATTGCAAACATAAAAGTTGAGCAAGTTATGAATGTAATGAGCGAAGATATGACTCCAGATAAATGGGTAGAAATAGCAAAAGCTGTGGCAAAAGAGATTAACTCTGATTCAAAAGGAATAATAATTACTCACGGCACTGATACTTTACACTATACTTCTGCTGCTTTAAGCTTTATGATAAAAGATTTACCTTGTCCTGTAGCTTTAGTTGGGTCGCAAAGGAGTAGCGATAGGCCAAGTAGTGATGCTGTGATGAACGTTAGCTGCGCGGCAAACTTTGTAGCAAATTCTGATGTTGCCGAGGTTTGTGTGGTAATGCATGGAAATATAAATGATGAATATTGTTTTGCTATAAGAGGAACGAGAGCAAGGAAGATGCACACTAGCAGAAGAGATGCTTTTAAAGCAATAAATGAATCACCGATAGCAAAAATTTACTGGGAAAGTAGAAAGATTGAAATTTTGAACCAAAATTATAGGAAAAGAAGCGAGAAAAAAGTAAAGGTTGACGATAAAATTGAGAAAAAAGTTGCGTTGATAAAGTGCCACCCCGGCCTTAACCCTGAAATTTTTGATTTCTACATAGAAAAAGGGTGTAAGGGTTTTGTTGTAGAAGCAACAGGCTTGGGTCATGTTCCTACTTTAGGAGAAAATTCTTTGTTACCAAAAGTTGAAAAAGCGGTAAGCTTGGGAATTCCTGTTGTTATAACTTCGCAATGCTTGTACGGAAGGACTCATCCAACAATTTACCATAATTTAAGAGAGCTTCTTAAAAGAGGGGCAATTTTTGCAAGCGATATACTTCCTGAAGTTGCTTATGTTAAGCTGATGTTTGTTTTGGGACATGAAAAGAAAATAGAAAAGATAAAAGAGCTTATGCTTTCTAATTTAGCAGGAGAAATTTCGAAGAGAATTGAGTATGAATGAAACAAATTATAAAAAAATTGGTTTAAAAGCTGGTTTAGAAATTCACGTTCAACTTAACACTAAACATAAGCTTTTTTGCAACTGCTCTACTGAGATGAAAGAAAGAGAACCTATAGCAATAATAAAAAGAAAGCAACATCCTGTTCAAAGCGAGCTAGGAAAAGTTGATGTAGCTGCTCAGTAC
>JAVZIY010000037.1:0-6318 GCA_038998005.1 Candidatus Aenigmatarchaeota archaeon
ATATTTTTTTTAGCAAGCAGTAAGGTGTGAGATGCTATTTCTGGTGTAATTGAGTATTGCTCTAACTTGTAGTTCGGATTCGGATTTTCTTTTAATACAGAAAGTATCAAAGCTAATTTCCTTTCACTTATCACAATATTAAATTGTTTTTACCTATTTTTACAGTTAAAGAGCTAAATATCCAATATTACTCTGGCTTTCCATACTTTATTTTTTTCTATACCTAGCTTATGCATAGTAGCAGCTTTCACAGCAGTTCTTGTCTCATGCCTTTTTCTATTTATTTCCTCTCCCTTGCAAACAGCTTCAAGCTTGAAATTTTTTTCATCAATTTTAACTTCGAACTTAGAAAAAACAAGATTCTCCGAATCCACAAAAAATAATAGCCTATTGAGCCAGTCAAACATCAATGATTGTAAATCATCTCCCTTTGCTTCGACTTTTCTTTCAATCTTTTCTTCAACTTGATTTGTATTTATCATAACTTCAAACATAGCTAAAGCAGAATTAGCAAAAAGTTCATTCAAATCATTTCCATAAGCTTCGAATGCAACATCAGCAGTTGTTATATCTATGAACTTGAACCTTTTCATAAATATAAGTTTAATCTTAAAAAAGTAAATATGTGGAGAGGGTAGCTCCTGCAGTTAGTGTTATAATAACCAAGGAAGATAAAGTCCTTTTAGTCAGACATAAAAATGGAAAAAATTTATAAATGAGTAAAATAATTTATAAATGGGTTAAGGGGGAAGTTTAGATTACAGTAGTCAACAAAGACTACAACTTTTCAGGGGCTTTTCTAAGCTTCCTGGAAAGTCAAAAAATCTAAACCTCGTACTTAACCCTCACATGCTTCTTTTAATATATTTTAAGTAAATGTATTCTAGCAAATCTTTAATACTTGGATCGTCATATTTGAAAAATCTTTTAACTTCATCTGACAAAAAATATTTCCCACCTGAAAAAACAAGAGTTTTAATTTCCCCTTTAACTCTTTCGTCCAAAATTTTTTCCCATTTCATTCCTTTTATCGGAAATTCAGGATGTTCTATTGGTATTCCTTCCATCTTTCTAATTATTTCAACTATTGTAGCACCATTTCTTTCACGGAGAAACTGGTACAATTTTCTATTCTTATCTACTTCATACCTCAAAACTTCTCTAAACTCCGTTTTTATTTTTAATGAAAGGTAAAGAAGGAAAAGACCGAAAACAGTCCCTATTAAACCTGTTATTGTAGAAAGAGAAATTAGTAAAAGAAGAGTTACATCCAAGTTTTCACCTAATATTAAATTATTTTTTAAAGAAAAAAAGGCGTGCTGGCAGTAGCCCCTCTTCTGTTTAAGGTAGCATTAGTCTAAGCGCTCTAAGGCTTGCATCTCATCGAGCTCGTCAGGCCGTTTCATCCCCTTAAGCTCAACTCATTTTTCATTCATAGCTTACAAGCTAAGGGGTATCGTTTCTGATCCTGACGAAGACTTCTCAGCCTGCTTCTTTTGAAGCACTCTCGATGGAGGGAACTTCCTCACCCTTGCTTTGAGACAAGGGCGAAGCTACCCTGCCAGCTCACCTAAAGAATTAATATTTTAAGAATTTATAAAATTTTCCCTAAAAATTAATTATGGATAGAAAGATTTTTAGAACTAAAGTAATACCACTTTTTACCGTAAGCATCATATTAACTTTTGTAAGCAGTTTCATAGGATTTCAATATATCAACATTATTTCGAATATTGTTATATTTGTTATCTTAGCTATAGCTACCATGGTTATTTTTATTATAATTCTGATATGGCAACAAGAAAACCTATTCCTACTCTTTTTCTTCAACTTGTTAGGGGGGCTAACTCTTACACCTTTAATTTACTTGGCAAATATAACAGACCCCCATACTTATTCCAGAAGCTTTTGGAATTACATCTGTAGTATTTTTAATTTTTTCCTTACTGGGTTGGATTACCAAGAAAAATCTTTCACCTTTTGAAGGGATTTTATTAATTCTACTAATTATTGCTCTCATTTTTACTTTTGCACAATTTTTTATAACTTCCTATTTTTTTAACTTATTGATTGATTTATTCATTGCCCTATTGTTTATGGCACTCGTATTTTATAACACAAATAAAATTCTCGAATCTTATTCTAACAGAGAGTACGTCTCAGCTGCAATTTCCTTATACTTAAGTTTCATAAACATCTTTATAAGAATTCTTTCTATACTGATTAGATTAAAGAGAAGATAATTCCATAAGTTTTATACCTTAAAACCCAAATTATATTTGATGACTAGAATAATAGCTTTAGCTTCTGGTAAGGGTGGTGTTGGAAAAACATTCTTGACTGCAAACTTAGCTTATGCTTTAGCAGAGCTTGGAGAAGAAGTTGTTGCTGTAGATGCTAACTTATCTACTCCACACTTAGGCTTGCATTTGGGTGTGCAATTTGCACCTATAACTTTACATGATGTCTTAAAAGGTTCAAACTTAAAAGATGCTCTTTATCCCCATCCTTTTGGCTTTAAAGTTCTTCCAGGAAGTTTAAGCTTGATGGATTTACAGGAAGTTGATGTTGGAAAATTGCCAGAGATAATGCTAAATCTTCTTGGAAATTATGATTACATTCTCTTAGATTCTGCTCCTGGTTTGGGAAGAGAATCAATTTCTTCAATTTCTTCAACTCAAGAAATTTTGATAGTAGCAAATCCTGACATGCCAAGTGTTTTGGATGCAAGTAAAATTGCTAGACTTGCTAGTTCTATACATAAGCAAGTTGCTGGAATTGTTTTGAACAGAGTTGGAAGGAAAAGCTTTGAGTTAAGCAAGGAAAAGGTTGAAGAAATTACAGGTTATCCAGTTCTTGTTGGGATACCAGAAGATCCCAATGTTTCAAAAAGCATAGCCACGAGAAGACCATTATTAGAAATTTATCCAGATTCTTCTGCCTCGACTGAAGTTAAAAGATTAGCTCACATACTAGAAGGTATTCCTTTCAAAGAAAAAAGAAAGTTTTCATTCAATCTAATAGATTCTTTAGTAGGATGGATGCTCAAGTAAAGCATCTAACTCAATTTCACATGCAGCAATGGGCATTTCAATTTCCCATCTTTCCAAAACTTTTGGTGAAATTTCACCAAAAAATCCAATTTCTTTTCTGTTAAAAATAATTTTTGCAACCCTTCCTTCTATGAATGAGCCATGTTTAAATTCGTCTATTTTAAATTCAACCCCAAGATTTGTTAAAAAGCTTTCAACTAAAGATTTTATCTCGGAAAAGCATGCTTTAGAATGACTTGTAGCAAATGCTATTTTCCTTAAACTTTTGCTCATCGTTTCTTCCTTTTCATCGGGTATAACAACATCCCCAATTTCAAATATTTTTTGTGGGTATTCAACATGTTTATTAAATGATAAAAATTCAATTAAACATGGTAAAATCCATTTCCTCATGCATGCATATTCCTCAGAAACAAAATTCTCTATTTCAATAATATTTTCATATTCTAAATTCATCTTTTCAAACTGCTTAACCTTGTTTGTTAAAACAGGCCTCAATATTTCTTGAAAGCCAAATCCAACCATAAGTTCCCTAGATTTTGAGCAAATCTTTTCTATTTCTAAGAAATTCCCTTTTGAAAAGATGTTTGGAGGTTCTGACTTAAAGTTGTTATAACCATAAGCTATTGCTATATCCTCTATCAAATCGACTGGGTGGAGAATATCAAACCTATAGCAAGGAATAATAACTTGCAATTTTCCTTTTATTGAAGTTGCTTCATATCCCATTCTTTCAAGAAGTCTTATCATTTCTTCTAAGGTTATATCTATACCGAGGATTTTCTTTACATCATTTGGGTCAAGCTGTAAGATTTCTTCTTTGAGTCGAGGCGTTACATCACTCTTTCCTGGATAATTGATTTTTACAGCCTCTATTTGGCATCCTCTTTCAGCAAAATTTGTCACTAAAATAGTTAAAACTTGTTCCACATATTTTTTTTCTATTCCAGTGAGCTCTATCAAAAGATTCCTTGTTTTTTCTGTCACTCTTGTTCTTTCAGAATTTAAAATCGGTGGAAAACTAAATACTCCCTTAGAATCAACATAAGCAGGAAAAATCGAATTGATAAGATGCTTATACTTCCTTCCTTTTTCAGTTTTTTTCAGAATCTCCTTTAAGCTCATCTCTTCTTTTTCACCTAAAGGAATCATTCTTTCATTTCCATTTAATTGGGTATATTTTATTGGAGGAAAAATTTTATCAAAGTCATGTATTCCTATAGCAACTCTTTCCCTTTTTTTCCCTATAGTTTCATGCAAAACTTCTTGAACGTTCATCAAGCTTTCTATTACTTCACTATTTCCCTTAAAATTTTTAACTACAGCAGCTCCGATGAAAGGTCTTGTTTTTACAATCTCAGCTATTATACCAATTTTTGGACTCTCTATAACATATTTTTTAACTCCAGTTTCTATTTCTAAGTAGCTTCTTATCGCTCTTGCCAGACCTTCTATTCCAAACAAATCAGGCCTATCAGCACATTGCTCTATTACTATCTCATTTCCTCTTATTTCTTCAACATTTGGTTTGATTAAATTTATAATTTCTTCCAGCTCTTTATCATTCATCTTCCTTCCTATTAGTGAAATCAAATCATTTTTATTGTAGCTTAGTGTTGGCATTAAATCACCTTTTTTCTTAACCAATCCAAATCTGTTGAATGAATTTGTCTTATATCATCTATGCCAAGTTTTATCATAGCCAATCTTCCAACACCAATACCCCATGCCAAGACAGGAACTTCTATTCCCAAAGGTAAAGTAACTTCTGGTCTAAAAATTCCTGCACCACAAAATTCTATCCACCCAAGATTTGGATAATAAACAAGTCCTTCTACACTAGGTTCAGTAAAAGGAAAATAGCTTGGCTTAAATTTAATTTTTTCTGCACCAACCGTTAATGCAATTTCTTTTAAGTAGAAAAGCAAATTCTTTAAGTTTAGTCCTTCACCAACAACTATTCCATCACAGTGCTCAAATTCTATGAAGTGCTTGGCATCTATAACATCTGGCCTAAAAACTTTGTCTATGGTGAAAATTTTAATTGGCAAATTCTCTTTTTTAATATTATATAAAGCCCTTGCAGACACAGCAGTGCAATGACTCCTTAAAATAAGCCTTCTTGCAAGCTCAAAGTCCCATTTTCCCCAGCCTTTGCTTTTTGTTATCCATCCATTTTCATGGGTCATTTTAACCCTTTCCCACAATTGTTCATCCAAAACCTTTCCCTGCTTTGGCGATTTAATGTTAAAAATATCATGAATTCCTCTTGCAGGGTGGTCGCTTGGCATGAATAAAACATCGCAATTCCAAAAGTTTAACTCAACTAAAGGACCTCTAACCTCAACAAAACCTAAACTTAAAAGCTTTTCCCTTATCTCGTCTATGATTTTTCTGTAAGGATGAATTTTTCCGGGATAAATTTTTGGTGTTGGAAGAGAAATATCATATTTTCTCAATTTCTTTTTTTCCCATTCCTTTGATTTAATTATCTTTGGTGTTAGCTGGTCAATCTCCTCTTCTATTTTAATTAATGGTGCAAGCTTTTTTCCAAACTCTGTGAGAAAAAATATTTTTTTCTTTTCCTCTATCTTTCTTATAAGCTTTCTTTTTAAGAATTCTTCCACTATTTCTTTCTTAAATTCAATTTCCTTTAATTCTTTCCTTCCCTTAGAAAGTTCTTTCAATATTTTTTCTTGTTCAATTTCCTTTTCTAACACGTTTTTTCCGGTTTTTGTTAAGTTAATCTTACCTTTTTCTATTGTTATCCATCCATGTTTCTTAGCCCAAATTATCCCTATTTCACTCTTCTTATATTTCTTTTTAATATCATCTACAAAATCTATTCCTTTTTCAACAAGTTTTATTAAATTCTTTTCAGGAAGACCTTCTCTTAAATACTCTTCCCCTTCTTTGCTTAACTCAAGAAAATACTCCTTTTCTTCCTTAAAGCTTAACATATCTTTTAACTTAGCCCATAAGCTTGCTTTTTCTACTTCATCCTTCTTCATTCCGGCCTCTTCAGAAATTTTATGAGAATCAGCCCTTTCCAGCTTTTCTAAAATTTTAATTATTTTCTTCTCACTAGGATGAAGCCTTTCAACAATTTTTTCCATAATTTTTAATTTAGTTTAAAATATTAAAACTATCTTATTGGTTTGTATTTGTTAACAGGAAAACCTTTTCCAGTTATAAGATAATTCAAGAAAAGCGAAATATAATTTTTAGCAGCTTTTGTTCTCCCCCATTTTTCTATCCTTCTCGT
>JAVZIY010000038.1:0-6170 GCA_038998005.1 Candidatus Aenigmatarchaeota archaeon
TCCTGCTTTCACTGAAATGATGAAGATTCCAAGAAGATCTGCTATCGCGCTCTTGAATAAACTTTTAGAACAAAAACTCATTACTATATATAAGCAGTCGAAGGGTAGCAGGCCAGCTGTTTACGCTTTTTGTGAAGTTATAAATATTGTTGAGGATAGATTGGTATGTTAGATTTGTGTCTTGTAAAATGTACACAAAAAATTTTGTGTGCAGTAAAATCTGAATTATTGCACACAAACAAAATTGTGTGCAATATGATGGATGCAAACGCGGAGGATAGCCTTGAAAAAAGATATAAGTGTGTTTCTGAGCTTGGGTGAAGGTCAAACTGTGGAGTTTAAAGAAATTATGAATGAAGGGGTTTTAAAAACTATCTCTGCATTTGCAAATACTAATGGAGGAACAATCCTAATTGGAATTAGTGACCAAGGGAAGGTATTAGGTTATTCTTTAAAAGATGACGAAGTTGAAAATTTAGTCAATAGAGTTGTTGATTCGCTTGGTTTTCAGCCAGATATAAATATCGTCAGTTATGAAGGAAGAAAAATTGTAAAGATTGATGTTGAAAAATCCTTGATACCAATAAAATACAGAGGAATTTACTATAAAAGAGTTGGCAGTACCACAAGAGAGATGAACACGGATGAATTATCGCGATTTTTTAAGCGGGATTTAAGATGGGAAAGACTTACAAAAGAAAAATTCAATGAGGATTTGCTTGACAGAGAAACAATCAAAAATTTCGTATCTCTTGGGTTAGAAAAAGGAAGGTTAACTTTAACGCGAAAAGATTTATCCATTAAGGAATTGCTAATAATGCTTGGATTAGTTGAAAAAGGATATCTTACAAATGCGTGCATTTTGCTTTTTGGCAAAAACCCGCAAGAGTTCTTCCTAAATGCGAGGGTAAGAGTAATAAGAATGAAAGACAATATAACAATTATTGGGGATAGGTGGATAAGCGGAAATCTTTTTAAACAGTTTTATGAAACTGAGGAAGCAATTAAGAGCCAAATAAATGTAAGATACGAAATAAAAGGTACTCTTCGAGAAGACATTTGGGATTATCCTCTGCCTGCAATACGGGAAGCAGTTGCAAATGCCATTGTGCATCGCGATTATTTAGAGGGAAGGGAAACTCAAATAAAGATATACGACGACAAAATTTGGTTTAATAACCTTGGAGGGTTGTTCGAAGGAGTAAGTCTTGAGGAACTACTTTCAACACATGCATCAAGGCCAAGAAATCCTCTTATTGCGAATGTATTTTATATTGCAGGAATTATCGAATCTTTAGGCTCTGGAATAGAAAGAATGAGGAGTGCTTTGAGCATTCAAGGTTTGCCTGATTTAAAAATTGAAGCAGACCAAAATGAGTTCAATCTATGGTTTACGAAGGACAAATATACTGAAGAATATTTGAGGTCTTTAGGATTGAACGAGAGGCAGATAAAAGCAGTGCTTTATGTAAAAGAAAAAGGTAAAATAACAAATATGGAGTATAGAGGACTGTTCAATTTATCCGATGAAGGTGCGAGGCTTGACTTAAAATCATTGGTTGAGAAAAACATTCTAATTATAAAAGGTAAGGGAAGAAGTTTATACTATGCTCTTAAGTAAATTGGCAATAATTTGGCGATTACTTGGCGATTTTGGCGATTACTTGGCAAAAAGGAGTAATTTTATAAGCAATAAGTAAATGTTAAAATACTGACTTAAAACTTAATGTTTTCTTTGAAGTTTTAAAATGAAGATTTGGAGGCAAAATGGGCGAAAAAAGTAAAATTGGAGAAGCCGAAAACCTTCCAGAAGGCTGGAAAAGGGTAAGATTGGGGGAGGTGATAGAGGAATCAAAAGAAAGAAAAAATAATAAGTACGTGAACATAGTTTTAACAATTTCCAACTTGTTTGGGTTTGTTGACCAAACCGAATTTTTTGGAAGAAACCTTAGTAGTAACGATACACGGAAATATAAAATAGTTAACCAAGACTATTTTGCTTATAATCCTGCTAGGATTAATGTTGGTTCCATAGCGTTAAATGAGAATTATGAAGTAGCTATAGTGAGTCCGATGTATGTCGTATTTAAAACTAAAAGTTCATTATCCGCTAAATTTTTAAGATCTCATGTCCAGAGAGAATCATTCAAGTACCAAGTAATAAATAATACAGCAGGAACAGTCCGAGAAAGCTTGAATTTTGCCGCTCTAGCACAATTCGACTTTTTGCTTCCTCCTCTTCCTGAGCAACAGAAAATTGCGGAAATTCTTGAGACGGTTGACAATGCAATTGAAAAAAACCGATGCAATTATTGAAAAATATAAGAGAATAAAACAGGGCTTGATGGAGGATTTGCTTACGGGAAAGTTTAGGTTAGTTCCTTTGGGAGAAATACAAAAGGAGGAGGACCCTAATCGCTCCGCTCCTCGGGGTGACAATAATACATATCAAATTAATGCTAATCGTTCTGATCCAAAAATCGATAATACTTCCAGTCATTCCGAACAAAGTAAGGTATCCCAGCCTTTGAACTCCTTGGAGCATAACCAATTTGTGGTGAACGGAGAAGTTTTCGTCGGTGTCCCAAATAAAAAATGGAAAGACTCCCCCATCGGTAAAATTCCTGAAGACTGGGAGATAAAAAGATTAGGAGAGGTTAGTTACATAACAATGGGTCAGTCACCAAATTCTTCTTTGGTTAACCATGATGAAAAAGGCATCCCTTTCTTACAAGGAAATGCAGAATTTACTTTTAAATACCCAAACCCTTCAAACTGGATAGTAAAACCTCTAAGAATAGCAAAAGAATCAAGTATTCTTGTAAGCGTTAGAGCGCCAGTAGGTGCTTTTAACATAGCAAATAGGACTTTTTGTATAGGAAGAGGTCTTAGTTCCGTTATGGCTAATTATCATTCAGTTAATCCTTTATTTCTATGGTTTGAGTTGAATTTTTCGGTTAAAAGAATAGTGAACCTTAGCCAAGGGAGCACTTTTGAAGCTATTAGATTGAAAGACTTAAAAGAGCTTCTTCTTCCGCTCCCTCCCATCCCTGAGCAACAGCGTATTGCCTCTGTCCTTTCTCAAGTTGACGAGGTTATTGAAAAGGAGCAAGCCTACAAAGAAAAACTCGAGCGAATGAAAAAAGGCATGATGGAAGACCTTTTAACAGGAAAGGTAAGAGTAAATAGTTTAATAAAGGAGGGCTAATGAACGAAATTAGTGCGACTAAAAAAAGTATTCGGCAATTACTCCAAAACACCCATTTTGCGGTTGATTACTATCAGAGAGAATACAAGTGGCAGTCAAAACAGGTAAACGAGCTAATAAATGACTTGATGGAAAAATTCTCCAGTTTTTATCGAGAGGAGGATCTGCAATCGGCAATAGAAAGATATGGTTCTTATTTTCTTGGAACTATAATAATTTGTGGAAAAGAAGGGCGAAAGTATATAATTGACGGTCAGCAGAGGTTAACAACTATAACTTTACTTTTGATTTTCTTGTATAACGCAATTAAAAATGAAGATCAGAGGTTAAAACTTCGTAGTCTGGTATTTTCTGACGTTTACGGGCGTAAAACGTTCAATATTGATGTTGATGAAAGAAAGTATTGCATGGAGCATCTCCTAAGAGACGAAATTGTTAATGGCGATTCCTCGGAATCAGTAAACAACATAATTGGAAGATATTTGGATATTAAACAATCTCCAAATTTAAGTGAATTAGACGAGAGAAAGCTTTTGTTTTTTAGCGATTGGCTTATAGAAAATGTCTTTTTTGTTGAGATAGAAACCAAAACCGACGAGGATGCTTATGCTATTTTCGAGTCCATGAACGATAGAGGGCTTTCTTTAACTCCTCTTGATATGTTAAAAGGATACTTACTTTCAAGGATTACGGAGCAAGAAAAAAGAAATGACGCAAGCAAATCTTGGAAAGAATATACTGAAAAGGTTAAGAAATTTGGCAAGGACGAGGATTCTGAAGCCTTCAAGGCATGGCTCAGGAGTCAGTACGCTGAAACTACAAGAGAAAGGAAAATAGGAGCAGTCCGGGTAGTACCGAAAGATTTCGAAAAAATAGGAACCGAGTTTCACAGATGGGTAAAAGAAAACGAAGAAAAGATTAACTTGAAAGGAAGTGATGACTTCTACAATTTTATAAAAAAGCAAATGGGTTTTTATTTTACGCAGTATGCGAGAATAAAGAATGCATCACAAAAATTAATCGATGGTTTGGAGGCAATTTATTACAATGCTTGTTTGAATTTTACTCTTCAAAATACATTGCTATTAGCTCCAATTACACCAGATGATAGCGAAGAAATTATTCGCAAAAAGTTAAAGCTTGTATCAACATATTTGGACATTTTAATTGCAAGGAGAATTTGGAACTTCAAAAGCATTTCTTATGATGTTATGAGGTATGCAATTTTCAATGTTGTCAAAAGTATAAGAAGAAAGTCCATTGACGAAATAAGAAGTATATTAATTGACGAGATTAACAAAGAAAACTTGACTTTTGACAGTATTTTTTATCTTCACAACATGAATAAATTCTATGTTAAATATATCCTTGCTCGGATGACCACATATATCGAAAAAGAATCTGGTATGGGTGATAACTTCGATAAGTATATTGCAAAAGGTAAAGTAGGATACGAGATAGAACACATATTAGCAAATCATTATGAAAGGTTTCAAAAGGAATTTGCTTCTTCCTACGAGTTTGAACAGTATCGTAATAGATTGGGTGATTTACTTCTCCTTCCAAAAAGTTTCAATGCAAGTTATGGAGACATGAAGTTTGAAGATAAGGTAAGGCACTATTTCGGTCAAAACTTGCTTGCAAAATCTCTCCACAAGAACTGCTACGAGCACAACCCTCGCTTTTTGGCATTTATTCAAAGGTATAATTTACCCTTTAAACCTTACGAACACTTCGGGAAGAAGGAAATTGAAGAAAGGCAGGAGCTTTATAGCAAAATAGCCGAATTAGTTTGGTCGGTAGATAGGCTTAAGTCATAATCCAAAGGAGGATTAAAGTGACACCAAAACTTAAAGAAATTTTTTATCCAATGCTTGATTTTTTAAAGGACGGAAAAATTCACACAAAGACTGAAGTTAGAGAATATCTCGGAAAGTATTTTAAATTAACCGACGAGGAAAAGAAAATATTATTACCAAGCGGCGGGCATACAGTTTTTCGGAGCAGGGTTAGCTGGGCAAGGACTTTTCTATTAAAAGCAGGTTTAGTAAGTTCCCCTGAAATGGGAAAGCTTCAAATAACCGAAAGAGGGTTAAAGGCTTTAGAAGAAAATGAGTCTAAAATAGAAATTAGTTACTTAAGACAATTCCCTGAATTTGAAGAGTTCTATACAGGCAAAGATGACGGTGGTAAATACACTCCTCCTGTTATAGCTACAGAAAAATCTCCAGAAGAAATCATTGGTGACAAAATCGAAGAAATTAACGAAACTATCAAAAACGACCTATATAACAAAATTATGAATTCTTCACCAAGCTTTTTTGAGCGATTGGTGTTGGATTTGGTTGTAAAGATGGGATACGGCGGTTCTTTTGAAGAAGCAAGTAAAGTTATCGGTGGAACAGGTGATGAGGGCGTTGATGGCGTTATAAAAGAAGATATTTTAGGGCTTGATAATATCTACCTTCAGGCAAAAAGGTGGAATAAGGGAACTGTTGGAAGCAAAGAAATACAGGCTTTCGTTGGTGCATTACAGGGAAAAGGAGCAAAGAAAGGCATATTTATAACAACTTCAAAGTTTACAAGAGATGCTCTTGATTATGTTGCAAAGATTCATGATGTTAAAGTGATACTTATCGATAAAGATCAGTTGCTTGACTACATGTTGAGGTATAATGTAGGTGTTGAAACAAAATACACAATTGAAATTAAGAAAATAGATGATGATTATTTTGAAGAAGACTAAAAGGAAGCTTTATGCCTTTACTTGACGAAGAACACTTTGTAGAAAACGACTTTTTAAAACATCTTAAGGACTTGGGATGGCTTGTCTTTCGTCAAGATGAAAATGCACCCGAGAAGGCGTACGAGATAGTCGACTTCGACGAAAATAACAATTCTTTTTACGGCGGAGACTATAGCTTTAGAGAAACTTTCTCTGACGTAATACTCGAGGGTGAGC
>JAVZIY010000039.1:0-5971 GCA_038998005.1 Candidatus Aenigmatarchaeota archaeon
TGAAGAAAAGAGAAGGGAAGTTTTTTACGGTTGCTTGAGAATAATAAGTGAAAAGTTTAACCAGATTTTCAATAAAATGACTAATGGAGCAGCAAGCTTAGAGTTGGAGGAACCAATGAATTTGGAAAGCGGTTTGGTGATTCAAGCAAATCCTCCTGGTAAGATGTTAATGAGTATAGATGAAATGTCTGGTGGGGAAAAAACTCTAACAGCTTTAGCTTTCATCTTTGCAATCCAAGAATATAGACCTGCACCTTTTTATGTTTTAGATGAAATAGATGCTGCATTAGATAAAGAGAACACTAGAAAAGTAGTTGAGTTCATAAGAGAGATGTCAAAAAAGGCTCAGTTTATTGTAATAACACATAATGATGAGACGATAAAATATGGTGATACAATATATGGAGTGACTATGGAAAATGGTGAATCTAAAATATTGAGCTTGGAGATGCCTAGATGAATCAAGAAGAAAACATTTTACAACTTATCTTAGAAAAGGAGAGCTGGGAAGAAGTAATTTATCATATTGTAAGTGTAGAGAATTTGGATCCTTGGAACATAGATTTAATAAAACTAACAAGCAAATTCATTGAATATATACAAAAGGTTAGAGAACTTGATTTTAGAATTCCTGCCAAAATAGTTTTTGTTGCTGTTGTTTTGCTAAGACTTAAGGCAGATTATCTCTCTATATTTGAGGAGGAGGAAAGTATAGAAGAAATTGCGAAGGAAAAACCTTTCATAGATTTGGGTATAGATCCCAGTTTAATAGAGCTTGGAGTTCCGATAAAAAGAGTTCCAAAAAGACAAGTTACTTTAAATGAACTTATAAATGCTTTAAGAAAAGCTTTAGTTGTGAAAGAAAGAAGGGAAGAAAGAAAAATTTTTTGGAAAAAAAGAATAGTGGCTCAAATTGGTGAGGAGGATATAGCAAAAAGAATTGAACACATACTTAAAGAAATTGAGAAAGCAATTCAAAAATCTAAGAAGGACAAAATAAATTTTAGAAGTATAGTTGAAGAATGGAATAGGGAAAAAATTGTTGAGCATTTTATTCCTTTGCTCCATTTAGAGCAAAATAAAAAAGTTAGAACTGAGCAAGAAGATTGGTTTAAAGAAATTTGGATTTCTAAACTTGAGGATTGACCTATTTTCTTAAAAAAATTTAACATCAAAAATTTATTCAATCTGTTGATTTCAAAATAAAGTAAAGTTGCTAGTAATTTAAATTGAAAAAAATTTTATTGCATTTTCTGTGGTAATTTTATCAACTTCTTCAAAACTAACTTTCTTTATTTCAGCAATTTTTTCAGCAACTATCTTTACGCTTAAAGGAGTATTTCTCCCTCCTGATGGTGAAAGCCATGGAGAATCTGTCTCTAGCATTATTTTTTCTAAAGGTATGTCTCTTACAACTTTCTTATGCTTTTTGCTCTTAAGAACTATTGTGTTCATAGAAATAAACCAGCCATTTTCTATTACTCTTTTAACCAAGTGGTTCGCACCAAACATATGAAGCAAAACTTTTTTAGCATTTTCTTGCTCAAGAATTTTAATTGATTCCTCATAAGCATCTCTTGAATGAACAATTAAGGGTAAATCCAATTTTTTTGCAAGATCTATTGATTTGATAAAAAGAACTTTTTGTTTTTCTTGCAATTCTTTCTCTTTTATCCAGAAAAAATCTAAACCAGTTTCTCCTATTCCAACAATTTTATCTTTATTATTCTCAATTTTTTTGAAAAAATCTTCTCTTTCTTTTTCAGAAATCTCTTTTATATATTCTGGATGAATACCAATGGTAGCAAAAACAAATCTCTTATATTTTTCAACTAACTTTAAAGTTAAATCAAAATCCTTTGGATGAGCACAGCAAGTAATTACAGCTTTTAACTCCTTTCTACATTTTTCTATAATTTCATCTCTATCTTGAGAATAATCTTCTTGTTCGAGATGGCAGTGAACATCTATCATTTGAATATTTTACATATTCTTTTTAAAATATTTTAGTGATTAAGAAAATTTATCACTTCTTGAAAGAATCTTATATACTCAAAGATATTTTTTAAATATTTCTCTTTTTTTAAAGTACATTCCTCTCATTTTCAATCAATTAATTTATTAAATCCCTTTACTTCTTTTAGATTTAAGAGATTGCTTTTGGTTTTATTTACCTGTTTTTTAAAAAATTTAAGTGTTATCTTTTAAATATTATTAATGTTAAAAAAAGTTGATAATGAAGAAATTTCTAGGAGTATTTCAAAAGCTCTTTCTAGGATGGAAAAATATGAAATTTTTAATTATAAGATAGTAAAGGAGTTAAGAAGAATATATGAAAGAAATGATTGGATATTCTTGGGTAATTCAGTCTATTTTCCTTACTTAGATAAACAAGATTTTCCATACGTTGCAACTTCCCAAGATTATTCTTTAGTAAAGAAAATCATCATCCCAAAAGTTAAAAACAAAAAAGAAATGGCATATGTATCTGCTTTCAAAGCTTACTTAGCATGCTCAGATATTTTACTGATTAAAAATATAAAAGAAAGATGGAACAATTTTATTAAAGATCAATACAAATTTCCTGAAGAAATTAACCTTCCAGGAATTTTAAGGAAAGAAAGGATGGTAAATGAAACTATCTCCGAACTAAAGAAAAAAATAGCAAGCAATTCTAAACCTCAATCGCTTTATCTGGCTGATTTAACTTTAAGGGAGGATGATGAAGAATTAAAGAAGTTTAGAAGTAAATTTTTTATAGAGTATTATCCCTTTTTGATTTGCGAGGAGAAAGAGGGAATTAGAAACACTTTTAATCGTGCTCTTTTTTCAAGCTCTCTTAAATATAATTTAAAGACTAGTTTAGAATTTATTAAATTTTCCAATAAGTTATTTCCAAGCCTTTTTTTGATCGGTTCTGCTATTATTGCCTGGAAAATATATTCCAATCAATTTGACTCAGTACTAGGAATTCTATGTGGAGAGATTGGTGCCGCTTCAATTATCAAAATTTATGAAAAGAAAAAGTTTGAAGATATTTTAATGAAAATAGGAAGAGAAGTACCAGGAAAAACTGATTTTCGGTCTTATATTATTTAATTACTAAAGTTCATTTAGAATGGACTGAGGCCATGTGTAAATATTGTCCAATAAATGATAGATGCTCTCATAAAAAAGAAAGAAAGGACGAAAGCTTATTTAAGAGATTTGTCGATTATATTTTTAAATCAGATACTTACTATTCCTGTGAATATTTGCATGAATATAAAATGCTTGAGCCTGCAAGAAAAGTTTTAAGAAATCTTGGAATAGAACCAAGTTTTTAGTTAGATGTTTTTAATCAATTTTAAAACTTTTTCATGAATTAAAGAATTTGAAGCCAGAAAATCGCATTTTCTCAAGCTCCATTCTCTTCCTTTAAAATCGCTAACTTTTCCTCCAGCTTCCTCTACTAACAAAACTCCTGCGGCAACATCCCAAGGAGGAACTTTAAATGTTAAGTAGGCCTCTGCCCTCCCAGAAGCAACCCATGCACATTCCAAACTTCCTGAGCCAAGCTTCCTTATATCAATAGCCTTTGAAATTATTGTAGCATAAAGCTTTGCTTTTCTCTTTTTATTTCTTTCTACACCTTCGCAAGTAACAAGATAGCTTTTTTCCAGCTCATTTATCTTTGAAACTTTAATTCTTCTTCCATTTAGAAAAGCTCCTTTTTCTTTTTCTGCAAAAAATATTTCATTAGAAATAGGGAAGTAAATTGCTCCGTACCTAAGTTTATTATTTTCCATAAAAGCTATTGAAACAGAAAATAATGGATTGCCATTAACAAAATTTCCTGTTCCGTCTAAAGGATCAACAATCCATAAATACTTGGGATTTTTTTCTACATAACCAGTTTCTTCAGATAAAATACTATGTTCAGGATATTTTGCAGAAATCATTTTTTTAATCAAATTTTCAGAAGCTCTATCGTATATTGTTTTTATAGCTTTACTGTGCCCTCTTTTTGAATATTCTTTAACTTTTTTGAAATCTTTTAAAAGTAAAAGTCCTGCTTTTTTTGCAAAATTTATAGAGTCAATAAGTATTTTGTTCATAATTAGATTATAAACTGGATATATATTGAATTAATCTTATAATAGAAAAAAATTTAAAAAGTTTTTTCATTTAATTAAGCATGAGCCTTGTATCAGAGGAAAAGAGAGCAGAGCTTGAGAAATTATCTACTAAGGAAATGAAGAAAAGAGGGCTTAGAAAGCCTAGTGGTTTAAAAACTGCTTTGAAAAAAGAAATTTTTTACATCTTGGCCGAAAATTCTCCAAAAAGAGCTATGAAAATACTTCAGAAGAGAGGAAGAAAATTAAAATTAAAAATGGACGATGAAAATTTTTTGGAGTTTCTAAGAGAATTTCCGGCATCTACAATAGAAGATGTTAAAAAAGCTGGATATGGAGGTCTTCTTGCATCTCATTATGGAGGTAAAATAAATTTAGCAAAAGAAAAGGCTGGAATATCAGAAGAATATAGGTATAAGAGAGGAGCTAAGCCAAAAATTAGAGATTTAAAGGCCATAATCTATGGGCTGATCCTTTCCAGCAATAAACCTTTATACTCAAATGAAATAGCTGAAATAATCAAGCGTTCAAATACTTATGTTCAAGACCTATTAAGGGAACTTTATATAGAAGGTAAAATTGAATATAGAAATATATTACCTTTTTCAACTAGTAAAAGATATCGAAGTTATGCCTTATTTAATGGAAGTTGGAAAAAATTTGGAGTGAAAAAGTTAGTATACGATCCAAATAATTTTAATCATCTTAATTATATGGCAAGAGAAATAAGCAATAGTATAGTGCAATCTTTTGGAAATAATATAACTCCAAATAAGAAGAGAGCTTTAACTCGCAGGCTTAAATTGCTTCCTGAAAATTTAAGAAAATTTGTTATTGAATCTCTTCCTTACTATTAAAATTGTATTTTAAATTTCAAATACAAATATTTTCTTGATATAATTGAAACAGATATTTAGGACAATGCATCTTTAGGGCCGGTAGATCAATGGTAGATCGCCACCTTCGCAGCTTTAAAAAAAGGTGGAAGCTCCGGGTTCGAGTCCCGGCCGGTCCACTTAACTAATTTTTTTAACTCTTCAATTTTAAGGAATTTGGACAATTTTACTTCCTAAAAAAATCAAACCAATTAGAAATATAATTAGTACACCCATAAGTGGGTTAGTTAGAATTGCCATTAATAAAGAAAGTACATTTGTTTTTACTGCTATTTTTGCTTTTTTAAGGAAAAAGAATTTGAAAGTAAGAAAAATAATTACTCCACATAGTATAAAGTAGAGGATTTCATCTAATTTAAGAAAAAGCCAGAGAAAAATTAAAAAAAGTTCTCCAATTCCAACAATAAATGTATATAGAAAGATTAAAAAAAAAGTTTCAGAAAAAATTTTGATTTTATTTTTAACAAGCTTGGAAAGTAAAAAAATGATGAAAACATTCCAAATATAACTTATCATAAAAATAAAAGGTAATACCAAAAAAATCCGAGAAACAAAGCTAGTGGTAAAGGTAATGGAAGGCCTATATCTGCATATGCAATAGGAATGAGAAGTATAGTTAATTGAAAAAAACTTAAAAATAAAGTTTTTTTCATAAATTAATTTTGATTTTTAAAAATTAAAATTTCATCAGACTTTCAACAAGCTTTTTGGTTGCTTCCTTTTCTTCTTCGCTTTCAGGCTTAATCAATTCCTCCACAACCTTTTCTATAGTTTTTCTTTTCTCTGCTTCTCCAATCTCAACTATTGCTTTAAATGGTTCTTCGAGCTTTTTAATATTCTTAGAAATTTCATCGAACTGCTTTTTAATTTCTATTAAAGCACACCAAAGCTGAGCAATTTTCACATCATCAGCATTCATATAAGCACATTTATGCTTCTTTGTTTCTTCAAATAGCTCAG
>JAVZIY010000040.1:0-5949 GCA_038998005.1 Candidatus Aenigmatarchaeota archaeon
TCCGTTTAAAGGCTCTATTGCTCTTATTAAAACAGCTCCTGCTTTTGATTTTTCATGTGCAACAACATTAAAAAGCCAATTTCCATGGACCATATAAATTAAAGCCTTTCCTGGCTTGCTATATAAAAGTTCAACACAATATTTTGGACTTCCTAAGCAAGCTCTTGAAGCAGGATCTTCCTTTCCATAGTAAGCTTCTGTTTCAACAATTTTTCCTTTTAAGAATTTTGAATTTATTTTTCTAATCAAAATTTTTCCAAGCAAATCTTTCGCAACTTTTGCTGTATCCCTTTCATAAAATCTTCTAGGAAGAACTTTCATAATTTTAATTTTGCTTAAAATATTATATGGAAATTTTAGAAATAGATGGGGCAATAGGTTATGGACAAGTTTTAAGGACTGCCATAGCTCTTTCTTCTCTTTTACTTAAACCAATAAAAATTTTTAATATAAGAAAAGGAAGACCAAAACCAGGGCTTATGGCGCAGCATTTAACTGGAGTAAAAATTGCTAGCGAATTTTGTAATGCTGAAATAAAAGGTTTAAAAATTGGTTCAACTGAGCTTGAATTTATTCCAAAAAGTTTTAAGATAGGAGATAGAAGAATAGATATTGGCACTGCAGGTCAAATCTCTTTAATATTACAAACTCTAACTCCTTTACTAATCTTTGGAGAAAAGGAAACAAAACTTGAAATTATTGGGGGAACTGCAGGTTTAGGAGCACCAACGATTCATTTTGTTAAAAACATTTTTTTCCCCATTCTTTCAAAGCTTGGAATTAAAATTCCTGAATTGGAAGTTGAAAGAGAAGGCTTTTATCCAAAGGGAGGAGGAATAGTTAAAACTAAGTTTTATCCTATTAAAAAGTTAAATTCAATCAAATTGCTTGAAATAGGCAAAGTAAAAAATATAAGGGGAGTTTCTATAGCAGGTTCTTTACCAGAACATGTTGCCAAAAGACAAGCAAGCTCTGCAGAAAAACTTTTAAAAGATTATGGTTTTGAAGCAGAAATTGTAACGCAGGTAGTAAAAACTTTTTCTCCGGGAACTTCTATTATTCTTTGGGCTGAATGTGAAAATTCTATAATAGGAGCAGATAATATAGGAAAAATGGGAGTGAAAGCTGAAATTATAGGAGAAGAATGTGCAAAAGAGCTTTTAGCCTCTTTGGAATCAAAAGCAGCTTTAGATAAATTTATGGCAGACCAGATTCTAATATTTTTAGCTTTAGCTCAAGGAGAATCTTGCGTTAGCGTAGAAAAAATTACTGAGCATTGTATCACAAATATAAAAGTTGTAGAGAAAATGCTAAATGTTAAATTTAAAATAGATGAAAACTTTCCGCCAAAGATAAGTGTTGAAGGAATTGGCTTTGAAAGAAAATAATTTCATTTTCTTTCTATAATTATTCTCTTTTCTAAATCATCAGAAATTTTTATTTCTATTGTTCCAAAACTCCTTTCTTTTTCAAGGGTCTTTTCAATTTCATAAACAAGACTTTCTCTATTTTTAAAATCTTGCTCTGTGTCAAAAATTTTTTTAGAGTTATAATAAACAAAAATGCAATTCTCGTTAACAGGAAGATTTAAAATTTCATATTTTTTAGCTATCTTACAAACTGTTTCATAAATTTTATCCCATTCTTCTTTTGAAGTTCTCATAGAAATAATATAAGAGAAAAAGTTTAAATTTTATTCTTGAGGATATTATACTTTAGTTTCTTTAAGAATCTAAAGTGGCTTTTATTACTTTAAGAATTGTTCTTCAAATTCCTTCAAATACTGAACGGACTTTTTTACATCAGAAAATAGCTTTTCAACATAAGCTATATGACTTTTCTCTATTTTTTCAGATTTTTTCTCTTTCGCAACTTCAAATGCTGGAGCAAGTAACTGAATTGCATATCTCAAACTTGTTTTTACTCCAATTTCAGTTACATATTCCAAAGCATCTTCACTTATTTTCATTTTTTCTGACTCTATTCTTATTTCAATAATTTTTCTTATTTCATCCTTAGTGTATGGCTTTGTATTAATTATTAGTAATCTATCAAGTAAATCTAAGGGCATTCCATGCGCAGCCTTTATATCGGTTCCTCTTATTGTTGAAAAACCTCTGTTAGTTGCAAAAATTATTATTGGAGAAAGCTCTTGCTCTAAAGCGCGATTAAGAAAAGCAAATGTTTCTATATCGAGCATACTACATTCATCTATAAAAACAACTCCTGGCAGTAATTCGCATCTTCCTTCTTGAACTAATGCTTTAATATACTCATCAACTTCCTTTCTTACTTCAGACTCAATTTCTTTTGATTCCCTTCCTCCAAAGAATAAACTGAAGATATCACTACCAGACTTTGAGCTTGCCAAATCCAAGGCATGTAAGGTTACAGGATAAACAAACTCCTTTTCCTTCAAAACTTTTCCTCTTGGTATTGGTACAGGTTTCATTGTGGTTAAATCAACTTTTTTCTCTTTTGCAGCATCTTCACTTAACCCAAGTTTAACTATTCTTCCGCCATCAACATCAATCTGAACAACATCTCCAGTTTCTATTCCTTGCTGAATTAATTGAATAGCAAAACTTTGATCCATAGTTAATTTTTTACTTTCATCCTTTGTTGCAATTTTAATAGTTGCTCCTACAGGAATTTGCTGGTAAGGGTTATAAGGATGTTGAGCTTTTTCTATCGAAATCTCTTTTACTTCGCCTTCATAAATTTTTCTCATCTCATGAATCCTTGCCCCTATAGCTTTTCTTAAAGTTTGAGTTAAAAATTCTGTTTTCTTCATTTCTGTAGAAAAAATTTCACTTGCAGCTAAATGAACAAAAGGTACATATCTTCCCAATTCTTTTGCTATAGCCATTCCAATAGCAGTTTTTCCGCTTCCAGGAGGACCTGCTAGTAAAATTGCCCTTCCTGCAAACTTCCCTTCTTTTATTAATCTAACAACCAAGCCTGCTGCTTCTCTAGCTTCTACTTGCCCAACCATTCCTTGAGCTACTTGTCTAGCTTTTAATCCATCTAAGCCCAAACCTTGGATATGAGAATGTGCAGCAATTCTTTCCCATTCACGAATAGATTCAGGAATTTCGGCTATTTCAGCCAAAATCCCTCACCTCTCGATATCTATTTTTAAAACACCATTTTTAAATTCTTTTCCAACTATTTCAGCATCACTTGAAATTGGGATTAATTTAAAATAAGCCTTATCTCCAGCAATAGCTTTTATTTCAATACTCTGCTCTAGCTTCCTTATTTCTATATCTTTTTCTTTCACATCGGGCAATTTAACTGAAATTATTTGTCTATTTCCTAAATTCTTTATTTCTGCTTCAGGCTCTTCTGTAATTCTTGGAACTTTCACAGGTTTTTTCTCTTCCACTTCTCTAATAGGTTCTTTTACTCCAAATCTTTTCTTTATCTCAGGCTCAAGATTCTTATATTCTCCAAAAGTTTTAACCTCAACCTTAGGACTTTTTCCTGTTGCTGAATGAATAGTTATACTTATTCCTCCTACAGAAGGCTTAAATCTAATTTTTGGTATTTCTAAAAATTTTGAAAATTCCTTGTCCATTCTTTCTATCTCTTTTTCCACATCTTCAATTAAACCTTTTCCAAAAAATCCAAGCTCTTCCCTTAACTCCTCGCCACAATAAGGACAATAGTTCCATCTTTCTTCAATTTCTTCTTTGCATGATGGACATTTAATTTTTTTCCTAAACATTTTTTCCACTCTTTTTAATGAATTCTTTAAGCATATTTATATTGTTTTCTAAACTACTTTTTCTTCTTTCATCTACATAAATTCCTAGTTTTCTTGCTCCAGATTTGCTAAGTTCTGCAGCCTTAAGCTCAGATAAGCTAAATCCTCTTCCTTCCCTTTCTCTCCCTCTGTGTATTACCTTTGGTTTTAGCATAAACTCTTTTTTATTTTAAAAATTTATTTTATTTTCTATTTTTACTCTACTTTAATTTCTTTTCCCTTCCTTCCTTTTTTTGGCATCCTTATTATCAAAACACCCTTATCCATTTCTGCCCTTGTTTTCTCGTAATCAATTGGAACGGGCAAAGTTAAAACTCTTTTTAAGACTCCAAGCTTTCTTTCTGCCCTAAAGAATTTCTCTCCTTCCTCAATTTTTTTCTCTTTATGTTGAGCCACTATTTCTAAAGTATTTTCTGTAGCTCTGATGCTTACTTCATCTTTTTCAAATCCTGGTAAATCTGCTTTTACTATTAGCTCATTTTCCGTCTCGCTTATATCAACTGGAAAGGTTTCAAATCTTTCTAATGGCTCTATTATTTCTTCTTGGAAGGGTTCCCACATTCTTCTCATTAGCTTGTGAATTCTTCTGTGTAGTCTTTCTATTTCATCAAAAGGTTCCCATATCATTTCTTTCACCTTTTTAGGGTTTAAATAATCTAAAAAAATTATATCTGAACTAATTTATAAATTTTTCCTTTAAAATTTTACGAAAAGAATGAACAAATTTTTAGATTCCATAATCTAAAGGAAGAACTAAGCTTTTAATTCCTCTTAAGCTTTTCATAAATTCCTTTAAATCAAGTTCAATAACATCAAAACCATTTTTCTCTAGTTTCTTGTTCAAGCTGGATTTAAAATTAATTAACTTATTCTCACTTACTTGTAAAAATTCTACCGCTCCTTCTTCGCTCTCTTTTTTGCTTGCAAGAATTATATCAAACTCATTTTCTTTTAAAAAATAATAGAGTTGAGAATCTATAACATCTTCGCTTATCACAGCAGTTTTATTTATTATATTAAAATTCTCTCTGATTTTTTCTTGAGTTATTGGATGGGTTTCTATTTTAAAAATTTCTTTAAACTTGCTTACACCATACAAATTTCCCCTTTCATCTAACCCAATTAAAGCAATTTTTTCATCAATTAAAAAAATGTTGCTCCCTTCTAGAATGCTAGGATATATTAGCTGACCGAATATTTTTATACCAAGCTGAAAAATCCTCTCCTTTACTAAAAGCTCTTCACCTTGCCTTATGCTTGTTAGCCTTAGAATTAAAGCCTTCCCATCTAAAATAAAAGCCGGATCTCTTATGAAAACTAAATTTGGTTTGGACTCTAAAGTTTTAAGAGTATAGTTTATTTTTATCCCTTCCTCACGTAAGCTTTCAATTAGAGTGTCATGCTCTTTCTGTAATTTATCAAGTTTTGGCATTTCCTTCCAGGAAAATTTTTCAAAATTTTTTTCCATAGAATGGATTTCTATATTTGGTCTATGAACTAAAACTTCTTTTAATTTCATAATTAAATTTTAGCTTAGAACATCTAAAATCTTTGCTTTTATTTCAGCATTTCCTCCTTTTGGCAAAGCCAAAGCTTCACCACATTTTAAGCATTTAACAACAGAAGAAGCCTTGCTAAAAATTATTTGTTTGTTTTTACATTTTTTGCATTGAACTCTTAAAAATTTGCTATCAGGTAATTCTAAAATTTTCATATTCTCACTTTATTTCAAATTTTTTAGTCCTGAACCCCCTTTTGCTATGCATTTTCCCGCATTCCTTGCACTTAAGTCTTAAATCGACTCTTTTAGTTGGCTTTTCCCTTCCCTTTGGGTTTTCTTTTGGAAAGCTACCATAACCTTTCATCTTTCTCAAAAATCTTCTTTGTCCTTGAGCCAAAGTTCTTCTCTGCCTTTTCTTCGCCCTCTCAACTGTATGTAAAGTATGTTTCTTGCAATAAGGACAAAATGTTCTTATTTCCTTTGGTATTTTCATGCTTCTCAATTATTCTTCCAAAAATTTAAATTTATTTAATTTCTTCGACTAAACCTTTTTTTACTAGAACTTCAAAATTTTCAGTTGGGATTTCAGCTTCTTCACCTTCTTTGAAAGGACCATAAGTTTCTCCATCTATTCCAACAAATTCAGAAATATTTTCTTTAAATCTAACTTTTTTCTTAT
>JAVZIY010000041.1:0-5875 GCA_038998005.1 Candidatus Aenigmatarchaeota archaeon
CGAAAGAGGATTGCATTGGGAAAGGCATGGTGAAATAAATTACTTTAATTATTACTGGACCTTGGAAGATTATTTTAATGCAATTTCACCTTTTTTTAGGATAGAAGAAATTAAAGAAATAGATTCTTTTGAATGGAAAAATTACCCACATTTCTTGCTTATTAAAGCAGGAAAAATCTAAACCATACCGAGCTTTGCAGATATGTCAGAAGCCTTAAATTCTGGTTTTAATTTAATTATCGCCTTCTTTTCTCCTGTCGGCATTATTTGTGTGTTTACCTTTTCAACTTTAACTTCAAAGAGTTTTTCAAAAGCCTCTTTTATTTCCTTTTTCTTTGCCTTTCTATTTACAATAAAAACTATCTTGTTCTCCTTTTCCACCAGGCTAGTTGATTTCTCTGTTAGATAAGGGTAGTATAAAATTTTATAGGGATCCATTTAGTTCACCTAATTTTTCTATAGCAGATTTTGTAAATATGGTTAATCTCCCTGGTTTTGCACCAGGAGCTAATTTTTCAACACTTAAATTCTCTACTTTACAAACATCAAAACCAGGTAAATTCTTTACAGCTTTGCTTATCCCTTTATCATTAGTAATAACCACCAAAGGACCTTTCTTTTTCTTATAAACTCTCCCTCTCATCTTTCCTTTTCCTGCCCTAACTTTTTTCTTCTTTACTCTCTCCAGTTCTTTTTCCAAACCTATTTTTTTCAAAAATTCTACAAGTTCCTTAGTTTTTTTAACATCTTCTATTTTATCATCAACAACTATAGGCAACTCTTTAATCTCTTCTACTTTATGCCCTCTTTTAATCACAAATTCTTTAATTGCAGTTGCAGCTATTGCTGATCTAATAGCTTTTTTTCTTTCCCTTTTGTTTATCTTTTGCTCCCAAATCTTTTCAGTTTTTGGAGGATGTGCTTTTCTTCCACCCCTTGCACTTGGAACAAATCTTGCTTGCCAAATCATTTGTAAAGGAATACCTTTTCCATGTATTCTTGGAAGTCTTGCCATTTCCCTATTCATCATCGTCCATCTATACCTTCTCAATCCATGGTAATGAGCAGATGTCCTTTTTCCTGCCATCACATCTGAACCATACGGATGCCTCTTCTTGCTCATCGTAGCCAAGAAAGCTCTTAATATTAAATCTTCTCTTACAGGTTCTTCAAAAATTTTTGGGAGTTTTATTCTTTCTATTTCTTCTCCATTTAAATCTTTAACTCCTATTTCCATTTAAACCACTCCATAACTTTTAACTTTTTTGCAGAATATATTTTCTATTTCTTTCATTTAATCACTTCCTTTATTTCAGGGACAAGCAATTTAATTTTTCCTGTTCTTATACCATGCCTTAAAAATACAAGCCTTTTCTTACTCCCTGGTATAGAACCTTCCAAAAGAATGTAATTCCTTTTAATTACTCCATACCTTATAAAGCCACCTTTTGGATTTATTTCTCCTCCTTCACTAATTTTTAAAACCCTTTTGTTAAATTCGGTTCTTGTTTGAAAGCCTAACTGACCAGCTTGCGGTACTGTCCACCTAACCTTTCCAGGTCTTTCTTGCCCAAGTGTTCCTACATGCCTTTCCTTTCCATGTGCCTTTCTCCTCTGTATTTTAACACCAAACCTTTTTACTGGACCAGCCGTTCCCTTCCCTTTTGTCACAGCAATTACATCTACAAATTCGCCCTCTCTAAAAACATCTTTTGCATTTATTTCTTTTCCTAATAAAGATTTTGCAAATTCAAACATCTCCTTTATATTTTTTCCTCCAATTTCTATTTCAAAAATCTCTGGCTTCTTTTTTCCTATTCCAGAAATTCTCGGCTGAGTAGAGACTATAAGCCTTATCTTAGAGATCTTACTCAAATTTTCCTCTATTTTTTTAAAATTTTCTTCATTTGGTTTAACTTTAACTTTTCTCTCAAGATCATTTGGTAAATTTTTTGACCAAACTTCAGTAAAAACCTTTAATCCTTTCTTTATTTCTTCGTATGCTCTTATTCCAATAATTTTTAACGGTGGGCAATCCAAAACTGTTGCAGGAATTGCTATCTCTTGCCCAAAGGTAGGAGAATTCTTTCTATTATCGATTAAAGTAACGGAGACCATCCCAGCCTTATAACCCGCGAATCCTAAGATTTTTGGTTTTTCAGATTCAGGGTAAGTTCTAATTCTCGGATAAATTCTCCTAGCCCTTTTTCTAGGATAAAATGCTAAACTTCCTGCCTTTGGCTTACTTATTTTAACCATTCAAATCACTTTATTTTTAGTTAAGATAAATAAAAGGTTTATTTAAAAACTTAAATTTTTTCTTTTTAAATTCTTATGCATGGAATGTATATTTTGTGAAATAATTAGAGGGAATGTAAAATCTAAAATAGTGCATGAGGATGAGATTTCTCTAGCTTTTCTTGATATTAATCCTAGAACAAAAGGTATGACAATAATTATTCCTAAGCAACATTATGAAAAGTTTGATGAAAATTTTGAGCTTTCTACAAGGGTTTTTTTCTCGGCTTTAATAGTTGCAGAAAAAATTAAACAAGCCCTAAACCCAAGAGAAATACTTTTCTCTATCATATCTTCAGAGCTGGTAAAGCATTTTCACGTCCGAATTTATCCTGTTTTTGATGAGGTTCCTTTAATAGAAACCAAGCCTTTATCCATTACTGATGAAGAGCTTGAAAATATTGCAGAAAAAATTAGAAGTATAAGAATTGAGTTAAAGGAAGAGAAAAAAGAGGTAAAAAAGAAAGAAGAGAAGAAGGAAGAAGAAAAGGAAAGAAAGAGAAGTGAGGAAGAGGTTTATTGGATAAAAAGGGATTTTGAAATTCCTTAAAGGAAGATTTGCTTAAACTTGAATTTTTATTTTTTCTAAGAAAATTTAAAATATGTTAATTATTAAAAAAGGAGATATAACAGAAGAAGAATGCGATGCAATAGTAAATCCTGCAAATTCTCTTGGAATAATGGGAGGAGGGGTAGCTCTTGCAATTAAGAAAAAAGGAGGAGAAGAAATAGAAAGAGAAGCTAGAGCAAAAGCTCCAATTAAAGTAGGAGAAGCAATTGCAACAAAATCTGGAAAACTTAAGTGCAAATATATAATCCATTCTCCAACTATGGAAAAACCTGCTCAAAAAATTACTTTGGAGAATGTAAAACTTGCAACAAGAGCTGCTTTAGAACTAGCTAGAAAAATGAATTTAAAGAGCATAGCATTTCCAGGAATGGGAACTGGAGTTGGAGGAATAAGTTATGAGGATGCAGCAAAAATTATGATAGAAGAATGTAAAAAATTTAAAGAAATGGAGATAAGGCTAATTGCTTTTAATGAAGCTCTTTATGAAAGTTTTAGAAAATTTGTGGAAAAATGAATAAAGAAAAAATTTTGGATGAAATTGCAGAAGAAATAAAAAATTGCAAAGTGTGTAGAAAGAACAAGTTTGGTTTAGCTGTCCCCGGGAAAGGTAATCCAAATTCAAAAATTGTTTTCATAGGTGAAGCACCAGGTTATCAAGAGAGTAAAAAAGGCGAGCCATTTGTTGGGCTTTCAGGAAAGTTTCTTGATTCTTTGTTTAAATTGATAGGAATAAAAAGAGAAGAAGTTTTCATTACTTCACCAGTTAAATATTATCCTGGAAGAAGAGCTCCTACGAAAGAAGAAATAAAGCATGGTATGAATCATACTTCTAAGCAAATAGAAGTTATTAATCCTAAGCTTATAGTGATGCTTGGGAATGTTGCTTTAATGGCCTTGTTTCCAAATGAGAATCTTAAAATTTCAGAAGTTCATGGTAAAGTGATTAAAAGGAATGGTAGAGTTTATTTCCCAACTTTCCATCCTTCTGCTGCAAGAAGATTTCCAAAAATTAGGGAAGAAATGATCAAGGATTTTAAAAAACTGAGAAAATTATTGAAAAATTTATAGTTAACTGAAATAATATAATTTAGAAGTTCAAGTTAAAGAGCAGGATTTCAAAAATCTAAGTGGATTCAATTAAACAATTAATGATTAAAAATTTAAAGAAATTAATCGATAACTGATGTTTGTGAATGCCATGAATAACCATAAAGAGAAATTAAATCTAATTACAAAAAGACTTTATGAAGATAAGTTTTATGTAGAAATGTTTTCAACAGCATTAGATTATTGTAAGGACCTAATAGTTCACTTAAGTGATTTTATAGTTTCTGTAGGCCTTAGAGGTTCGCTTGTTACAGGTGAAATAACATTAGAAGAAGATATAGATATATTAATTAATACCAAAAAGATGAAAGAAGTCGAATGTTATACTAAAAAATTATGCAAGATTTATGACACTTTGTTAAAAAAGAATCTCCCTCAACTTTTAAGAGATAAAATATTTTCCGTCTATATACCAGAAACTCCAGCCAATCCTTATGAAAGACATAAGCTATTTTTAAAAGATCCAGTAGATTTGGAAATTAGGACAACTTATGCTGAACAATTGATATTGCCCTTAGAAAAGGAGAAATTGATATATAAGTTTCAAACAAATGAGCTAAGAGAAATCGTCAATATGGCTTTATCAAATAAAGATGAAGATAGTATTGCAGCTATGAAAAAAGCGAGAGAAATTGCTATAAAGAAATACAACATAGATAGAGACGATGCTCATAATTCTACTATAATAACTCAGGCTAGAATGATTGGTCTATGGTTTTCAAAAGAAAAAATTCAACAGAATACCATTATAGAAAAAAGAGACAAAATTATAGAAGAGGTTTTTGGAGAAAAAATTACAGAAATAAAATCCCTCTTAAGAATATAGCTAAGTTATTAAGCTTAATTTTCTTCTATAAGTTTTATTTACAAGATTAGAGATAAAACCAACAAAAAAGCTTCTTTTTATAATTAAAATATTTTCTATTAAAAAATATTTTTTTAAGATTAGAATATAAATCCAATGAGAGTTAAGAAATGTCCTAATTGTGGAAACAAAAGTCTGCAAAAGATTTTGGGCGAGTGGATTTGTTTTGAGTGTGAATTTCATTCTAAAAGTTTAAGGAAAAAAATTGAAGCCAGTTTTAGATAATCATTCTAACAAGAATTTGAGTGTTTTTTCCTTACCAAAAAGATTTATTTCTTCAAGCATGATAATTTGTTGTCTAAATATATGTAAATACTTGACAGTAAACTGTCAAAATATTTGGTAGTTTTGGCGTATTGAAGAAATCCTAAAGCTAGTTTTAAATAGGTTTGATAAAGAAGATAAAAATATAAGAAATTAGATGAAAATAAAAATTAATGAAAAGAAATAAATGGTTTAACGATGCGAACATCTATGGAGTGCCTGGATTTGTCCGCTTATTCACTTACATAAAAGAAGTTTCTGAAATTATAGGAGAAGAAAAAGCTTGGGAGATTTTAGAAGAAATTACAACTCGTAAAAGATTGGAATGGCTTGAGAAAAATGAAAAGAAGTTAAGAAATTTAAAGGGAGATATCATAGGGCAGGCTTATAAAATTTTTTACCAAGAATATTTGAAACTTAATCCAAAAGATGTCGAAATTGTTGAAAAAACAATGAATAGGTTAGTAATGAGGTGGTATAATTTTTGCCCTGTTTTAGAAGCTTGCAAAATTCTTGGTTTGGACACAAGAGAAGTTTGCAAGCGAGTTTATGATTCTTCAGTTCAAGCCTTTCTTGAAAAGATCAATCCCAAACTTAAATTTAAAAGAAATTACCAAAAAATAAGACCATACGCAAAATATTGCGAGGAAATTATTATATTAGAGGAGTAAAAAACTTCTTTTAATTGCATAGTTTAGATAATTTATCATTTCTTGCATACACATAAAATATGCTCACTTGTATCAACAATTGAAGGACTTTCGCAAGTT
>JAVZIY010000042.1:0-5780 GCA_038998005.1 Candidatus Aenigmatarchaeota archaeon
GAAAATTAAATTCATGAAAATTGTTTTGATTTTAGGTGGTTCATTGCTAACAAAAGAGCTTAGCAAGGAAAATTTTGAAAAATATGCAAGGATTTTGAAGAAAATTAAGGAAAAATGCGAGAGATTAATTGTAATTTGTGGCGGAGGAAGGGTTTGCAGAGAATATCAAAATATTGCAAAATGCTTTAATCCAAGTTTAACTTTTTTGGATAGGATTGGAATTGTTTCAACTCACTTGAATGCATTAACTTTGATTTCTGCTTTGGGTGAAGTTGCTTACCAAAGTATTGTTAAAAGTATTGAAGAAATAGAAAATATTCCAAAGGAAAAAATAATTGTTTGTGGTGGAATGGAACCTGGACATTCAACAGATTTTGATGGAGCATTATTTGCTGAGGTAGTTAAAGCAGATCTACTAATTAAAGCAACAAATGTTGATGGAGTTTATACTTCTGACCCAAGAGCTGATAAAAATGCGAAGAAAATTAGGAAGTTAAGTTATAAAGAATTTGAAAGTATAATTCTTAAAAATAAACAAGAGCCTGGGAAATATGATTTGTTTGATTTGTCAGCTTTAAAAATTGTTGAAAGGTCAAGAATTAAACTTATAATTTTAAACGGAGAGGATGAAAAAGAAATTTTAAGGGGAGTAGAAGGAAATCATAAAGGGAGTGAAATTTCTTAAATTCAAAAAATAATTTAAATTAAGCCCTGGTAGCTCAGTTGGTTAGAGCGCATAAGTTAGCGAAAGCTTGGTAAGCATGAGGTCCCGGGTTCGATCCCCGGCCAGGGCTTATGAATATTTTTTAAGAAAATCTAAAATAAAAATATGAAAAAAGAAGAAGAGTTGCTTAAAAGAAGAGCATTAGATTTTTTAAATAATGCCAAAGAATTGTTTCGCAAAAAAATTTTTGACATTTCATCATTTAACATAGAACAGTTTTGTCAACTTTATTTGAAGTATAAATTATTTAAAAAGGTTGGTGAATTCCCAAAAACACATTCAATAAGAGATTTATTAGTAGAACTTGGAAAAGTTTCTAAGAAAAAAAATGAAATTGAAAAATTTTTAAAATCTAATATAAGCGTAATTAAAAACTTGGAAAATGCATATATAACTTCGCGATATATTCCTATAGAATTTGAAGAATTGGAAGTAGAGGAAATGCTTAAGTTTGCAAGAAATTTTAGAAAATTTGTTGAAAAACTATGAAAAAGACTCTTTTTGACATCTTATTGGAAGAAAAAAAGAAAAAAGAAAAATATTTTAGAAATTACTTAAAATATGCTAGAATTGCAAAGAAAATTGCTAAAAATGAATTGGAGGATGTAAAAGTATTTGTTTTTGGTTCTGTTGTTAAAAAAAAACATAAACCTACAAGTGACATAGATTTATTAATAGTTTCTAAGAATATGCCAAAAGTCATGAAAGATCGAGCAAAGATTCAAGCTAAAATTTTCGAAAAAATTGGAATTCTTGCACCTTTTGAAATTCATATGGTTAATGAAAAAGAATTTAAGTGGTATAAGAAATTTATAGATAAAAAAATTGCTGTTTGAATAAATTCATTCGAAAAAAATGAAAGAGTTGATGCATAACTTTTGATTCTTATAACTTAAAATAGTAAATGAAATACTTTTAAATTTAACTTTATTCTTAATTAAGATTGGATAGTATGGGAATAAAAGAATTTCTTGGAAAGGTTAGGGATTCTATTCAAAAACAAGTAGAAAAAATGAAAATCGATACACAACGAAGTGGAGAAATAAAAATAGTAAAAGAAAAATACCTCTCTAAGCTTTCTCACAAGGAATTGGTACAGATTTATAAAATGTACTTGGAGGAATAGAAATGAGCAAAAATTTTGAGTTCGATATACCAAATATAGAAATTCCTGAGATAGAAATTCCTTTTGAAGAGGAAAAAATCCCTTCCTCAAAAATGTCCAAACCAAAATTAATAGAAATTTTATCAGAAAAACTTACATCAGAAGAAATTTACAGAGCTCTCATCAGACTTGGAAAACATAAAATTGCAGAAGAATTTATGAACGAAGTAAATTTAATAAACAAAAGGTACAAAGAACTTCTTGGAAGAATCGAAGGTGGGAGTGAAGAACTAGAAAATAAAATAATTACAAATATAATTGAAGAAATTATCTCAAAACTTAAAAGACTATATACATTATCCTTTAAACCGACAAATGAAATAGAGTTTCACAAACAAATAGAACCATTCTTAAAAGGTCTCGCCTCAGCTCTGGAATCATCTCTGTCAAAATTCGGCCTAATAATTACCATAACTCGAGAATATAAACTACCATCTAACGAAAGAATTGATTTAATAATTTCAGTAGGCCAAATAAAAATTGGAATAGAAGTTAAATATAGTTTGGAAGAAACTTCTCAAGTTCAAAGATTACTTGGGCAAATCGATGAATATATTAATTACGTGGATGCGTTAATTATACTTTCATATTCTCCTTTAAATAGCAAAACTCTTCAAATTTTAAAGAGAAAGAAGATGAAAAAGGTAAACTCATAAGGATAGTTACTCCAGAAAAAATAGTATAAAATTTAAGTTTTGCCTTTCAGCCAATAAAATAATTTTAAATTTTATCTTGAATTAAAACCAAAAAAGTATTATGAAATATGTTGCATTCTTGAAAGATCTTTCAAAAAAGGATTTGATATTGGTTGGGGGAAAGGCAGCAAATTTGGGAGAAATGTTTAATGCTAGGCTACCAGTACCAAATGCTTTTGTTGTAAAAACAAACGCATATAAGGAGTTTTTAAAAAAAAATAAAATTAAAGAAAAAATTTCAAAAATTTTGAAGAAAATCAGCTATGAAGATCCTAAAGATTTGGAAGAAAAAGTAAGTAAAATTAGAAAGCTAATCGAAAAAGCAAAAATTCCAAAATATATTGAAAAGGAAATTGTAAAAGCTTATGAAATTCTTTCTAAAGAGTTTGGGAAAGAAGAAGAATATGTTGCAATAAGGAGCTCTGCTTCAGCCGAGGATGTGCCTGGTCATTCATTTGCAGGTTTGCAGCTAACTTTATTGAATGTTAAAGGAATGGAAAATGTTTTGGATGGAATTAAAAAATGCTGGGCCTCGCTTTTTACGCCAAGAGCAACATTTTACAGATATCAAAGAGGATTCAAGCATGAAAAAGTTTTAATAGCAGTTCCTGTTCAGAAGCAACTTGGTGTTTTAAGTAGAAAAGAATATCTGGAAGGAAAATATAAGGCTGGGGTTGGTTTTACCGTTCACCCAACAACTGGAGAAAAAGATAAAATTTTAATAGAAGCGTCTTATGGCCAGGGAGAAAGTGTTGTTAGCGGAGAAGTAAATCCTGATACTTATGTGATAGATAAAAAAACTGGAAAAATTTTAGAAGCTAGAATAGGAAGAAAAGAAAAAATGAAAATCACAAATACTAATGGTGGTCTGGAAGAAGTTGAAGTTGGAGAAGAAATGAGAAATAAACTTTGCTTAAGCGAATATGAGCTAGAACAACTTTGGAGGCTTGCTTTAAAATTGGAAAAACATTACAAATTTCCTCAGGATTTTGAATGGGCATCTGAAAATGGTAAAGTTTATCTTGTTCAGTCTCGCCCAGTTACAGTTTTCTATGAGAAAAAAGTTAGTGAAATAGAAGTTAAGGAAAAGCCAATTTTAGAGGGTTTGGCAGCATCGCCTGGAGTTGCCATAGGAAAAGCTGTAATTGCTCTTTCCGTTGAAGAAGCACAGAAAAAGATGGAAAAAGGAAGTATACTGATTACTAAAATGACTTCCCCTGATTGGACGCCCTTCATGAAAATTGCATCTGGGATAATTACCACTGAAGGTGGGATAACTAGTCATGCAAGTATTGTTAGCAGAGAATTGGGAATTCCTTGTATAGTCGGAGCAAAGGATGCTTTATCAAAAATTAAGGATGAAGATATTATCACACTAGATGCAAGGAATGGTACTGTTTATAAAGGTGAGTTAAAAGAGCTTTTGGGAAGAGAAAAACTTTTTGAAATTTCTCTAGAGGAAGTGGCAAAGCTTAAAACTAGAACAAAAATTTTGATGAATCTAGGAGTGCCGATGGAAATAGAAAGATACAAACAATTGCCATTTGAAGGAATTGGTTTAATGAGAATTGAATTTATAATTGCTGAATGGGTAAAGGAGCATCCTAATTCCTTGATTGAAAAAAAAGAAGAACAAAAGTATATTGATAAACTTGCTGAAGGTATAGCTATGGTTGCAAAGACCATTTATCCAAGATTTGTTGTTGTAAGATTTTCTGATTTTAAAACAAATGAATATAGAAAGCTTTTTGGTGGAGAAAAGTTTGAGCCTATAGAAGCAAATCCAATGTTGGGATGGAGAGGTGTTTCTAGATATATAAGCAAGGAATTTGAAGAAGCTTTTAGACTTGAATGTAGAGCTATAAGAAAAGTTAGAGAAGAAATGAAATTGGATAATGTTTGGGTTATGTTGCCTTTTGTTAGAACTGTTTGGGAAGTTGAAAGAGTTTTGAAAATTATGGAGGAGGAAGGATTGAAAAGAAGTAAAAAGTTCAAAATATGGGCGATGGCAGAAGTTCCAAGTATAGTTTTTCTTGCAGATAAGTTTTCAAAATATTTTGATGGATTTTCTATAGGAAGTAATGACCTTTGTCAAAATGTTTTAGGCGTAGATAGGGATTCTGCAATTCTTGCAAACATGGGTTATTTTGATGAGAGGAATGAAGCTGTTTTAAAAGCCATGGAAATTTTGATAAAAGAAGCACATAAAAATAAAGTTACTGTTTCTATTTGTGGGCAAAGCCCAAGTGTTTATCCTGAAATAACTGAATTTTTAGTTAAACATAAAATAGATTCTATTTCTGTTAATCCTGATGTTGTTTGTAAAACAAAAAAATTGGTTTATGATTTAGAAAAAATTAAAGCATGATAAATTTTTTGAAAATAAAATTATATTGTGAACGAAAAAATTAAGAAATTGCAGAAATACTATGAATTATCTCATAAAATTTTGGAAGCAGAAAAAGCAATAGATCATATAATTGATTATGAGCGAGAAATTTTGCTAAAAGGAAAGCCAGATTATGAGCAAGATTATGCACAAGAAGCTAGAGAAACTAAAAAAGAGCTTTATAAAAAACTTGAAATGATGAAAGGTGAAAGAGAAAAAATAGGTAAGGAAATAAAAGAATTTGGTTATGAACTAATGAGGAGAAAAAGTATACCAGAAAGAATAAAGCATTACTTTAAAGGGAAAAAATTTTTAATAATTCTTCTCTTAATCTTTTCTGTTTTCCTTCTTTCAAACAAAAAAGTTGGGTATATGATTTCACAAGAACATTTAAACCTAACTGCATTTTTAACTTCTCTTATCCTTACATTTTTAATTCTCAAAATTCTTCGACTTCTATAAAAGTATGTGTCGGTAATTTAGATGAAAGTCTTTTCAAAGCCTGTTTACCAATTTCCAAATTTTCCTTGTTTATTTTCAACATAACTATTCTCTGATTCCCCCTTATTTGACATGCAACACCAACAGGCTTCCCAAAACTCAATCTCATTCCTTGAGAAAATCTATCTGCTCCTGCTCCTGTTGCAACTGGCTTCTCTCTCAAAACATGATGTGGGTAAACAAGAAATTTTAAAAAATAGTTTGAAGGTCCTACCTTTTTTTCTAAAAATTTATGTGCAACTATTCTTGCGGCTTCAAGTGCGTTGTGCCTTATTTGAACAGCTCTTTTTGAAATTAGATAAAGTG
>JAVZIY010000043.1:0-5760 GCA_038998005.1 Candidatus Aenigmatarchaeota archaeon
GTTTTAAAAGTTTTTGTTGAGGTTAAGGGCTTTAGCCCAAAGTTTCTTTTGCTCGATGAAATACAACTTGTTAAAAATTGGGAAAGTTTGCTTAGAAGCTTGCTAGACAGAGGTTACAGAATGTTTATAACAGGCTCCTCGTCAAAGCTGTTATCAAAAGAGATTGCAACCCAACTCAGGGGGAGAACTCTAAGTTATTTATTACTACCATTTAGCTTTAGAGAGTTTTTAACTGCAAAAGAGTTTGAGATTAAAGAGTATTATACTTTTGAGGAAACAGGAAAAATTCTGAACTTACTTGAGAAATATCTTAAAGAAGGAAGTTATCCGGAAATTGTGTTTAGCGAGGAGAAAGAAAAACTGTTTAAAAGCTACTTTAACGAGATATTCTTTAGCGATTTTGTAGAAAGACATAGGATAAAAAGTATAGATATGGGAAGATTTTTGTTTGAATTTATATTTCAAAATTTTGCAAAAGAAATTAGCATAAACAAAATAAAACAACACTTAAAAGATAAAATTAGTTTTACTGACAGAACTCTTTACGAGTATGCTGATAAATTGCAAGATACATTAGCTGTGTTTTTTGTGGATAGAATTTCGAAAAGTGTTTATACTAGAAGGAGTTGGCCAAAAAAAGTTTATATTGTCGATACAGGAATTTCATTTTTGCTTAGGTTTAGTGAAGATTTTGGTAAGTTAATGGAAAATGTAGTATTCTTAGAACTTTTAAGAAAAACTAATCTAAATCCTTTACTCGAAATTTACTACTTAAAAATTAATGATCTTGAAGTGGATTTTGTTTTAAAAGAAGGGTTAAGAATAAATCAATTAATTCAAGTTACTTATTCTTCCTCAAAGGATGAAATTGAAAAAAGGGAGATTAAAAGTTTAATAAAAGCAAGTAAAGAGCTTAAATGCAAAAATTTGCTAGTAATAACTTGGGATTATGAGGATGAAATGAAATTAGAAAACAAAAAAATTGTTTTTAAACCTTTGTGGAAGTGGTTACTGACTGAGAAAATTTTCTAAGTTTAGAAGTTTCTTCACAAAGTTTTGTTCATAAAAATTGATATAGTTTAATTTTGCTTTGTTAGACGTCTAACAAAAATTTAAACTCAAAATTTAACTCATAAAACCTTTTCCTTCTTTAAAAACTCTTTTATAAGTTTCTCTATAAGCCTAGAGCTGTTTATACACCTTTCCTTACAATATTCTTTCCACTTCTCAAGAATCTGCTTATCAATAGATGCAACTAGATGATCTCTTGCCACTAATTAAAATTTGTTTTTAATAGTAATATTTTTATTCTTTAAAATAATTTTTATATTTAGAATCTTATGAATAAATTGAATAAAATTTATATTTTGATTCTAATTTTTATCTTCAGTTTAATCTCCCTTTCAAAACAAGAAAGCATAGCATTTTCCTCAAACCAAACTAATGTAAGTATCCAAATATCAGAAATTACAAAAATAACCGTTCTTCCTTCTTCTCTTAGCTGGACTGTTCTTCCAAAAAGCGAGGGTGGAGTAAAATTCCTTGAAATCAAAAACACGGGCTCAACAAATATTACTTTAATATACGCTTATCCTGATACCCTAGAAAAAGAAACAGAAAATCCAATAGGAGCTGGCTCTTCCGAAGCTTACTCTTCCGGAGGGGTTGTTGTTTTGAAAAAGAATGAAAGTAATGCAAATTGGTATTATGCAGGAAGAATAGAGTGGAACATAAGCAAGCCTACTAATGCAGGAAATACTAAATGCCAAAATGCAATAGCATGGGGTTACTATAGAAATGTTACAGGAGATTACTTATGGTGCTTAATTCCAAGCGATGGATTTTGCAACAGTACTTCTGCAGAAATTTATATAGAAAATGAGATTGATACTGGAAGTCAAAATACAAGAGATCCTGAAATAGGAGGTAATTTTACTCAAGCTTCGGGAGAATGGGGAATTTATAATTTTTCTTCTGGACCTTTAGAAGGGCATTGTGTTGCATCATATTACAATTGCTCTAAAATTTATATTTACAGATATGATTTGAGAACAAACCCAAATTTTGCGGCTTGCGATTTAACAAATATAGAGCAATCCTTAAATTCTACATCAATCCTTTTTCCTTCAAACTCTTTTTTAATAAATATTGATGTATGGGTTCCTGAAGTTCCATATGGATGGATGAAACCTAGCTTAATAACAATAGAAGCAGGTTAAAACTTAAAGGCAATTTTAAAAATTGTAAAAATCCCTAGAAAGAAAAGAAGGAAAAATACTATTACAGAAAATATTCCCAAAGCTGCAAACAGTGCTACTACAATAAAAGTGAAAGCTCCGCTTTGCAATACAACTAAGGCAATTAGAATTGAAATTATTACGTTAATTCTATTATCTGGAAAAATTTTTGCATTTATTAAAGTTCCGTAGAGTATTGAAAAAATGCTTAGAAAAGGGACAAAAACATATTTTAAGAAAACTCTTGAGTTTATCCATGCTCTTGGCAATCCCAAAGCTTGACCAAACTTGCAAAGAAATTCTGACAAATTGCATTCCCCCTTAGTCAGCTCCTCTATATCTTCTTCTGAAATACTTAAAACAGCATTAAGGATTATGAAAAACAAGAAGATAAAGCAGAAAATTAAAATAAAATCTAAAGCTTCCATGAAATATTTTTTGGATTTCTAAGTTTACTTTATTATCCTTTTCCCCTGCTCCCAATTTTCCCATTCGATTTTACATTCAGAGCATTTTAGAACATTAAAAGCCTTGAAATAACTTGTGAAGCCAGTTGATGTATCGCTTTTTGCATGCGTGAATTGATCGAGCTTATGTCCATGCTCGTGGCAAACTGCTCTTCCGCAAGCTATGCATACTCCTCTAGCTTCCTTTTCACAAAACCAGCATTTCATGCTTTTAATTTAAAAGAATTAGCTTATAAAATTATCTAAGTATTTCTTCATAAACTTTAATCGTTTCCTCAGCTATTTTATCCCAGTTAAAGGCTTTTTCTGCTGCATTTCTTCCGTTAGCTCCCATCCATCTTGCTTTCTCAGGATTTCTTAAAATTTCCTTTATTCCCCATGCTATTGAATTTGGTGCTTGGTAAACTCTTAAGCCAGTAACATCATGCCATATAAGCTCTCCTGCTCCAGTTCCATGTGTAGCTATTACAGGCTTCCAGCAACTCCATCCTTCTAAAACAACTATTCCAAAAGGTTCGTTTCTACTCGGAACTACTATGCAATTTGCAGCCTTCATAATTTTAGTTTTCCAATCATCTGTGACAAAACCGGTAAACTTAACAGCATGCCACAAATTTAGCTCACTTACTCTTTTTTCAAGTTGAGGCCTTAGGTAACCATCTCCAACAAAAACAAATTTTGCGTTTGGGAAATCCCTTAAAACATCTTGTATTGCCTCTACAAGCAAGTCAGGTCCTTTTTGAACAGTCATTCTGCCGACGAAAACTATCATTGGATCGAGAGGAGCAAAACCAAAATGCCTTTTAACATCATTCCATGCATCAACAAAACCATCAAAATTCCTTGCCCAAACACCATTATGTATTATCCTAATTTTCCAGTCAGGAACTCTATATATCCTCATAATCTCACCCTTCATCACATTTGAACAAACTATTACTCTATCAGCTATATAAGTCCCAAACCATTCGATATTTCTTATATCTTGAGCTGCGCCATCATGAAAATGATTTCCATCCCTTCCATATTGCGTTGAATGTAAGGTAAAAACAGTTCTTTTATTTCTAGCTTTTTTAATTTCATCCAATGCATTAACAACATGCCAGTCGTGGCCGTGAATTATGTCAAAAGCTCCAGAAACATTTTCTGTCTCAAAAAAGAAATGGGCCATAGATTTGCACATATTGTTTGTCATCTCATAAATGAAATTTGAGTTGAAGGAAAAAGGACATCTATGGTAATGAACACCATCTATAACTTCATATATTTTTTGATTTGGTCCAATCCGAGTAAAAACATGAACTTCATTTCCCTTTCTTTGCAAGGCTGCAGCCAATTCTGTTACATGAACTGCCAACCCACCTACTGGTAAAGAATGCAGGGATTCCCAAGAAAAAAGTCCTATTCTCATTTAAAAACCTTAATTTTAAATTCTTTTTCCTATATGATATAAATATTTTTTTCTCAGGTTATTAATTTTTCCTCTTAAAATTTCCATAACTTTTTCTCCTTGCTCAAACCAAAAATCAACATTCCAATAAACATAGCATGAAGTTTCTGAAATAAGTAAAAGCTTTCTAGCTTCTCTTATTTCTTCTACCTCGCCAAAATTTTCCAAAATTTTTTCCTCAACCTCATGAAATTCCTTGCTCAAAATTTCTATCTTTTTAACCATTTCTATTCTTCTTAAACCTTCTAACCATAGCTTATGTCCATTTATCCATGAAGCACCCAAAAGTTTTAATTTAATTTTGCTTTCCGGCTTTATTTCTCCATTTTTCTCATAAAACTTATGCAAGAATTCTGTTATAGTTAGAGAAGAAAACTCTTCTGAAAAATTTTTAAATAAAGGCTCAAAGGTTAATGGAAAGAACTCATTCATCATCACATTCCCATTTTCACCATCGCTTGCAGGAATTATTATCGGAGGCTTATTATATTTTGAAAAAATTCTTTCTACCTCCTTAATTTTTTCTAAAATTTTTTCTGGCAAGCAACCTGCTTGCTGGTCTATAAAATAGTGCGGGGCTCTGAAAACTACTGGAATAGTTTCTCCTTCAACTTCAAGCAAGTGTGGCATACAAGCAATTTTAATTCTTTCCTCATAGCTTAATTGCTCATAATTTTCAACAGCCTGTAAAGGGAGAAAAAGCCACTCTATATTTTCTTCCTTCAAAACTTTTATTAAAAATTTAAGCTTATCACCAAAACCAGGAACTCCAAGCTCAGGAAGCCAAAAACCTTTTACTTTTTCCAAAATTTTTTTACCAAAAATTCTTGAAAAAACATTCTTCCATTCTTCTATTTGTAACTTCCAATCTTCTTGTGGTGTGGCAGGGAAGTAGCAATGGGAATAGGCAGTTGCTGCAAACTCTATGCAATCTGGATATTTTCTTAAAATTTTTTTAAAAGCTTCTATTATATTTCCAACTTTTTCTCCACTAATTTCAAAATCAAAAAAATTTCTATTGCCAAGTTCTTCCAAGCTCTCAAGCAAAATTCCAGAATAGTCTAGCATTATCTTTGGATTTAAGCCTTGGTCAGCAAGCTTTTTTATGTAAGTAGCAGGATTCTTGTAAGCTCTTGCAATAAGCTTACCATCCCATGCTTCCTTCGAATCTTTTGAGATTATCATTTTTTCCAAGTTGCTTTTGAGTTCATTTCCAAGGAAAATTAAGGGTTGATGCATGTGAAGCCAAGGAACATAAAAAACTTTCATAATTTAATTATTCAAAACAAAAATTAAATATGAAACTTGGGTTTGATTTTAAGGAAGTAAAAGATGAAATATTCTTGAATTTTAAAGAAGAAATCCCTAACTGGAAAAGATATGCTTCTCAGCTAATAGAAGATAAAGTAATAATCGATTCAAAAAATTCTAAAGAAATGTTAAAAGCTTCTGGCGACTTTATAGTTTATGAAGTTTATAATTTATGGAAAAGCGTTGAGAAATTTAAAAGAATTTATGAAAAAACAGGAATAGTTTCGGATATTACTTTGCTTAACCACGGAATTTTTTCTTTGCTTGATAAAGGAGAACTGTTTTCAACATATGG
>JAVZIY010000044.1:0-5720 GCA_038998005.1 Candidatus Aenigmatarchaeota archaeon
TGGAAGGAAGTTGTTGGTAATGCTTACAGAACAGATCATGATTTGAAAGCTCACATGAAATATTCTGGAGAGGATTTGAAAATAGAAGATGATGGAAAAAGAATTGTACCGCATGTCGTAGAACCATCTTTTGGTATTGACAGAACAATATATGCTATTTTGCTTTATTCTTTTGTTGAAGATAGGGAAAGGGGATGGGATTGGTTTAATTTTCCTCCAAAAATAGCTCCTTATTTAGCTGGAGTATTTCCACTTGTATCAAAAGACAAGATTCCAGAAAGAGCTAGGGAAATATATGAAAATTTAAGGAAATGTTATGATGTAATATACGATGAATCTGGCTCCATAGGTAAAAGGTATGCCAGAATAGATGAGATAGGAATACCTTTAGCAATCACAACAGATTATCAAACTTTAAAAGATAATACAGTAACTTTAAGGAATAGAAATAATACAAAACAAATAAGAGTAAATGAAAGAGATTTGATTAATATCTTATGGAAAATTCTAGAAGGAAGTTTTAGTTTTTAAGCAGCTTTCCCTCTATATATTTTTGCAAATTCTGGAGTTAAAACAAGAAAATCATCATGAGCTATTGCCATATCCCCATTCATTGCCATGCATGTTTTCTTCAACCTATCAACGCACTTCTTAAGTTCTTCCAAATTTCTTTCTCTCATTTCCTTTATTTTAACAAAAACAACATTTCCTTCTCTCAAACTTTCCTGAATTCTTTCAACATCATTAAAGGAGCTTAAATTTTCTATCTTTACATTAACTTCTCCCTTTTCTTCTAGTAAGCTCTCATCGACTTCTATAAATCCTTCCTCTTCTTTTGGCTTAATTTTTTCTAGAATTTTTTTGAAATCCATTTGCTCACTTATATTATAATTTGCAATTTAAAGTTAAATATTTAACCTAAGTTCCTTCTCTCCTCTTCTAGCAAGCTAACTATGTTCCATATTTTTGTTCTTGCATAAATTGGCATGTTTGGATCATTAATTATTTCATCTAAAATGTTTATTGCTGTGCTGAGTTTTACTTCCGGTGGGTCACTTCCATTTAATGCGTTCTTAGATTCCTCTACAGCCCTTCTTATATTCCTTGGAACAGTTCTATCGTTTATTATCTGATCCATTAATGAGATTATATTTTCAACTTTCATGCTTTCACTTTCTCCTTTATTTCTTTTTGCAAATTTTTTAATTTTTCACTTATTCTTTCTTCACTTTTTTCCAAACTTTTAATTCTTAGTTCTGTGTTTTCCCTTAATTCTTTTAGCTCATTTTTTAATTCTTCAACTGGCTTCAAAACCATTATTTGTCCTGCAATTTTAAATGCCTTTTTCTCCTTGGTCTTTTCAAGTTCTTCCAATGCTTTCTCTATTTCCAGATTTTGCAATTTAAGACTTTCTTTCTGTATTAAAACAGCTTGTAATTGTTGCTGGTAAGCTTGAAATTGAACCACTAAGTTTTTTGCTTCTTCATTCATCATCTCGCCCTGACTCTTTTTACAACTTGAGGTCTAAGTTTTACGAAAATTCTATACCCACAATATGGACATCTAATTTTTTCATCAACCCTTTGAACTATCTTCTTACATTTTACACATTTATACATTTCATTCCCTCTTTGTTTCATCAGGTATGTAAGATAGCCCTGCAAATTTAGTTTTGCATTTTTTGCATTCCCAAATTCCTTTTGCTATTCTTTTTACATATGGCATATTGCATTTTGGACATATATGTCTTTGCTTTTGAGTTTTCTCTATTTCGCTAACAATTTTTCTAACTTTTTTTCCATATCTAGAGCCAAATCTCCCTGCACTACCAACTTCTTTTTTTCTCCCCATTCAACTCACTTTTTAATTATCCTAAATTTCGGTTTTGAATCTAGTTTTTCTAAAATTGCTTTAAGTTGTTCGTCTGATATTTGATTCTTAATTTTTCCTGTTTGAAAGAGTTGGATTAAATATAATTCTAGTTGTGAAGCCATTTCAGGCTTAACTAACCTTATTCTTCCCAGTCTTTCAAAAGCTTCTTTACTCAAAACTTTCTTTAAAACATCTTTTTTCACTTCTTCAAGCTCTTCATCCACCTTTCTTCACCTCGTAGGCAATCCTATCTAAAAAAGAAATACCCTTTCTACTTAACTTTCTACCTTTTTTATCCTTTTCAACTAATCCAGCTTTTTCCAATTGCTGCAAGATTTTCCTTATTATATTCCCAGATGCTTTTCTGAATCTTGCTGGTTTGGTACCCCTTTCTTTTCTTCCACCATAGTATGTTCTTAACCTTTCAACACCAGTAGGGCCATCTAAATATAATCTTCTTAATATTGATGCAGCTCTTATATACCAAAAATCTTCTTGCTCCGGAGGTCTTTCCTTATGAGCGCCAGATTTAACAAAAAGACTCCATGGTAAAGGTTTAATTTCTTCAAATTTTTTAATTTCTTCTTTTAATTTTTCACCAAACTTTTTTGCGTCTACTTCTCTTACTGTTACCATACTTATCCTTTTATTTTAAGTTGTATTTAAATCGATATGAAAATTTAAATTTAAAAATTTTTTATTTCTTTCAATTAATTTATTTTACTTTTTTAAAAGGATACTGATAAATTTTATCACAATTTAGGCATTTAATTTCTAAAACTTTATTTTTAATCTTTATCTTCGAGCTAAATCCAGGAATTAGCAAAGAATTACAATTTTTGCAAAACTTTCTTTTTAGATCTTTCGGGAATCTTATGTTATACCTTAAACCAATCTTCCTTGCTAACTGAACATATCTCCTACTTCTTTCAGGATATTTTTTAAATTCCTTTTCAGCTAGATCAAATAAAATTTTTATTCTTTCTTTTGCTATTTTCCTTTGCCATTCTGGCTTTCTCATCAATTAACTTTTAAATTTTGAAAAAAATAAGTTTAGAATTTCTTTTCAATAGAAAAGATTAAAATATTTTCAAAAATTTTCCAGCTATTATGAACATGGCGTGACTCCAAGCTAAAGGAATTATAGAAGCTGGTTTGCCATTTTTTATTTGCTCCGGTAGTTTTTCTTCAACCCTTTCTACAACCCAATTAAAATACCCTAAAGCTTTTTCTTTTTCACCTTTGATCGAGAAATAGATGGAAAGCCAAAAGTTCAGTATAGGCCAAGCTCCTGCTCCATTTAACTCAAGATCACCAAGCATTATTTTCCCATCATACCTATCTTTGGGATACCTTTGAATCCCACCATTTTTACAATTCATTTCAACTATTTTTTCCACTGTTTTGACAATTCTTTCATCATGAACTGAAAATTGTGCTGAGGGCCAAACCAAACCTAAAGCTGAAGAATCAACTGTTCTATCAATCTTCTTTCCATAAGTTTTAACAAAATAGCCAATTTTTCCCACAAAGCATTTTTGTAGCATTACTTTCATTTCTTTCAAAGTTTTTCTCCAAGTTTCTCTTGGTTTTTTGGTTAAAGAAATAGCATTTTCCAAACCTTTCGCACACATAGCTAAAGAGTAAGTATGCACTTGCTTTAAAGAAGGCAAAGAAGCCTTCTCTTCCCATAAATCTAAGCTAGGAATTTTAAAACAATCTTTTTTCCAAAAATTGCAAATACCATCAGCAACTTTTTCTATCATATTTTCGAAATCAGTTATATCTTCAAACTTCGAATGTTCACCTATAGCCCAAAGAAGAGAACCAGTTTGATCTGGTTGGAAGTGGGAATAGAACAATTTAACTTTTGTTTGGGTTTTAAAGAATTCAACAAGCTTATCGTTCTTCAAATCTTTAATTCTAACCCCAATATCAAAATCTCCTGCTATTCTTCCGTTAGGATAGAATTTGTGATAAAGGAAAACACCCTTTTCCTTCAGATCTTCAGCATATTCCCAACACCATCTGAAAAATTTCCTTGGGATTTCGTGCAAGCCTAGAAGGTCTGCTGCGTAACAGACATAGCTTGCGTCTCTTGGCCAAACATAGCCATACCACTTAACATCTTTTGGATAGTCTGGGTCATAAATATCGGAAGCAACTATTGCCCCATTTTTCAAACAACACTCTTTAAAAACTTCTATGCTTTTTTTAAAAATTCTTTCAATCTTATTCATACTCTTTCCTTACTACTTTTTCAATTTCTTTTTCTGTTGGAAATCTTTTATTACCAAATCTTGAAATAGCAAAAGAAGCTAAAGCATTACCATAAGCTCCAGCCTTCTCGATTTTTTCATGCTTCAAATAACTGAAAACAAATCCTGCATTAAAGAAATCTCCTGCTCCTGTTGGATTTATAGCATTTGTTTTTATTCCTCCTATTCTAAAAAACTCTTTTTTATTACTAACTATACAACCTCTTTCACCAAGCTTTAAAGCAACATTTTTGCAACCTAAATTTAAAATTTCTTCGACAATTCTTTCCTCATTTTTTTCTCCTGTTAAAATTTTCCCTTCTTCAAGATCTGGGAAGAAGAAATCAACAAGTTTTAAATTTCTTTTTAACTCTTCTAAATCGCAATTTATTCCACTCTTTAAATCTGGCTCTAAGCAATTAATCATCTTTATTTTTTTTGCATATTCTAAAACTTTTTTAACATCTCTTTGAAAATTTTCCAATAAATTATATCCACCAACATACAAAATCTTTCCTTTAATTTCTTCAAGCTCAAAATTTTTAGAGGAGAATAAAAGATTAGTTCCCCTAAAAGTTAATAAAGATCTCGAGCCATCTTTAAAGTGAATTCCTATGCTTATTCCAGTTTCACTATCTATTCTTTTAATCTTACTTTCAACACCAAATTTTTCAATTTCCTTAATTACAAAATCTCCAAAAATGTCAAAACCAAGCAGACCAATAATTCTTGTTTTAATTCCAAGTTTTGAAATTGCCATAGCAAAATGTGCAGCCCCACCTCCAACTTCAAGCTTCGCACAATTTATAAAAACCTGAGAATCTTTTTTTGGGTACTTTTCTATAAATGAAGTAAGAATATCAACATTTATATCACCAATAACAGTTACTTCAACCATTCACTTCCCTTATTTTTTCCTTTATAATTTTTGAATATTTTTCAACAATTTCTTTCAATCTTTTTTCATTTCTTGCCTCAACACATAAATTAATTTCAGGCAAGGTTTGGCTTGCTCTTATTAAAACCCATTCAAATTTATTAAGGTTTATTTTAATTCCATCTCCTATATCTAAAGCTTTTGGAATTTTTTTCCTAAACTCTTCTACTACCTTAATTTTGTTTTCATCTGTCTTTGCATTTATGTAAATCTTTCTAATTGGATTTAATTTGAATTGCTTGACTAATTCATCAAATTTCTTTTTAGTTTTGTTTAAAATCTTACATAAGTATAGAGTAGAAAGAATTCCATCAGAAAAAGGATAGAAGATATTAAAATAAAAGTGTGAGCTTTGCTCACCTGCAAATAAAGCTTTTTCTTCTTTTACTTTCTTTTCTATAAAACTATGGCCAATTCTACTCCAAATTAACTTTCCATTTTTCTCCTTCACAAGCTTTTCTAGCTCGGTAGCACAATCATAAGTTAGAACGATTTTTCCTCTTTTCTTAAGTAAATCTTTTATAAAAATTGCACACATTATACTCGGATTTATTAAGTTTCCTTTAGAATCTATAAAGAAGCTTCTGTCTGCATCACAATCTAAAGCTACTCCAAAATCAACTTTTTTCTCTCTTATAGTTTTAATTGCAATA
>JAVZIY010000045.1:0-5646 GCA_038998005.1 Candidatus Aenigmatarchaeota archaeon
TTGAAGGTGATAAAAGAACTTTTGATACATGGTTTGATTCAAGCATAACTCCACTTTTCATTTCAGGATATCAAAAAGATAAAAAATTCTTTAAAAAACTTTATCCAATAAGTATTAGACCACAAGGCAAGGATATAGTTAGAACATGGCTCTATTATACTTTATTAAGATGCTTTTTAGCTGTAGGTAAGTTTCCGTTCAAATCTGCTTGGATATCTGGTTATTGTGTAGATGAAAAAGGAGAAAAGATGAGTAAGAGCAAAGGAAATGTTATAGATCCTGAGCCGATAATTAAAAAATATGGGGCTGATGCTTTCAGGTTCTGGTCTGCTCAAGAAGCAAGCTTGGGATTTGACTTTCGTGCTTCAGAAGAAAGAGTTTCAAGCTCAAGTAAGTTTTTAACAAAATTATGGAATATAGCAAGATTTATTTCTCAATTTCCTTTTCCGAAAAAAGCAAAACTTCAAAACTCTGACAAATGGATTTTATCCGAGCTAAGCAAATTGACAGAGGAATGCTTGAAAGGTTATAAAAGCTTTAACTTCTTTATACCTGCAACAAAGATAAGGGAATTTGTTTGGAATTTGTTTGCCTCCCATTACATAGAAATGGTTAAGACAAGAGCTTATGGAAAAGGTTTTGGTAAGGAAGAGCAGAAAGCTGCTTGGTTTACGCTGAATTTTTGTCTGAAAAATTTTTTACTTTTATTAGCTCCTATTATTCCTTTTATTTCAGAATATCTATGGTTTAAGTTATACAGTAAAAAAAGCATATGTTTTGAAAAATTTCCAAAGCTAAACTTCAAGAGCAAGCTTAACAATTTGACTGAAAAAATAGTTGAGTTTAATTCCATAATTTGGGAAGAGAAGAAGAAAAGAGGTTTGAGCCTTAAAGATAAAATAGAAATTAAAATACCGAAAGAGCTTAGATTTTTTGAAAAAGATTTAAAAGCTATGCACAATATAGTTTAAGGAGGGATAAGGATTTAAGGAAGAACTTGTTTTAAAATTGAAAAAACTTATAAGAGAGTTAAGCTCATATAAAGGAAGACATACAGAACTGGTTTCTGTATACATTCCTTCTGGCTATAATATTGCTGAAATAATAAATCAACTAATTCAAGAAAAATCTACTGCCATGAACATAAAATCAAAGACTACAAGGAAAAATGTTTTAGATGCTTTGGAAAAAATTATCCAGCATTTAAGGCTCTTCAAGAAAACTCCTGAAAATGGGTTGGTTGTTTTTTGTGGAAATATTTCGCAAGAAGAAGGGAAGCCTGATATAAGATTATGGAGTTTTGAGCCTCCTGAAAAATTAAAAACAAAAATCTATTGGTGTGATCAAGTTTTTGTTTTAGAGCCATTGGAGGAAATGGTTGAAGAAAAAGAAGTTTATGGTTTAATTGTTCTGGACGCAAGGGAAGCTAACATAGGTTTGCTAAAAGGTAAAAGTATAATTTCTCTTAAACACTTTGAATCAGCTGTTCCTTCAAAAAGTGTTAAAGGGGGAATGTGTATTCATGAAAATTCTTTAATTCAGCTTAGCGACGGGAGAATAATTCCCATAAAGGAACTTAAGGATGGAAAGATTTTAACTTACTCTTTCACAGACTCAAGCCTTGCTTTTTCTAATTCTTTTGAAATTATGAAGCGAAAAGCTAAGGAAGCCTATGAGTTAATAACTGTGCAGCCAACCTTAAGGATAATTACTACACTAGAACATAAGTTTTTTATTTTGACAGAAAATGGAATTGAAGAGAAATTCGTAGAAGATTTGGAAGTGAATGATAGATTATTAGCAATAAAAAGGATTGAAATAGAAAATAATAAGCAAACTTTAGGAGAAAATCTTTCTCAAATACTGGGCTATATGATTGGTGATGGTACTTTAGATGGGAATAGAATTATTCTTTACGAAAAAGATAAACAACTTGCTAACTTTTATTCAACTTTAATTAAGAAGGCTTTTTCTAAAAAACCAAAAATTAAAAAAAGAGGAAATACTTATGAAATTAGAATATGCAGCGTAAGGATAAGGAATTTTATTATCAAAAACTTTCCAGAAATTCTTCTTAATTCAAGGTCAAGAAGAATCCCTGAAGCAATTTTTAAACAACCTAAAGAAGTTTTAGCTAAATTTATAAGAGGAATATTTGATGCTGAAGGTTATGTGAATTCAGGAATTATAGGAATTCGTTTAACTAATGAAAATCTTATTCACTCACTTCAACTTTTACTATTAAGATTCGGAATCTTATCGAGTGTGAGCAAGGCTGATAAATTCAATAGATTTACTCTCAGAATTACGAATCCCTTATTTGTAAAAAAATTTTATCAAGAAATAAACTTTTCTTCTGAAAAGAAAATGGAAAAACTTAGAATAAATTTAAAGAGAGAGTCTCACTCATTTGTTAATAAGGTACCAATTCTCGGAAATATTATCAGGAAAAGGTTAGAGGAAATAAATTTAGACAAACAATACTTTTCAGAACTTTCAATGTTTTTGGTAAATAAGAGAAATATAAGTTACGATGTATTTTTCTCTAATTTAATTTTAAAACTCAAAAAGAGAATAGAGGAACTTAAAACGAATACGAAGAATATTAGAGAATTAAGGTTAAAATTAAAGTTAAGGCAAATCGATGTTGCACAGGCTACTAATCTATCTATAACAACTATTTGTGAATTAGAAAAAGGAAGAAATAAAAATAAGTTATTAATCGAAAAAGTTATAGATTATTTGAATAAAAGGAAAGAGGAGTTAATTAAAAAAACTCAAGAGCAATTGAATTATTTTCTTAAAATATTAAATTCATGTCTTATTCAAGTTATATTAAAAGAAAAGCGAAAAATTAAACCAACTGGCTTTTTTTATGATTTATATATTCCAAATTATCATTCTTTTATTGCTAATGGAATATTACTTCATAATTCGCAACGCCGATATGACAGGATTAGAGAAGATGCTTTACATGAATTTTTAAAAAAAGTAGGAGAAACTGCTTCGCAGCTTTTCTTAGAGCAAAAAAATTTGAAAGGTATAATAATAGGTGGCCCTGGTCCCATAAAGGAAAGTTTTGCAGAAAAAGATTATTTGCATTATCAGCTTAAGAAAAAATTTTTGGGAGTAAAAGATGTAAGCTATACAGGAGAATATGGCTTAGAAGAATTGGTTGAAAGATCTGAGGATTTGTTGAAAGAAGCTGCTATAAGCAAAGAAAGAGAATTACTAGTAAACTTTTTCATTGAACTTAAAAATAATGGGAAAGTTGTCTATGGACTAGAGGATACATTAAAAGCATTAGAGGCTAATTCCGTTGATACTTTACTAATTTCAGAGGAATTTGATTGGGTTAGAGTTAGGCTCAAATGTCCTCAGTGTAATTATTTTTTAAAAAAAGATTTAGCTAGGAAAATTGCTTCTGAGCAAGTTTGTCCAAAATGTAAAAAGAATTTAGCCTTAGAAGAAAGCAACAATCTAGTTGATATTTTGAAAGAAATGGCTGAAGAGCGTGGAATAAGAGTAGAATTTATTTCAGCAACTTCTAAGGAGGGTATTCAATTCAAGCAGATAGGTGGAATTGGAGCTTTGCTTAAATATAAAATTGAAAAATAATTTATTGTTTAAAAATAAATTCCATCAACTTCTTTCCTGTAATTAATCCAAGCCCTCCTTTTTTTACTGAAAATTCATTAAAATTTGTTACATTATCTCTACCTTTTCCATAAACTAGCAAAGGAACAGGACCATATTCATGCTTTCTTGTTTTACAAGAAGTTATATGGTCGCATGTAACTACTAAAATTCCATCAAAATTCCTAAACATTTCCAAGTATTTATCTATAGCTTCTATAAACATTCTTTTTTTATGAAAATCTCCATCATGAGCGGGCTCATCAGGTCCCTTAATATGAGCAAAAATAAAATCATATCCTGTCAAAGCATCTCTGATAGAAGAAAATATGAATCTCAGCGTGGAATCGAACTTAAGTTCTGGAACTGTTAAAGCATTCATCCCAGCCACTAAACAAAGTCCTTTTATGCAACCATTTTCAGCTATGCATAAAGCACTCCCCAGTTTATATTTTTTCAAAAAATTTTCAAGTTTTGGCAGTCTATTTCCAGCTTCTCTAGTTAAAATACAGTTAGCAGGTGGTAGGCCACGTCTAAGCCTTTCTTCATTTGCAGGATGATATTCTATTATTTGCTTCGCACTATCTAAAAATTCTTGAACTAATTTTGCACTTTTTTCTGCTTCAGGCTCCAAAGCTTCAATTCTTCTAACTTTTTCTCCTGCATAAAAAGGATCAGAATCACTAATTTTATCACTCAATTTTTCTTTTAAAATTAAAACTCCTCTATGCTCATAAGTTCTCATGAATATGAACTTGCTTGGAAGGATTACATGTTCATTTATACTTCTTGCCAATTCATCCAGACCAAAAGATTCTCTCCCAACTCTTCTATCGACAACTACCATATCCTTATCTACAGTCGCAAAATTGCACCTCAAGGCAAGATATCCTTGCGTATAAGGTAAATTCGTTCCCACAGCCTCTAATGGACCACGCTTTAAATAATATTTTTCTGGATTATATCCAAGAAGTGAAAGCACTGCCAAATGACTTACGCTACTTCTAGTTAGTTCATTCCAAAACTTTTTCTTCACAGGTATTATTTCTCCTGTCAGCCCTAAGGAAGCTAGATAATCTAAGTTTGTTTTCTTTGCTTCGCTTAATGGTGTTTTTTCATTTAATGGTAAATCAGCCAAACCATCTATCACAAGAAAAATTACCTTTCTTTTAAGCTTACTTTCAACTTTTTTAATCCTAGATTTCCCTTCTCTTTTCTTCCTTCTCCCCATAATTTTAATTTGGCTTTCAAAGAAAAAATAGATTAAAAATAAATAAATTGAACTCAAATTTTTACCTATGAGTTTTCCTACAGTTATCACACATGGGGATGCTGATGGTGTAATCTCTTTATCTTTATTCTTTAAGAATCTTGGGAATACGAGAGCCAGGGTTTACTTCTCTTCAGCATTCAGATTAATTTATACTTTATGCAAAACAATAGAAAGTGATAATACCTTAAAGGATCTATATATTTTTGATCTATCAGGAAATGAAAAGGCCTTAAGGCTAGCTTCTGTTTTTGACAAAGTTATTTGGATAGATCATCACAAGTGGTCTTTTGAAAAGAAGCCTGAGAATATTGAGTTAAAGTTGGATAGCTCTTCTCCAAGTGCTTCTAGTCTCATTGCAGAATATTTTGGAGTGGATTCACCATTAGTTAAAATTGCAGATGAGATAGATGTAAATTCAGCAGAAAGTGAAGAAGCAATTTTTCTAAGAGATTTGATAGCCAGTACGAAGTGGAAGTTTTCTGGAAAACTTCTTGCAAATAAGCTGAAAAATATTTCAATAGCCTTAGCTTTTTCTGGCTTGGATGAGTTTGAAAAAAGGCATCAGGTAGCAGAACTTTTGAGTGAGTATAGAAAATGGGTTAAGGAAATCGAGCAAAACATACTTTCCAAGGTAAGGGTTTTTAATGTAAATGATAGTAAAATAGCAATTTTTGAGACTTTTGAGTCAATACCAGTTCACACGATAAATAATAAGCTTTTGGAGCATGAGGAAGCAC
>JAVZIY010000046.1:0-5556 GCA_038998005.1 Candidatus Aenigmatarchaeota archaeon
TTATTTTTTCTCGCTTCCTTATGGGTCAATATGCCCTTTGGTGTTGTAAGGATTAATATACCAAATTCTCTTGCAGGTAAAAATCTTTTTTCAAATTTTTCAATTTCATCAACCTTAACAGAAGTCCTAGGTTTGATTACATTACAGTCTATTATCTTTCCCTTAAGCTCAATTTTGAACTTTCCAGATTTTCCATCATCTATAAATTCAAAACTATTTATATACCCCTCCTTCTCCATAACTTTTAAAATCTCATTAATAAGTCTACTTGCTTTAACTAGGCATTCCTTTTTTCCTATTCTTTCCGCATTTTTTATTGTACTCAAAGCATCTGCAAGTAGGTCTTGCTGCATCTTTCCACCGTATTATTTAAAATCTTTAATCTTTTCTATTTTTATACTTAGGTAATTTAAAGGTTAAATTTAAATAGTTACTCCGACAATTCTTTTTTTTGTATGATTAAGTCAGAAATTAGGGTTCTTGGGTTTGATGATTCTGCTTTTGAGAAAAATTCTGAATCTTTAGTTCCTGTTATAGGTGTTGTTTTTAGAGGTGGGAAATTTCTTGATGGAGTTTTAAAAACAGAAGTTAAAGTTGATGGTTTAGATGCAACAGAAAAAATAGTTAAGCTTATAAATTTAAGCAGGCATAAACAACAGTTAAAAGTAATAATGTTCGATGGGATAACTTTGGCAGGATTTAACCTTGTTGATATAGAGGAGGTAGGCAAGAAGACTTCTTTACCAGTTATAGTGATAAACAGAAAAATCCCAAACCTAGAAAAAGTTAGAGATGCTTTAAAAAATTTTGATGATTTTGAAAAAAGGTGGGAAATTGTTTTGAGAGCAGGGAAGATAAAGGAGTGTAGGGTAAAAAATAAAAAAATTTATTATCAAGCTTTTGGTTTGAGTGACGAAGATGCGAGGGAAATAATAAACATAACTTCAACAAGAAGTTTGATTCCTGAGCCATTAAGAGTTGCTCATTTGATTGCTACTGCAATAGTAAGAGGGGAAAGCTATGGTAGGGCATAGGAAAGAAGAAGAAAAATTTAAAACTGAAATGAGGAAGATAAAAAATATCTGGAAGAGTCTGACAGAAGGATGGTTTGGTTATTTTTTTTACGCAATTCTAGGAATATTTCTAGCTCTAATTTTAAATCAAACACTTGCATTTGCTCTCTCAACAGACTTACCTATAGTTGCAGTCGTAACATCTTCTATGCAGCATGACGATCCTGGTATCATAGAGATAAACCATTATAAATGGCTTGAAGAAAAGTTCGGATATAATAGAAGTTACATAGATTCATGGCCCCTGCCAAATGGATTTTCAATAGGAGATTTGCCGATAGTTCAGGGCTCAGATAAATATGAAGTTGGAGATGTAATAGTTTATTCGATACCAGAGCAATCAGTCCCCATAATTCATAGGATTATTAGAGAAAATGCTGATGGAAGCTTTATGACAAAAGGCGACAGGAATCCGGATATGCTAAGTTTTGAATACAGGATTAAAAAAGAGCAAATTCATGGAAAGGTTATATTTGTGATACCTAAACTTGGCTACTTTAGAGTTTCTATATCAAGAATATTTGGTGTTTGAATGGTAGAGTTTTGTAAAAAATGTGGAAATTTGATGGTTGTAGAAAAGGGAAAGAAAAAAGATTACTTGATCTGTAGAAAATGTGGGACAAAAGAACTTTTGAAAGGAAAAGTTTCTATAAAGGAAGTTAAGCATGAAACAAAAAAAGAGGTTATTGTTTTAAAGAAGGAAGAGGGAATAGCACAACTTCCAAAAACAAAAATAATGTGCCCAAAATGCGAGAACATGGAAGCTTACTGGTGGATGCAGCAAACAAGAAGTGCTGATGAGCCACCAACAATTTTCTATAAGTGTACGAAGTGCGGATATTCTTGGAGAAGCTATGGGTAAAAGAGGTAAAACTAAATTTTTCTACTCAGATTAATCTATAAAAAGTTTTTTGTATCTTTTCCAAAAATCTTTAAAACTCTCTTTAGATTTATTGTACGGAGCAAAAAATGTTATAAAGGCATTTTCTCCGTTAATCATATATCCGAGCAAGCCAGCATTCGTGAAAGTAGAAGCAATTTCCATTCCCTCCCATCTATGCGAAAAAATTACAGGTTCAAAATATTTTTCAACCTCTCTTCTCTCAGGTTCAATATTTCCTGAAATTTTATCTTTTTTATACCTTCTCAATTTATAAATTACCATATCTCCTGTTTTAGGCCAATAAGCTGAATACCCAACTTTTCCAACTATTTTTTGAATAGATTTCATCTCGCTATAGTGTAATTCTTGAGACATGCTATGGAGTGTCCAAGGAGCTAAGACAGAATAAAAGTTAAATGGAAAAGTTTTAATTAAAGGAATGGGCTCTGAAACTGTTTTATTTTCTAAATCAATTGGCCTGATTTTTATTCCGATTAATTCCTCAGGAATTAACCCAGGATCAACTGTCAGAAGTTCTGGCCTTTTATACAATTCGGTAACAAGCAAATCTTGATTTTTCATTAAACTTCTAACATTTCTCACAATTCTCTTTCTCTCATCAACTTTGAAATTTCCAAGTGTGTTAGTTAATATTGTTAAAAATTTTGGTCTATCCTCATTTTTTAATAATTCTCTTAATTTTTTCAAGCTCCTTATATCGTCTCTAACAACTTCTGCATCAGAATATCTTTCCTTACATATCTCCAACATAGCTGGAGATATATCAACACCTATCCTTCTTTCTACGGTAGGGAGATTAAAAATTTTGAAATCTAGGCCACCACCAACTCCGAGAGCAACATGAACTTTACTCTTATCTGGAAGATAATGTGAAAGAATTTGTTGTTCCATTTTTCTTTCTCTTGGCGTAATTATGCTAATTTTTTCCTCTTCATTTGCATAATCTCTGCAAAAATTTTTATCAATCCAAGTTTTCTCCATATTTTTCATGAGCAAGTTAAGCTATTTAAATCTGAAGAAAAAATTATTTCTTGATGCTCTTTTATAAGTTGAAAAAGATCCAAGATATAGATTTGAAAAAGGATAAAAAAATTTCAATAGTAGGAAGAGTTTCGAATGCTAATGAAGGCTCTTTTGTTTTAAGTGATGGAAAAAATAAAATAGAAATTTTAAGTGATGAAAAAGTTAATGGTGGAGAAATATTAAGGGTTTTTTGCTCCATAGAAGGAGATAAGATTAAAGCAGATATAGTTCAAAGGTTAAATGACTTAGATTTAAATTTATATAAGGAAGTTGAAGAATTATATAGTAAAATTGGTGATTGAATGTTTAAGGCTGTTTTAAGCAATATAGAGCTTCTAAAAACACCATTAACAGCTGTTGGAGAAATAATAGATGAGGGTGTCTTCAGGCTAGGAAAGGATGGAATAAGTCTAATAGCCGCTGACCGTGCGATGGTTGCTGTAGCAGACTTAAAAATTCTTGCAAATGCCTTTGATGAATATGTGGTTAAGGAAGAAAAGGACGTAGGTTTAAACATCACAAACTTTCTATCTATTCTAAAGAGAGCTGGAGCAAATGATAAATTGACCTTAGAGCTTAAAGATTCGAAGCTAGAGATTATATTACAAAATTCTTCCAGAAGAAGATTTGTTTTACCTTTACTGGATATAAGTCAAGAAGAAATTCCTCCTATAGACCAATTAGAATTTGTCTCTAAAGCAGAAATAAGCTCAGAAGTTTTGCAATCAGGAATAGATGATGCAGAAGTTGTCTCAGATTCTATTGTTTTTGAAGCTCTTCCAAATAAGTTTTTGATGAGGGCAGAAGGAGATATAAGCTCTGCTGAGCTTGAGCTTGAAAAGGATAATGGAGCTCTAATTGAAATTAAAGCGAGAGACGAAACAAGAGCAAGGTATCCCTTGGACTACTTGAAAAAAATGGTAAAGGCAGCAAGTATAGCAGATTCTGTAGTTTTAGAATGGGGTCAGGATTATCCAATGAGACTAACTTTTAAAGTAACAGATAAGCTAAGTCTTAGCTTCATCTTAGCACCAAGAGTTCAAGAAGAATAATCAAATATACCTAACTTTACTTTCTCCCTTTATGTTTGCAACAACTTCCACACATTCTTCAAGCCTGGCATCCCTAATCTTCTTCAGCATTATCTCTTCAGTTTGAAAAATTCCAGCAGGATTTTCCATGAAAACTTCCACTCTTATAGGTTTTTTCTTTCCCTCTCTTATTTCAACCTTCTCTATAGCCAGTGCAGAAAACTTGTGTATGTCTTTCTTCCCTATATGGAAAGGTATCCTTGCCCTCCCTTTTGTTATGTCTGTACCATCAGCAACCTCAACTATCCTTGCTTCTAAACTGGTAGCTTCATAATTTCCCATGTGTGAAATTATGGCTTCTAATATAAAACAAGAAATTCTACTGAGCTTAAAGTCTGGATAAAATTCATTTAAAATTCTTTTTATTATAGGAAAGGAGAGAACAGCTCCCATAATTTCATGAGAATCTCTTGAGATAGAACAACCTATATCATGGAGATAAGCCCCAAGTAAAATAGCAACTTTTGAATCTTCTTCATCTCCAACTCCTTCCTTTACTATAGTTGGCCTTAAACCACTTTTAATCAAAATTTCAAACATTTTCAAGCTATTAAGAGCCACTATTTTAGAATGAACTTCGCCATGATCATTATAGCCGAGCCTTGAAATTGAAAGATTGTTTGCTTGCTCAAGCAAGCCTTTTACTTCTTGGTCATTCGAAATTTTAAAGTAAACTTCCCTAACCTTTCCTTTTAAAATCTTTTCAAGCTCAGATTCTACTTCTTTTTGCATATCTTATATTTTTCTTTTTAAGTTAATCTTTTCTCTGAAAAAACTTTTTAAATTTTCAAGAAGAGATTCTCTTTTGTATTCTATTCCTGCTAGGTTTGATGCAATTTCCATAAAAGTTTCTGCAATTTTTGATTTTGGCTTAGCTGTTAAAAGAGGAATTCCCAAGGCAGTGCTATCCATTATTTCCTCGCTGAAAGGAATTTTACCCAAAACATAAGAATGGAAAAATCCTTCTGCATTCGCATAATTTAATTCATAGTCCTTCCCTCTAACCATGTTCAAGACTATATAAAACTTTTTGTTCCCCAACTTGTTTGCTAGTTCTGCACATCTTGTAACATCCGAAACAGTAGGTATTGTCGGTGAGGTAACAAAAATTATCTCTCTTGCAACTTCCAAGACACTTAAAGCTTCCCTTCCCAGACCAGGAGCAGAATCTAAAAGGATATAATCATAATTTCCAAATCTTTCGATATCTTCCACAACATTTCTTAACTTCCCAACATCAATATTTATTAAATCCTTAATTTCTTCTGATGAAGGAATTAGCATAACATCGTTGCAAAAAACAGGAGCATAAATTGAAGGTATTTCTTCTCTTAAAATGTTGTTAAGAGTTACAGAGTATTCCTTTAACCCAAAATAGTAAGCTAGGTGAGGAGTTGAAATGTTACAATCTATTACTAAAACCCTTTTATTAAGTTTTGTTAATGCTATTGCTAAGTTTGCAGTT
>JAVZIY010000047.1:0-5510 GCA_038998005.1 Candidatus Aenigmatarchaeota archaeon
TATTTGCTTCTTCGTATTTCTTGCACAACTCTTCAAGTTCAGAATAGCTTATGTTATTTTCCGAATGATTAAATTTCCAATCTATTCCAATTTCTTCAAGTAATTGCTCAAGTTTTTTTCTTTTTAATGGGATTTTCTCCTCTCTTATGAATTTTTTATTTATAAAAAGCTTCTCATTTTTTTCGGAAGAAGTAAAGTTGATTTCTCTAAATCTGTTTGGATTAACCAAAAGCCTGTAATAGAGACCATTTTTATTTCTAATTGTAGTTATTGTTGAATGAATGCCGAGCCTTAGTAGTAACAGCTTAATGAATACAAGAAAATCTCTTTCCTTCATCGTTAAGCTAACTACATTACTTACGCTTCCTTCTGCATCAAACAAACCTTTAATAAAGGCTTTGATTATATTTTTCCGTTCAAAGAATAAGTTGTGAAGTTTATTGATCAAAAATTTCAGAACGTTAGTTACATACTTGTTAGCAAACTTTAATTCAAAACAATTTTTATCTTTAACTTTTGAAATTTTTGGTTTTATATTAAAAACATTTTTGAACAAACTGCTGTAAAATTCTAGAACTTCTTTTCTTTCATCTCTTATTCGAATAGAATTGTTGTAAAAGTCCTTAGAACCATCACCAACAAAATACCCTAGAATTTGAGCTAACTCTTCTGTTAATTCATTAACCTCTTTAACATTTTTATGTTTAACTGTTTCTTTAATTTCATAATCTATTTTTCCTATTAAATTCTCAATTCTTCTTATAATTTTTAATGAAGTTAGAGTGGATGAATTCAAAATTTTTCTAAGATGCCTAGCTCCTATTCCTATATAGTTTTTGCATTCTATCTCATTTTTAATCGAGAATATCTGTTGAAGTCTTCTTTTAACCTTATCAGGATTTTTAATCGTGTATACTTTTTCTGGTTTAAGTTTATTTAACTTTAATGGTTTTTCAGGAACTTCTAAAGATCTTGGAAGAATGAGAAAATCTCCTATTTTTAAATCCTTACCTTTTACCTCTTTGAAACCATCTTCAGTAAAAATAAAAACAGTATGTTCTTCTGAAATCTGAAGATTGTGATTAATTTCCAATAAAGTTGATCTTTCAGTTTCAACTTTCTCTATAACTTTATAAAACCCAAAACCATCTTTATATCCAATAATGTTCATTGGATTGTGAATTTCTTTTATTCTTTTAATTCCTTTATCCGTAATTACTAGAGAGTTGGAGCCAACACACATGTGGGCTAATACATTGCCTCCTACAGGAGCTGTGGGATCGCCAAACAATACATCTGGCCTTGATATAACTTGATTCGTAACATAAACTGCAAGATTGTAAGCGTCAGCAAGCTTTTGTAATTGATGTAAATGCTTATTGAGTTTTTGCTGCCTTTCAGCCAATTCCGCTCTTCCTATAAAATCTGCTCTGAAATGAGATGTGAGAGAATCTAAAATTAAAATTCCTATATTTTTTTCAGGAATTACATCAACTGCTTTCTCGACCAAGAACATTTGGTGCTCGCTATTGAATGCCCTACTGACATAAATATTTTTCAAAACTTGTTGAGGATCTAGCTTAAATCTTTTTGCTATAGAAATTATTCTCTGAGGAGAAAATGTATTATGAAGTATTATACCTCCGTATCCTCCAATAAAGTTTTCAATTTCTTTATTGTTTGGCATCACTTCTATATCATAAGTTTCCTCTTCACCACATTTTTCAATTGAAACTACTTCATCAAACCATATATCTCCATCAGTTATAACTTTAAGAAGTTTTACCAACTCATCATTCTCATTTAAACTATTAATTATTTTTTCCAAAGTCTTTCTTTTTACATTCTTTATTTTACCCTTTTCTATGTTGATTATTACAGAGCTATTTATACCACTTAGTTTTTCAATTTTACAAGTAGAAATTCCATTTCTTCTTCTTATCTCTTTCAAAATCCTTCCTATTTGGAGGTCAGAATTTGGTATCTCTTCTAATCTTGATAAGTTACTTCTAGAAAATTGCCAATGGATGTTGAACGTCTCATAAATATTTCCCTTGTAGTGTCTTCTAGTGATGTTGTTTCTTGCCGGAATTCTAAAAGGTAGTGTTGCATATATAAGTTGTTGGGCTAATCTGAAACTTCTTGTTTCACAGTTTAAAGTTCCAGTCACCTTATCAAAACTACCATCACCTCTTATATAGCCATCCAAAAGTGAATGCAAATTTCTTTTCCCCATACTTAAGAAAAATTTTGGAAATTGTTTTGAGTTTGACTTACCCGCCATACCAAGTTTTTTAATTAGTAGAGCTAAAACTTTAGACTCTACTTTCAAATCATCTTTTAAACGTTTAAATTTTAATCCAACTTCTTTTCCAAAATTAATAACAAATTCCTCAATATCTTTATTTCTCGTTGTTATTATCACGCGATTTGCATATTCTATGCAACTTCCTTCAGCTGCATATAATCCAAAAAACTTACTCCACTTTTCATCAACCTTAATTAACAAAGGTAAATTGTTTCTTCTTGACCGACCACCAATTTTTAGTTTTTCGATTATCTCATTTTTAATTCTATGCTTAATTCTATTAAAAATTGAAAGAGGAAGTGAAGCATCTTTTATATGAAGCTTATTAATACCATACTTGCTTAACTCATCATAATGGTTATTCAGAAAATGTGAAAATTCTTTACCACCCCTTACGTATAATTTTTCTCCAGAAAGAAGTGAAGACAGATCTATTGTTAAATTCTCATATTCTTTTATAGGAAGTTTTCCTGCAACAGCTATCCTCATACCTTTTTTTAATTTTTCTGTGGAGCAAACTTCCAAATTACAATTTTTTGAAAGAATGAAAAAGTTATGATATTTTGTAACTCTCACCCTTCTTCCACTTTTAAGCTTTACTTCAAATATTTCTTTTTTTGGATGTTTCATAAATCCTGTAATCTCAAATGCTTTTATTTTTAAATCTTCTGGATCAAAAGAAAAGGCCTTAATTTTTTCAGGGTTCGAATTTACCCAAATTGTACCTTGAAATTGCTTAACCCTACCCTTTTTAAGCATTTCCTCAACAATCTCTCCTATTTTAGCCAATTCTACTCTTCCTTTCCTCTCTATAACAATTAATTCATCATAAGGTAGACTATTTTCAGTATCAATAAATAAGCATCCTCTTTCGAGCCCTCCCTTATCCTTTGGTAATTGAACAGTAATTGCAAGTTGAAAGGCTAGTTGACTTTTTCCAGAACCATAAGCTCCATAGCTTTCTGTAATTGCTTGAGTTTCTATACCACCTCCCAGCAAATTATCCAAATTTTTGCTTCCAGTAGTTATTCTTAAAGCCTTTTCCTTTCTTTCCAAAATTTTATCAGCAGACTCAAAACCTATTTCAAGCATTTGCCTAACTGCGTTTATTATTTTTGTTGCTTGAGTTTCACCAATTTCAGCAATTGCAGCTAATTCAGAAGGAGAAGCAACAGCTATAGTCATAGGTTCAGAGAAACCAACTTCCCTAAGCTTCTTAGCTATTTTTTCACCAACACCAGGAATATCCTCAAGCCTGATTTCTTTTTCCATCCTTTTCTTCCCCATAATTCATTTCTTTATATATAAATATATTTCCTATGTTTTTCACTCAAGTGGTGATTTAAGCTCCTCTATTAGCTTTTTACTCTCTTCTTTAATATCTAAATCTTTTACTTCATTAACAACAAATTCTAGCCTTTCAAAAATTTTGTTTTTCTTAACTTTTCCTTTTAGAACCAATTCCAAACCAAGAATTTTTTCTTTAATCAAATTTTCCCTTTCTTCTTCACTTATTTTTTCTAATTCGCTTGCTTTTAGACCCAAAATTTTCTCTGCATTCTCCCTGAAAAAAACAACTCTTATGTTATCGCTGCCATCGTCTATTATGCCAGAAATTACTAGAGCGTACTCTGGCTTAACTTCACCATGCTCTTCACACTTATTTTCTTTTAAGCTATTCTTGCAAACAGGACAAATTGGAAAGATGTATTTTCCTTGAAAGATTTGAACTAGAGTACCTTTTATTTCATAAATTCCTTCTTCCAAATCTTTTATTTCCTTTCTTTTAGGCAAAGCTCCTAAAAATTTTTTTTCCATTTCTTGAACAGAAGGTAAGCCATAATCTTTTTCAGCTTTCTCTATTATACCATATTTCCCGAGAGAAATTTCAACATCGCCAAAAATGTTTTCTCTTGCAAAGCAATTTCTAATTTTAACTACATCACCAAGTTTTATTTCATCCCCAATCAGCTCTGTCTTATCATCCCACAAAGGCAATTTAACAAAACCTGTAGGATCGGCAATAAAAATATTTATAACTTTTCCTCTACTTCCATCCTTCTTTTCAAATTCATGAATCTCAGAAATTTTAAAAATTCTTCCTATTAAATTAATTCTTTTCATCCCAGAAACTAAATCTTTTATTTCCAAAAAACTTGTTTCTTTTAACTCTATTCCAAGATCTTTTGCAACCAAATAAGCTGCTCCTTCCCTTGAAAGAAGGCCTGAAAGCTCTTTCTGCTTTTCCTCTATTTTTTTCTCCAAATCTTTTTTATTTAATCCAGACTTTTTCTCAAGAATTTCAAGAATTTTTTCAAATTGTAGCATAGAAATATATTGGGAAAGGAAATTAAAGTTTTCTATAAGTTTAGCTTTTTCCTTCCAAGCCTAACATCAGAATCAATTCTTTAGCTACTTCACTTACTTGCATTTGAAATAAGTTTTTGTTTGTGTTCATTTATATCCTAAGAGCCACTTCCACAGAGGTAAACAACTAATTGTTTTATTGCTAGTTTTAATTTCATCCTCATAATCCCAGGTTATTATCAATAAATTTTTGCAGTTCAATTCTTCGCTTGCTTTAGTTAAAGCCCTAATTTCTCTTTTTTCTATTTCATCTCTGCTAGAAGCATAGGTTACTTGAATCAGTTGATTAGCTTTTAAATTTTTCTTAAGAATAAAATCCACTTCATGTTGCTGATAATCCTTCCAGTAATAAATCTCTAACAAAGGATCTTCGCTAATTTTTCTTTTAAGCTCAAGGAAAACACAATTTTCCATTAGTCTTCCTATATTTTCAGAGAATTTCGAAGAAAATCTTTTTATGAAAAAATTGTCAATAAACATAACCCTTCTAGGGGCTTTTAACGAATTCTTTATTTTTGGTGATACGATCTCGAGAAACTCTACAAATAAGGAGGTTCTTAAATAATAAAAATAGTTTGCAATTGTTTCCTTTCCCACTTTATGACCTAAAGATTTCATAGTATCAAACACCTTTGTTATAGTTATGTGTGTGGAATTTAGTAAGAGCCTTATCAAATCTCTTATTAACTCTTTGTTTCTTATTCTATATCGCTCAAAAATATCCCTAACAAGAAAAGTCTTGAAGTATTCCTCTATTAGCATGTATTTCTTTACTTCTTCTGAGAGTACAACTTCTGGCAAACCTCCGAAATTTATATATTCTCTTAAAAGGTTT
>JAVZIY010000048.1:0-5046 GCA_038998005.1 Candidatus Aenigmatarchaeota archaeon
TCCTTTGTTTATGCCTTCTACTTCCTCTTTTACTTGCTCCTCTACCGCTTGCATGATGTGGTTCATTTCTCCTATAATCAAAAACAAGTAAATTTCTATCATATTGCAAAAATTTTTCTTTAAGCTCTTTGCTTTTGGAAAATTCAACCAAGCCCTTTGCTATAACCATTCTAATTGCATCGCTCTGACCAGCTATTCCTCCACCTCTGACTTTAATTTCAAAATCAACGCTTTTTGCAGCATCGCCAGCTAAAATTAGTGGTTCCATTATTCTCATCCTAAGAAATTCATTTCCCCAATTTTCAAGAGGAACTGAATTTATTTTAATAATTCCTTTACCAGATGAAATTTTACCTCTAGCTATTGATTCCTTTCTCTTTCCTGTAACAATTACAACTTTTTCCTTTACCATCTTTTCTTAGCCCCCAGTAAAACTGAAAGTTCAGACAAATAAATAAATTTGCATTTTAATTTTTTCACATCAGCATTTTCAAATTTTTTAAAATCTTTTCCTTTTAATTCTTCGGGTATTCCTATAAAAACTTTCAAGTTTTTAAAAGCTTTTCTTCCCTTAGCCTTTTTCCATGGCAGCATTCCCCTTACAGTTCTTCTAAAAATTCCATCAGGAGTTTTTGGAAAGAAAGGTCCTTTTTTAACATCCCCTCTCTGAATTTTCTGTAAGTATAGCTCCAAAGTTTTCTTTGGGTTTCCAGAAATTGCAGCTCTCTCACAATTCACAACAAAAACCTTCTCTCCTTTCAAAAGATCTTTTGCTATTCTACTTGCTAGCCTTCCTAAGATTTGATTTGAAGCATCGTAAATTATCATGCCTCTACCCCAAAAACTTTATACCAAAATTTTTTATGATTATAGGGAATTTTACCTTTTGCCTCATTTAATATCTTAAAAATACAATCAACAACATAAGCTATATTTCCATCTTTACTTTCAATTCTGTAAATAAAATCTTGACTCCCTTTCTCTATCTCATAGTTCCTAAAGCTTTTTTCAAATCTCCCAATTATCTCATCCACTTTAGATTTCATAACCTCACATCAATATTCTAACATTACTTCCTTTTGGGTTTTCTTTCATTAACTGTTGAATGCTTAAACATTTTCCTCCAACTTTTTCAATTTTTTCTCTTGCGTTCTTACTAAATCTAAATGCTGCTATACTTATTGGTTTTTCAAGCTCCCCCTCACTCAAAACAATTCCTGGAACTAAAACAGTTTCATTTTCCTTTGCATATCTTTTTATTTTGAAAAGATTTACTTCTATTTTTTTCCTCCTCGGTTTTTCCAATTTTTCTGCTACCAAAAGCCAAATTGGTGCTTTAAGCTCTATGGATGCTTTTTTTAATTCTTCTATCAGTTTTCTTAAATATGGATTTGTCGGGCCAGTTCTTTTCATTTTTCTCACTTTTTAATATTAAAATAAAATGTTACTAAATTTAAATTTATTAAAATAAGAAAGTTTTTAAATTTTAAGTTTCTATCAAAAATTATGGTTTATAGAGCTAACCTTGAAGAATGCAGGAGATTTGGAAATGGATTAATTTTACCGAGTGGTATTTTTATTGGAGAAGGAGAGATAGAAGCCTATTTAGGAGAAAAATATTTAGGAAATTTTGATGTTAAAAATGTATCTAAAAATTTGGATGGGTTTTTAAAAAATGTGAGAGAAATAAGAGAAGCTAGGAAGAGGGATTTAGGAATTGGTCCTATAGTTTCTTATGGAGAAAAATTAGAAGATATCGCGAAGAAAAAGGCAATCAAATATTTTAGAAATTAAATTAAAAGCAAAAAGTTTCGAGTTTTTATTAAAAATTCTACTCAAAACAATTTATCCCAAAAAAGCATGCGCCAGCCGGGATTTGAACCCGGGTCACGAGCTTGGGGAGCTCGGGTCTTACCTGGCTAGACAACTGGCGCTTAATTTTATTTTCTGAATTCAAATATTAAAAATAGTTAGAATAGACTTTCTCTATCTTTGCGATTTAAGAATTTAAACTTTAAAAGTTGAACGATAAGTTTAAATAATAGTTCGGAACCTTAAATAATAAGTGAGATAATGGAAGAAGAGTGGGAAGAGGAGGAAGACGAGGAAGAAGAATCTGAAGAAGAGGAAGAATGGTAAATCTCAAGCAAAAATTACCAAATTCTTTCTTTTTAAATTTTTCATAAAAGATAGAAGTTTACATAAGAAATGAGGAAATTTTTGTTTCTTATCCTTCTTTACCAGAAAATTATTTTTCCGTTCTTGGAAAATGGGACATAATTCCCTTGGAATTCGATTAAAAATTTTTGTTACAAGTTAAAGATAATTCCTGAGAAAGATCAAGAAGCTATAGAAAAAGAACTCCTACAATTGTTATAGGAAAAGAAAAAATAGAAGTTTTAGATAAAAAATTAAATTTCTATTTAAAATAGTTTGGTGGACTTCCAAAATTCATGCCTATTAAATTTTAAAACTTTTTGTAGAATGTGCTTTCCATTTTCAAAATCCACTATAATTGATACTAAAGCTAAAAGAAAGAGAAAGAATAGATTTTTAAATTTTTCAAATTGAGAAATTTCACGAACTTCTATTTTGGATGTGAAATCATTTCCATGAATTATTTTTCCACCTTTAATATATCTCCAAAAAATTTTAAGGGAACCAAAAATGGATAAAAGTTTTACTTTCCAGCATCTTATGTACTGTTTCTCAGGTATAACTTTTTCATTTGAAAAGATGTAGTAAGGCACTCTATAGAAGAATAAATTTTCAAACTTGATTAAAATTCTTGCGAAAATATTTTTACCGTAACCGAAACAAACCTTAGCAAACTGAAGTTTATATTTTTTATCTAAAAGAAGAAATAGATGTTTGATTTTCCTTTTAACATCTTTCTCTTTATTTGATTTGGTCAGTATAAATAAATCTATGTCGCTTACTCCAATTTTAAAATTCTTCATATCTCCAAAGAGGGTAACAGAAATAACATCTTTTTCGATACCTTTAATTAATTCCTGAATAAATAAATTTACTTTTTTTGTTGAAGATTTATCTTTCTTATTTTTCACAATTAATTAAATAACTTTCAAAGAATTTTAGCTTTAAATTATGGAAGAATATGAAAGCAGGGGAAAGGCTTTACTCAGAGCATGTAAACTATTAGAAATTAAAGCGGAAAAAATTAAATCAATTGAACCTAAGGCGACTCACTACTTCTTTCCTATTGATAAAACTTTACAAGTTTATCAAATAAATGAAAACTTAAGCTTTGGTATTGGCTTCACTTCACATAATCGTGGAAAATTTTTATGGATTATGGTTAATTGAAGGGAATAAAATATAGAGAATTTAACTCTAAATTCGCCCAGGCTGGGATTTGAACCCAGAAGGGGCAAAGCCCCACCAGCTCTCCAGGCAGGCGCAGCATAGCTTTGGCGCCCTACCAGATTAGGCGACCTGGGCAATAATAATAATTAAATTTTAAAAAATTTCTGTTTCTTAAACTTTAACTATGCTATTTTTTCGCCACTTCTCATATTCCTTTCTTCTTGGATAAATACAACCAGCATCTCCCACATCATACTCACATCCAGAACACTCATAAAATTCAACTTCTTTTGGAGGATTATGCTTTTCACATTTCCTTTTTGGTGTATCTCCAAGAATTTTCCTTATGGTTGTTACATATATCTCTTCCAAAGACCCTTCTTTAAATAATCCTTATCTAAAAATAAATTTTTCTATCCTTAAAACTATAATTGCATGAAAATAGAATACGATGAAATTTTGATAAGATATGGTGAAATTTTTCTAAAGTCCGAAATGGTTAGAAGAATCTATGAAAAAAAACTTGTTAAAAACATAAAAAATTTTTTGAAAAAAGATGGAGTAAAATTTGAAATTTATAGGAAAAGAGGGAGAATTTTTATTAAAACTAAAGAAATTTTAAAAAGTTCTAAAATTTTGAAAAAAATCTTCGGAATAGTTTCCTTTTCTCCTTGCATTCATTTAAAAACTTCTAAAAAAGAAGACATAATAAACTTTTTTAAACAAAATTTTTCTCAATTTATTAAGCCTGGAGAAACTTTTTCCCTTAAAGTTAAAAGAGTTGGTAAGCATACGTATTCAAGTCAACAGTTAGCTAGAGAAGCTGGAAAAGTTATAAAAAGAAAAGTTAATCTTTCAATACCTGATGTAAAAATCTTTATAGAGGTTAGAGAAGATGATACATATATTTATAAAAAAATAGTTAAAGGGTTGGGAGGAATGCCTGTTAGTACTTCTGGAAAGGTTTTAGCATTAATTTCAGGCGGAATAGATTCTCCTGTAGCATCCTGGTTTGCTATGAAAAGAGGATGTAAAGTAGTTTTTATCCATTTTCATTCTTTCCCTTTGTTGTCAAAAGCGAGTATAGAAAAAACTAAGGAATTAATTAAAATTTTAAGCGAATATCAAGGCAAAAGCAGAATTTATTTTATTCCTTTTGCAGAGATTCAAATGAAAATAAAAACTTTAGCTCCTATAAAATATAGAATAGTCCTTTATAGAAGGGCTATGGTTAAAATTTCAGAAGAAATAGCAAAAAGAGAAAATGCAAAAGCTTTAGTAACTGGAGAAAGCCTTGCTCAAGTTTCTTCTCAAACTTTGGAAAATTTAGCAGTTATAAATGAAGCAGCAAGTACCCCAATATTAAGACCTTTGATAGGGATGGATAAAAATGAAATAATAAAAATTGCTAAAAAAATAAAAACTTATGAAATTTCTATCAAACCTCAAGAGGATTGCTGTACTTTATTTGTCCCAAAGCATCCGACAACAAAAGCAAAGCTTGAAGTTATTAAAAAACTTGAGAAAAAAATTGAAATTGAAAAATTAATTGATAAAGCAACAAAAGAAGCCGAAGTTGTTGAAGTTGACTGAATCCTTTTTACTTTTTTAAGATTAAAATATAAACATGGAACTATTGATGATAGTTGTAAGTACAATTCTAATAAGCGTAATTTCGTTCATAGGATTGTTGGTTTTGGTAATTAAAGAAAAACTACT
>JAVZIY010000048.1:5056-5366 GCA_038998005.1 Candidatus Aenigmatarchaeota archaeon
TCTTTTCTTCACATTTTGCCAGAAGCTATGGAAAAAAGTGCAAATATGGAAATATTTGCTTCGGTTTTAATTGGCTATATTTTTCTCTATTTTTTTGAAAAATTTTTGCTTTGGCATCATTGCCATAAAGTTGAGCATATTCACACTTTGGGATATGCAAATTTAATTTCTGATTCTATTCACAACTTTGTTGATGGTTTAATAATAGCTGCTAGTTTTCTAACAAGTCTTAGCTTAGGAATAGTGAGTAGTTTTGCTGTTGCTTTTCACGAAATACCACAAGAAATAGGAGACTTTGGAGTTTTACTTT
>JAVZIY010000049.1:0-5198 GCA_038998005.1 Candidatus Aenigmatarchaeota archaeon
AATTCCTGCTTACAATGAGGAAGAAAATATAGCAAGTACATTAGAAAGTGTGTTAAATGCGAAATATCCAAACAAAAGAGAAATAATTGTTGTTGACGATGGTTCAAAAGATAGAACTGCTGAAATAGTTAGGAAATTTGCTAAGAAAAATAAAAATATTAAACTCATAAAAGGTAGACACCAAGGAAAGGCAAAGGCAGTAAATCTTGCTTTAAAATATTCTAAGTTTGGTGTGATAGTTGTATTGGATGCTGACACAAAAATTGAAAAGGATGCTCTAATAAAAATAGTTCAACCTTTAAAAGATGAGAAAATTGGGGGTGTAGCTTCTGTTCTTAGGGTACAAAGGTCAAAAAACTTTTTATCTTGGTTGCAATCTTTTGACTACGCCGTGGTTTCGGGATGGAAAAAAGTTTGTGAAAAGGTAAATGGATTGTGTATTTTACCAGGGTTTTGTGCCTTCAGGAAAAGTGCTATTAAGAAGATTGGTGGCTTTAAAGGGGATACTCCTGTAGAAGATTTTGATATCTCTTTCTATTTGAGAAATGCTGGATTTGAAATAAGGATGGCTGATGCTGTGGCTTATACAAAAGTTCCTCAAACTCTTAGAGGTTTTATAAGACAGAGGATAAGATGGATAAGAGGGACTCTTCAAGTTGTGAAAAAACATAACAAGCTTTTGTTCAGTAAGAAGTATATAGGAGTAAGTTTCTTCTCTGTCCCAACTCAACTTTACTGGTACTTTCATTCCTTTCTTTATTTACCATTAACACTTTATCAAATTGTTAACGGGTATTTAATTTACTTTGTGGCTTATGGAAACTTTTTTTCATTTGAGGTTGTTAAGTATTTTCTAAACTGGTTCACAATTTTTGGAATGCTTGAGTTAATCTACAAAACTTTTATTGGAATATATGTGTTAACACCTTTCCTTCTTTTAACAATCGTCGTTTTCTCTTTAAGCATAATCTTCAATCTTTACTCCCTCTTTAAATTCTCAGAGAGAAGCATTTATAATATAATTGCATTCGTATTATTCTTCCCTTATGTCTTAATAGTTCTTTCTACTTATTGGATTGGAACTTTATTAGAAATTTATGAAAGAAGAAATTTTTCAAAATGGGAAAAATGTAAGTAATTATTTCTTCATGAAAATTTTCTTGAAAAATTCTATTATTGAAATACTTCCAAACTTTGGAGTTCTAAACCAATAATGTTTAAAACCAAATAAAGCTTTGAAAAATGCTATTGTTCCTACAAAAGACAAGCAGATGCCTATCGTAAGAGACGCAGGAAATAGAAATGCAACTTTTGAAAGCATTTTTTCTCTATACAAACCTACTGTGGCCAAAACTAAAAAGCCAGACGTTAAAGCAAAGTATGTGAAGAATTTTACTATATCACTAATTTGAATTGGCCTAGGAGTTCCAGTAATCCATGCAAGTTGACCGAAGAATGTAGTTAGTAAAACAAAAGGCGAAATGACCCAACCGAATGTTATTAAAGTTATTATTATCCTTTGAACTAAGCTAAAGCTTGGACTAAACCAAATTTTTTTCCAATAATTTTTGAATGTAAATGTAACACCATAAGCCCATCTCATTTGTTGCTTTAAAAAGCTTGTTAATGTAAATGGGACTTCACCAGAAACTTTCAAATTTGGCAAGTATATATGCTTATAACCAGCCTCCAAAATTTTTATTGATAAGTCTGTATCTTCCGTCACATTTTCTTCATTCCATCCATTTACTTTTAATAAAACTTCTTTTTTTATGGCACCTCCGCTCCCACAAAAGAAAACTGTTTCAAATTTGTTTTTTAGATTTATCCAACAGTTATAGTAAATTGCTAATAAGCTGGAAGCAAATTTTGTTATAATATTTTGGTCATAATTTAAAAATCCCATTTTTGATTGGACTATTGCGATTTTTTCATCTTTTAAAAATGGTGTTACTATTCTTTTAAGGAAATTTTTTGGAGGAACAAAATCAGAATCGAATACAACTATTATTTCTCCTTTAGTATACTTTAGTGCATTATTCAAAGCTCCTGCCTTAAATCCTTTCCTTGTATCTCTTCTAACAATTTTAACATTTTTATATTTTTTGCACTGATCTAAAATTTTTATCGTTAGCTCATCAGTGCTATCATCTGCAACTATTATTTCAAACTTATCTTTTGGGTAATCGAATTTTAAACATTTTTCTATGCATCTTTTAGCAACAGGGTCATTATAAACAGGAATTTGAATTGAGACAAAAGGCCATGACTTATCTTTTGGTTTGGAGAACTTTCTTTTTTCAATTTTAAAAATTATTGTTGAAATGGCGACCAGAAAGTAAACGCATGAGAAAAATATTATCGGTATTAAAAAAATATTGTACAAAAGCAGACTTACTGAATGGATTTCCATATTATAAAAATCTCATTTAAATCTATATATATTAAGCTTGTTCTAGCTCTATTCCCATAGCAGACATTAAAAATTTTACTATTGCTAAATCAAATTCCTCTGCCGTCTTACCTTGGATATAAATTACATGATCCTCTATTCTTATTGCAGTCTCGTTCGCAAACTTTGGATGAACCAAAGCTATTATCGGATTTTGGAACTTTCCTGGAAGATTTTCATATGAGTCTACTTCCATGCTATCAAATTTTACTTCCATACCCTTAATTTTATAAAAAAGGGAAAGCTTGTAAACTATCTCATAAGTTTCTAAAGAGTAATAATAATTTTCTTGTCCTGCATCCTTAAAAGCTATAGTGACATTTTTAACTATTGGGTTGATTAGCTTTAAGTAAACTGCATCCTCGCTTGGGTAGACAGGAATTTTATTGGCTTCCCTCAAATCTGCTCTAAAGACAAAAAGAAAATCTCCTATTCTCCAAGATTTAATTGGTTTTGGAGAATAAAAATTGTAGAAAATAATTAGGGAAATTATTAAAGCTAAGGAGATTAAAATTATAAAAATTCTTTTGTCTAGTCTTATTCTAATTTTTGACATAAGAAATTAATTAGAAACGAAAGCTTAAATTTTTTTCAAAAACAAAAAAGAAAAAGTCAGGCTAAGCAAAGATAAGCTTAGCTTATTTCTATAACGGAGTTATTCCTGTTTGAGTGGCTGCGGTAATCTTTACTGAAGATTGGTCTTTCACATGAGTTAGTAATGTATCGTAATTCTGCAATACAGAGCATGCTGTTCTTGTGTTAGCAGCTTCCCATCCTGCTACAACAACTACAGACTTTCCTGGAGTAAATACATTGTCTACTATCTTAATCATTGCAGCATTGGCTGGAACTGTTGAAGCTGCACCACATGCTGGATAAGTTAAACCTAAGGCTTCTGCTGTTATTCTGTTAACACATGGCCCACCTATTGAAATTATATTCTTTGCTCTGTGTGCATTTGTTACATCTTTATCTAAGACTGCAACTGCAGCTGTTATTGGTTTAATTACTTTGTAAGTTCCTTCCTGTGCTGTAGATCCAAGTTTACCAACGTAAGCATCTACATATAGTTGTTCTGCCGGCACTTTTATTTTAACTATTTGTGAGCCTGAGTAACTTCCTGGTGAAACTACAATTATTCCTGCATCTGTAACTACATCTTGGGAAGCCTTTCCTATGTTATCATTAGCATTATTTTCACCACTTGTTGCTGCAACTACATCTTGGTCGTCAGCAGAATCTGATGTGTATAATCTAAATGTTGGAAGTGTTGCAGTAGACCAGACAGTCTTGTTTTGATATGCCATTTTTACGGCATTAGTAATCTCGAATTTGTTAATTATGTTTGCCTCGCTGTTGTTTACAACTATGCTTATGTTCTTTGCAAATGCTGAAGAGCCACCATAGTTTATTTCTATGTCAACAGAGAATGCATCCTTATTCGTAGCATTCAAAGATTTATAGAAGTTTGCATCAGTTGGGTCGACCAATATTTTCTGATTTACAGGATCCCAATAACCTACAGATACATTTTGCGCATCTGATGGTGATTTCTGGAATAACAGATATAGCTTGCCGTAGTAATCTGATTCACCAAATCGTCTAAGAGATCCTGCCACATCTGAAGCAATCTCAATACCACTCCATGTCCCTAATGAAGTGGATGGTGAATTTGCATTATAAACAGTTTTTTCTGTGAATGGTGTGATTGTTACTGTTACAAAGTAATTAGTGTTAAATCCTAAGAAGCCAAACTCACCATAGTTGTTTGGAAATACTAATTTTTCTCCTGCTGAAAGGTATTTGGTATCTGTTGGTTTGTAAACAACTTCTATTTCATCGTTCTTCTGAATAGCACCATTAGCTGCAAAATCTCCTGAAGCTACTTGTATGCACCACTCTGTCTCACCTGGGAATTTCTTATCTTCAGTTCCTGTTGAAGTTATGTCACATGAAGTTGTGTAAGTTTTTTCTATTGCTCCTGTTGGACCGACTACCAAATCAGCTCCTACTATTGTTCCGTCCTGTAAGGCTCTTACAGCTAATAACTTTATTGTTAAACCTGTAACTGTAGATTCTTTGCTTCCTCCAACATCGATTATTAAAGTATCTACAGTATTTCCTGCTGAATCTTTAATTATTACTCTTGCCCAACCCCCTGTTCCGCCTGCACCTAAATCTGAATATACAGAATAGGCTCCGTAAGTTACAGGTGTGGTTGGTGTTGCTGTTCCTACACTTCCAGATAACATTTTGACTGAATTCCCACCTACTCCGACTATTATGAATTGCTTACCAAGTAGGTTTATTGAAATAGGATAGTTGTATTCTGGGTCTGAGATTGTACCTTTTCCTGTTGATGCAGTTATATTCAAAAGTTTGTCAAATACGAATTTGTATTTAACCTCACCTGATGGAATTATTATTTTTTCTGTACCATTTACTTTATCAACAGCAAAATCGTGGCTTGTAGATACAGAACCTAATACAAGCTCTTCATGGTAGTCATAGTCATTTCCTCTCCAAGTAAATGTTGATTGCTTCAAAGTGCTGTAATGATATTTTTTAATTGCACTTGGGAATCCGTTACCACCGACAACAAAGCCAGATAGTGGCACCATGTTTTTTTCTAATCCATCTATTGCTGCTTTTCCAGCAGCTGTTACTGTTGAATAAGACACTTCAGCCATTCTTGTTGCTACATCAATTGCTCCTGCTATATCACTAGCTAAACCTGCTGGATCTG
>JAVZIY010000050.1:0-5148 GCA_038998005.1 Candidatus Aenigmatarchaeota archaeon
TTATTAAAGAATCCAGAGGTATGTTTTTCTTAGAAGCTATCTCTTCAATATAAGCTCTGTCAACACCTACTCCACCAATTGCCACTCCAATTCCTTCAGCCATGCTTCCAGTTTTCTCTCCCTCAAGTTTTAGGGCAGCATCTATAGTTATTATCTTCGCTACTTTTTCCCTTTTGACAATTTTTTCAACTGCCCTTCCAAGCTTACCTAGTCTTCCACCAGGACCTTTTGCTTTTATTATATAAACCTCCTTTCTTTTTATCCTCTTCTTCGCCATTATCGTATCTTCTTCTATTTCTTTAACTTTTTCCTTTCCTATTAAATGTGCGGCAACAAAAGCTCCTACAGAATCACCAACAGGCCACCCATTCGTTAAAGCTTCTGTACCCTTAAGCAATGCCTTAGAAATTTTTTCAACCAACGGAAGCTGCATCTGTAAAATTAACGCAAGTTGCAAGTTTTTTGTTTTTCTTATCAATTCCACATAATGCCTAACTATCTTTGCAATCTGGTTTAATGAAATCGCTCCAGAAAGACCCATCACTAAATTGGCTTTTTCCTCTGGATTAAGCCTCGGCGCTACCCTTGAAACAAAATAATTAAACCTTTTTTCAGAAAGATTCACTATATGCTCTATTTTTTTAACTATTCCGAAGGGGTCCAAGCTCACAGGTTCTATCATAAAAAATTCTAAGAAGTTGCTTATGGCATCTTTCAAATCTTTTTTTGGTTTTTTGCTTATTTTTTTAATAACTATGTTTTTAGCTTTTAGTGTGAAATCCTCAAGCATTTGAGCAGTTTGCTCAAGCTTGAAAAGCATTTGTGCTATCATTATCCTAGGATAAAGGAACGCTAAAATTATGAATAGAAGAAACCAAATTATGTTAGTTAAGCTATCACCAAAGAACTGTGAAATTGTCATGCATAAATATATTCTTGTATGCTTATAAATTTTTTAGGGAGAATGCGCTGGAAACTTTGGTTAACAGTCTTTATAATTATAGGTATAGCTTATTTACTCTTCTTTAGCAAAGCTACAAAAGACTATACACAATTCTTCAGGTCAAAACTTGGAGAATTTCTCTCAATATTCCAGTCAAAACCACAAGGAAATTTTTTTGAAATAAGTTTAAATGTAAATAAGGATTCCATTCAAGATTTTAACTCTAACCTTCCAAATTCAACGATAATCGTATCTGGTGACTTTCTTTCAGCAAGGATATCTGAGCAAAAAGTTTTTCCCAAGGAAGGAAAGATAGAAAGTATAAGCTTGAAAGATTTTTCTGGAAATGTTGAGAAAAAAGGAAATAATTTAAAAATTATTGGAACCTGTAAAAATTTTGAAATAAACAATTTACTCTTTTCCTCTGAGAAAATTTCAAATGTTGAAATAGAGGTTATACCTTCTGATACATCCCTTTTCTATATGAAAGCTGATAAGATAACTTTTGCTAATTCGAATGGTGAGCTTAGAAGGATAAGAGAAGAAAAATCAGATATTATAACTTTAAAGAACAGCAAGCTTGAAATAGACAATTTCATGGGTAGTCTAATAATCTCCGGAGAAGAAATTAAACTCAGCGGGATGACTAATTTAGTAAAGGGAGATGGATTTATTTTAAGTGAAAGCTGATGAGGTTGAACTTCTTTAAAAAAGGGGAAAGAATAGCTTTACTAGTAGATGGGCCAAACCTCCTCAGAAAGGAATTTTCCATAGATCTAAGAGAATTAAGGAAAAGGGTTGAAAAATACGGAAAAATTGTTATAGCAAAAGTTTTTATCAACCAATTTGCTCCTGAAAAGCTGATAGAAGCTATAATTAATGAGGGATTTGAATGCTTAACTGTTTTGTCTGAAAGAGAAGAAAGTGATGTTGATGTTAGCTTGGCAGTTTCTGCTATGGAAATAATCTTTAAAAAAGATATAGATATAATTGCTCTAGCAACAAGGGATGCTGATTTTCTACCTGTGGTCCAAAAAGCAAAAGAATACGGAAAGAAAACTATTTTAATAGCTCCTGATCAAAGTCTTTCGTCTAGCTTAAAAAATTCTGTAGATAAATTTGAAAGAATATAAGAAAATTTTTAAAATCTCTTAACTTTAAATTTATTAAATTTCAATAATCTATTAAGGTGTAAAAATGGGCATTTTAGATAAGCTAAAAGGTAAGACTGAAGAAGAAATGATAGAAGTTGAGCCAGAAGAGGAAGAGAAAAAGCAAATAACTATAAGGATAGAGCACTTAGGTGGCTTCGGAGATGTTGAAAGAATTTCAAGATTAATTAAAGAAGGTAATATAGTATTTTTAAACACAAAAGAGTTGCAAAAAAAGGATTTAGGGGAGTTCCAAAATGCTATTAAAAAACTTCAGAGGATTTGTGGTCAATTCAACTGGGATATAGCAGGAACTGAAGAAGGTTACATAGTAATAACACCAAACTTCGGAAAAATAATAAGATAAAAATTATTTCTCTAAAAACAAATTAAAATTATGTTTGAAATTGTTTGTTTAATTACTGCTTTATTCGGCTCGTGCTTGGCTGGAGTTTATGATTTAAAAACTACGGAAATACCTGACTGGATTCCCTATCTCATGATCTTTCTTGGACTAATTTTAAATGGCTTGGAATCTTTAATCTCATGGAATTTTTCATTAATTTTAAATAGCATAATAATAGGGCTTGGGTTTTTGGGATTTGGATTCTTAATGTATTATACAGGACAGTGGGGAGGTGGGGACGCAAAACTTCTATCAGGAGTTGGATTTCTTCTTCCATCTTTACCTAGCAACTTTTCAAAATCTATTCTACCATTTCCTGCAAGCTTCCTTTTTAACTTATTTCTATTAGGAGCAGCTTACATGCTTCTATATGCTTTTATTCTTGCTCTAATAAAAAGGAAAATTCTAATCAAATTTTTTGAGGATGTAAAAGCCAGCTATAAGATTTTCACAATAGGTTCAGTCTTTCTATTTTTTGGATTTATTTTAATAAACTTTATCCTTTCTGTCTATCTTAAAATTAGGTTTGAGCTAATTAATAGTATAAAGTATTCTTTCCTCCCCCTAACATTTACTATCTTAGTTTTTCTTCTTTGGAAATTTGCTAAAGTTGTTGAACAAATTGGCTTTAAGCAAAAAATTCCTGTATCAAAACTTAAAGTTGGTGATGTTTTAGATAACAGCAGATTGTGGGAAGGGTTAACCGAAAAAGAAGTGAAAAAAATAAAAAGGTCTGGAAAAAAATATGTTGTAATAAAGGAAGGTGTAAGATTTGCTCCTGCGTTTTTTATTGCTTTAATTTTTACCTTACTCTTTGGCGATTTCCTTCTTATTTTTTTAAATTTAATTTGATTTTATGAAAGACACATCAAAAATTAAGGCCATTATATTCGATTTGGACAATACTCTTATAGATTTTATGAAAATGAAAACTCAGGCAACTGAAGCTGCTATAGAAGCTATGATAGATGCTGGATTAAAAATAGAAAAGAAAAGAGCTTTGAAAATAATAAATGAACTTTACAGAAAATACGGAATCGAATATCAAAAGATTTTTGATAGATTTTTAAAAGAAGTTTTAAAAAAAGTTGACAAAAAAATTTTGGCTGCAGGTGTGGTTTCTTACAGAAGGATAAAGGAAGGTTATGTTGAGCCCTACCCAAATGTAATTCCAACTCTGATTGAATTGATAAGAAGAGGATATACTCTTTGTATAATTTCTGATGCACCTTCCTTTCAAGTTTGGTCCAGGCTTGCTGGAATGAAACTACAACATTTCTTCGACCTTGTAATAGCTTTTGAAGAAACAAAAGTTAAAAAGCCACATGAACTGCCTTTCAAACTTGCTTTGAAAAAGTTAAAGTTGAAGCCAGAAGAGATAATGATGGTTGGTGACGACCCAAGGAGGGATATTAAAGGGGCCAAGAAGCTTGGGATGGTAACCGTCCTCGCAAAATATGGACAAGTTTTTAAAGGAAATGTTAAACCTGATTTTGAGATAAATTATATAAGTGAATTGCTTGAAATCTTAGGTAGAAAAAATGAAAAAGCTTATACTTTTTGATATAGACGGAACTCTTATTCAAGGGAGCAAGGCTCATCACGATTCCTTTTCTATAGCTTTCAAAAAAGTTTTTGGAATAGACGCAAGAATAGAAGAAATAGTTCATGCTGGAAAAACGGATAGAAGAATAATAGTAGAAATGTTAACTAAAAAAGGTATTGAAAAAAATGAAATAGAGAAAAATTTTTCTAGAATTTGCAAAAACATGGTTGATTATTTCAAAAGAAATTTAGAAAAAGACCCATGGTTTAAGCCTATACCAAACTCTAAGAAATTGGTTAAGGAGCTAGCCAAGGATGAGAATAATATTTTAGGTATATTAACGGGAAATTTAAAAGAAATAGCAAAGTTTAAATTGAAAAAGGTCAGCTTGATAAAATATTTTAAAATAATCGGGAGTGGTGAAACTTCTGAAGATAGAAATCAAGTTTTGAAAAAAACTGTCGAGCTAGCTGAAAAGAAATTTAAAACAAAATTTTCAAGAAATCAAATTTTTATAATTGGTGATACTCCTTATGATATAGAGTGCAAAAAGTTTGGAAAAGTTATTGCTGTCGCCACAGGATCATATAACCATAAAATTTTGAAGAAATACAATCCTGATTTTATTTTTAAAAACTTTTTAGATTTAAATAAAATTTTAAAGATTTTTGTTTAAACTATCTTTCCGCCCTGATATTTTCCTCTATATTCTTTTGAGCAACCTTTTACTTCAAACAAAATTAATTGAGCAAATCTAGAACCAATTTCTATCTCAAAATCATCATTGCTCAAATTCTTCATTCCTATGGTTAAACTTCCTTTAAAGCCAGGATCAACAAAGCTTGTAAGTAAAGCTATCCCACTTCTTGAAAGGCTACTTCTAGGTAATATTATTCCACTAAGATTTTTATTCATCTTAACCTTTTCTATAGTTTCGACTAAAACAAAATCATCCTTTTTAAAATGACTTTACCCTTGTCAAAAAGTTTTTCCACCTTTGGCATCTCCCTTCTTCTTCCAAGAAATGCTTTCCCTTTAACCTTTAAAATTCTTTTAACCCTTAAATCAATTCCAGCTGGTTGGATACTTTTTGAATCAAAAT
>JAVZIY010000051.1:0-5102 GCA_038998005.1 Candidatus Aenigmatarchaeota archaeon
ATGTTTCTGTTCCTTTGGGATATGATGCAGGAACTTATAGTGGAATTATTAATGTTTCTGCTTTTAATGATGGTTTTGATATTTTTGAAATAGAAGTTAATGTGCCTCAAAAAACAAATGTTTCAATTAATACAAGTATCTCAAGCTTTACTGCTGAAAATATAACTCAAACTCAAAGCCAAAACTTTTCCTTTCAAGCAAGTATAAAAAATATAGGAAATGGAAGTGCTAGATATTCTAATATAAGCTTAATTTTACCATCAGGCTGGAATTCTAATTCTACTTTAGAAAATTGTGAGAACTTGGTAAAAAATCAAGAATGCTCAAAAAGTTTTGAAGTAGAAATACCCAAAAAAACTTCACCTGGAAATTATTATGTTTATGTAAGAACAAATTGGACAAATCCTGATAATTCTCTAGGAACAAATCAAACTTCTCTATTAGTTAACATAACTTCAAATCCTTTGGTAAATGTTAGCGAAGAAAAAATTTCTGGAAATATTCCAGATGGCTCAGAAGCTTATCTGGCTAATTTTACTGTTCTATCAGAAGGTAATGATAACCTTCAAAACATAAACTTTAACTGTATTTCAGGAATAGTTTGTCAAGATTTTATAATCAAATTTATTCCAGAAAATATTTCAAGCTTATTACCAGGAGAAAACCAAAGTGTGGCAGTAAATGTTTCTGTTCCTTTGGGATATGATGCAGGAACTTATAGTGGAATTATTAATGTTTCTGCTTTTAATGATGGTTTTGATATTTTTGAAATAGAAGTTAGTGTGCCTATAAATAGAACTTGGAGCATGCAGCCTGAAATATGTCAAAAATCACAGACACCTCCAGAAGGAATAGCATGTGAAGTTAATGTTAGCAACTTAGGAAACATTTACATCAATTTCACAATTTCTCCAGAGAAAGGAAATTATACTAAGGTTAATGAAACAAATTTCACTATAAGTGCAAGAAGCTCCCATGTTTTTTCTGTATATTATAATGTTACAGGAATTCCTCCAAACATATACAATTCAACTTTTATTGTTAGCGCAGTAGAGGAAGCAAACCCAAAAAACAAGAGTTTAATAGTTACTCTACTTCCTTATGTCGAGCCGATAATAGAGTTTAAAATAATTCCAAATGAAACTCAGCAAAAAAATTCAGTAGAATTTTTTGTAAATGTAACCGACAGGTCAGGAACAGGAATTTTATGGACAAAACTGAACATAACTCAGCCAAATTCTACCTTACAATCATATGACATGATTAAGACATATGAGAGTGGAAATTTATCTATTTGGTACTTTAAGTATGAAGGAGGGAATACAACTCAAAGAGGAAGATATAATGTTAGTATTTATACAAAAGATAATGTTGGAAATATAGGAATAAAGAATTCTAGCTTTATAATTTACTACTATTTGAACGTTTTCCTTTCCACACTTTCAACAAAATATTACCAAGGAGATCAAGGTTCTATTTACTATAATGTTAAGGATTTGAATGGAAATGGGATTGAAAACATAAGTGTTGAGTTTTTGATTAAAGACTCCTTAGGAAATATTACACATTACTCTTCATATAAAACAAATTCAGAAGGAAGCATATACCCCCTTCCAACATTTTACATATCCTCAGATTCACTCTTAGGAATTTATAATTTAACCTCGATCACTTCCTATCATGATGAAATGGTAAATGAAACATTCTATGTTTATAAAAGCTATAACTTTGAAGTTCTTTCAAGAACTGTAACAGTTACTGGATTATTTGCAGATATAGAAACTGCGGTTGTTTGGTATCCTGATAATACCATGAAACTTGGCATTTTAACTTACAATGGCGAAGGAAGACCTGTTGATGTAAATTTTATGAATTTAACAGTTTATAGGCCAGATGGTTTGGTTTATTTCACCGATACTCTTGCAAACATGCAAAGAAAAATGACAGGATTCTATATCTATGAAAGAAGTATGTCTCCTGATTCACCGAATGGAATGTATTTAGCAGTTGTAAACGCTACTCAGGGAGAATTCCAAACTTTAAAGCTTAAAGCATTTAGAGTTGCAAGAGGCGGACCTTATGACTTATGGGTTGAGCTACTTGAGAACGAAGTTAAGCGAGGAGATTATCTAGATTTTGTTGTAACTATAGAGAATAAAGGTGAAGTTTCACAAGATATATTTCTTGAATGGTGGGTATCAGTTGGGAATGAAACTTATTATTATGAGTCTGGATGGTTTTACACTCCTGGTCTTTCCAATCAAACAACCACGAAGCAAGCTTATATATTCAAAACTCAACCCTTAGGGACTTCTACACTCACAGTAAGAATGACCTATGATAACATTCAACCTCCTTTGGTAGCAAACAGAACCTTTATTGTTTTAGCAGAAGAGGTCATACCTCCAAACATAACTCTTCCCGAATTGCCACCCCCTCCAATAACTTATGTTTATCCTGTTTATATCCCAACAGCAGCAGCAATAATTCCACCTGCAGAAGGAGCTTTTGCTGAAATTAAAATTGTCTCTTACAGAGAAAACATAAGTGTAGTAAGAGGAGCTTCAAGAGTAGAAAGTGTTGTTGTTAAGAACACAGGAGAAGCTAATTTGGAAAATGTTAGCTTTTTGGTTTTTGGAATTCCATTAGAATGGTATAACGTAACTCCAGAATTTTATAGAAGCTTGCCACCTGGAAATACTTCAGTATTTCTAATAACATTTAATATCCCTGCAAATGCAAAGCTTGGCGCAACAAGAATAACTTTAACTGCTCTTTCAGGTGTTGTTAGCGATCAAAAGTATGCTACTTTAACCATATTTCAGTCTATGGAAGAGCTTTTGGAAGATGAGATAAGAAAGCTTAAATCTGATTTAGCTCTGCTGGAGCAAGATGTTAAAAGAGCTGAAGCTGAGGGTAAAGACGTTTCAGTCCTTACTTCAATTTTAGAAGATATAAGAATTCAAATAAGTCTTGCAGAAGAGAATTTTAAAAACAATAAGCTTGAAGATGCCTTTGATAATGTTAGAAGAGCAAGAAACTTGATAGATAAAGCAAAAGATTTGCTCAGCAAGCTAGAAGTTAAAAAAGCTGTATTTAGACCTATTATACCAATTTGGCTTATTCCGATTTTAATATCAGTAATATTAATTCCCATTTTACTGTTTTTGACAAGGAAGAAGATACCTGCTTTAAGACCATACATAATTCCAGTAGGAAGAGTAGCTGAAAGGGTTAAGAAAGAAGAGAAGAAGGGAGAAATTGTAAGGGAGAGGGAGAAATTATTAAGAATGCTTGAAGTTTTGGAAAAAGAGAAGGAAGAAGGAATAATAAGTATTGCTGCATATAAAGAGATGAAGAAAAATATTGAGGATAAGCTTAAGAATATAGAGAAAAAGTTGAAGTAACTAATTTTTTTCCTTTTCAACCAAAAGATTAAAAGCTTGAATGGGATGTTCAATTTTTTCTTTTTTTATCTCTCTTTTAATATCAAGCAATAAGTTAACAATTTCCTCTCTTTCCTTTATACTTCTTTTTTTAATCTTTTTCAAAGCAAATGCTGAAAAAACTAGAAGGAAACCTAAGGCTAGAACATAAAAGATATCAGAAGAAATTTCAGGGAAAACAATTTTTGCTGTTGGAAAAGATAATGGGAATTGAAAACCTGGATTTTTCTCTATTACCGTAACATTCTGCTTAGAAAGAATGGTGAAGCCAACTATTTGCTTTTTCTCTAAACCATCAAATCTTATCTCAAAGTTCAATGTTAGAGTAGATGGAGTAGCATTCTCTGGGATTTTAAATTTAACTGGAAACTTAAAATCTTGACCAGCATTTATTTTTTCTATGATATTTGAATACTCAAGGTATTCATTCGGAATTCCAGAAAGGGAAATTGAAAGATTGTATAGGTCTAATTCTCCTATGTTTACAATAGAAAATTCAAAAATTCTTTCAGAGCCTTGCTCTATTCTTATACTATCAGGCAAAACAAGTGAAATTTCCTTCTTCCTTATAACTTGGAGTACAAGCGAAGAGTTTGAAGTTAAATAAGTCCTTTTGCTTGCTTGTATCAAAAGCGTGTAAGTTCCTTCTAATGGAGCAAAGAAATCTATTTCAAAAATACCTGCAGAATCTGTATAAGCATTTTTTGAAATTCCAAAATTTGTTGAAAGATTTATTAGAGCATCAGGAACAAAATTTTTATCTTCATCCCTAACAACACCCCTAATCTTTACAGGCTCACCTGGGGAATAATATTCCTTGTCTAAGGTAACTTGTAAATCCAAAGCTTTGCTTTCTCCTATTATATAAGCAGATAAACTATTTGTTTCCAAGGTAACGGAATTTTTAACAGTATCTATTAATCCAAAAACTTGTTCCCATTTTGTATTGCAAACAGAACTTCCTGTATTCCATTCATTACATTTAAAAATAACCAAATTTCTCTCATTTTTAATTCTGCTCTCATCGTAGCTCATAGTAATTTTTGCAGAAGAATATGGAAGAGACGTTTCGAAAACAAAGAAGCCTGCACTTCTTATACCTTCCACATCTTTTATCAAATAGTAATATCTAGTAGGATCATCAAAATTTTGAAGGTTTACTTTGTAAAGTAGAAGAGAGGACTGAGGAAAACTGAATTGAATGTCATAAGTTCCTGGTGCAATATAGCTTGAATAATAGCCTGTTGAATCTGTTGTTATCTTTTTCTTTTCAACACCATCCACAAAAAACTTTATCTCCACTGCTATAGCTTTATTATTCAGATCTAAAAATTTCCCTGAAATAGGAATTATATAACTAATAGTTTCTCTTAATATTTTGGAATAATTTTTGTAATTAAAGCTTATTTCAAGATCATAATTCCCTGGTGAAAGCTCTGGTAATTTAAACTCAAAAATAAAAGAAGAGCCAGAAGCTGTTAGAGAAATATCTTCCCTATCTATTAAAACATCTCCTACCTTAAAGTTAAAGTAATCTTTTTTGAGAATTATCCCCTCTCCTTTTTCGTTTGCAGATATTGTAACTTTTATTAAGTCGTTTGGCATTACTTCTTTTTTACTCAAAGAATATGTAACTTCTAATTGATCTTTAACTTC
>JAVZIY010000052.1:0-5018 GCA_038998005.1 Candidatus Aenigmatarchaeota archaeon
TCAAATATATAATTCTCCAATCCCCAAGAATTACTTTAACAAAAAGTTTTGTTTATAATAAACTATTTCAGTAAATCCATTTCATTCTGGCTTAAGCTTAAGGATTGGGAAATTTTTTTCCTCATTTCACTATTTTTTAAAATAAGTTTAAAAAAAGGTAAAAATTCATTTTTAATCTTTCTTGTAGAGCAGTGTAAATTTTTACTCAACTTTTGAAAAATCTCTCTTTTTTCCTTTCTTTCGACTTTGCTTCTTCCTAAAATTGTTATTTTGCTCGGATATTGATATTTTGTGAATTTTCTATAAGTTTCTCTTTTAGCTAAGGCAACACCTCCAGTCATTAAATCTATCATATAACCTTTCAACTTCCAATTTTGTCTTGAAATTACAAAACTTCTAAGAAGGTCTGCTTTACTTAGAATTTCAAAAGCTCTTGCAATTTCCTCAGGCTTTTCATATTCTTTAGCTATGTTATTTTCAATCCACCAAAAAATCTCATCAGGGTCCTTATCCACATTTCTTAAAGAAAGTTTTGATGCTAAAAGGCTTTTTGATTTGAATATAACTTTTAAAACATTAAATATGTTTTCTTCTCTTTCCCTTGAGCTTAATTCTGCTAAATCTTTAGTTTTTATCTCCCTTTTTCCTCTTGCTAAAATTTCCAAATCAGTTATACAACTTCTCAAGTCACCATCACTCATCTTAGCTAAATTCCTTAAAACTTCTTTCTCAGCTTTTATCTTTTCCTCTTTGCAAATTTCCCCAAGTCTTTTCTCTATATCCCAAACAGGAATTTTTTTGAATTCAACTAGAATGCAGTACTCTCTTAAGCTTCTAAGCTTTTCATCATAAGGGTTATTGGCAGTTAGAATTATGGGAAAAATAGATTCTTTAATAATTTTTATTATTTCTCCCACACCTCCATAATCTTCTCTTCCTGCAATCCCATCTATCTCATCTATTAAAAAAATTTTACTTTTTTTGAAAAGACTTCTTTGCCTCATAGAGCTTCCTATTACTTCTCTTATTTGTTGGGCTGAACGATAATCGCTTGCATTCATCTGGATTAACTCAAGGTTTTTTTCGTTTGCATAAGCTTCCAATAAAGCAGTTTTCCCGACTCCAGGCATTCCATAAAATAACATAGCCTTTCCTCCAGGTTTCCAATTTTCAATCCAACTTAAAAATTTTTTAACAGCTTCTTTCTGATTTACAAATTCCTTTAAATTTTTTGGCTTATACTTCAAAACCCACATTCTTTCACTTTTTAACTAGCATAAATTGAGCCAGTAAGCTCTCAAGCTGGATCAATTCATTTGCACCTTCAGAAATTCTAAATTCATATTCTCCACATTTTTCTATAAGCTTAACTTTTTCTTCCTCTGGTATTTGAAGAGAATAAATTTGCTTGTGAATTTCAGAGATTATGTCGCTTCCAGCCAATCCTTGAGTTAAAAGCATATCCTGTAATTTCTTCCTTGCACCTTCAAACTTACCTTTCAAAGCTAACTCAAGCATTTCTTTTACATCAGTAGGCCTTGCTCTAGAGGCAACATCATATATAGAATCTTCGGTTATCTTTTTGCTAAGAGAAGCAGCTGCTTGCAAAAGATTTGCAACCTTTCTCAAATCTCCTTCTGAAATTTCTATTATTGCCTTTATACCATCTTCTGTTATTTTTAACTTTTCTCCATCAACGATTCTTTGAATAAATTTTTTCACATCAGTCTCAGATAAAGCTTTAAACCTGAAAACTGCTGTTCTACTTTGCAACGGTTCAATGATCTTGCTAGAATAATTACAAATTAATATGAAACGAGAAACAGAGGTATAATTTTCCATTGTTCTTCTCAAAGCATTTTGAGCATCAGGTGTTAAGGCATCTGCTTCGTCAAGAATTATTAACTTATACGGAACTTCTCCAATAGATTTTGTTCTTGCAAAATCCTTAATAGCACCTCTTATGACATCTATCCCTCTTTCATCGCTGGCATTTTTCTCTAGAACATTTTGTCTCCATGCATCACCATAAAGTTCATGAGCAATTGCTAAAGCAATGGTTGTTTTTCCAGTGCCAGGAGGGCCTGCAAAAAGCATGTGGGGAATGTTTTTTTCTTCAACAAAAGCCTTAATTCTTTCTACTACATGCTTTTGATTTATTACTTCGCTTAATTTTTTTGGCCTATACTTTTCTGCCCAAACTTCTATTTCCATTCTCCTGCCTTTTAAATTTAAGATAAGTTAAATAAAAATATTTAAGTTTCTTTTAATAATTTTAAGCGTTGAAAATTATGAAAGTTAAACTACCCAAAAAAGAAAGCGGAAATATAGAATTTAAGGAAAGGCTTATCTCTGATGTTCATTTAAAAGAAGAGAGGAAGCAGCAATTAGCTGCTCAAATGAAATTTAGGCTTGAAAAGGGAAATGGTGTTGCAGTTTATATTATCGGTATAAGGGAAAATGGTGAACCTAAAGGTTTAAGCGAGCTCGAGTTTGAAGAAACTTTAAACATCTTAAGGATAATATCAAGAGAAAATAATGCAAGAATAGAAAAAGTTGAAAAATTCTTAGAAAATGGAAAAATTATAGGAAGGATTATAATTAAACAGGTTTTCAAAATTGAGAAAAAGGAAAATTTAATAGTAGGAGTTGCAGGTCATGTTGCTCATGGTAAATCGACTCTGATAGCAACTATAATTACAGGAGAGCCTGATAAGGATGGAAGGAAATGGCTTCAGTTGAATGTTTTGCCTCATGAAATTGAAAGAGGTTTATCGGCTGATCTGCATTTTACACTTTTTGGCTTTAAAAACTCTTCTCCGATTTATTTAAAAAATCCTTTGGATAAAAAAGAAAGAGCAAAAGTTTTTGAGAATTCTGATAAAGTTATAAGTTTTGTTGATACAGTAGGACATGAGCCATGGTTAAGAACAACTATTCGTGGTTTAGTTGGGCAAAATCTTGATTATGGTTTGCTTGTAGTAGCAGCAGATGATGGGGTTACGCATATAACAAAGGAGCATTTGGGAATTCTCCTAGCTTTAGAATTGCCTATAATTGTCTGTATAACAAAAATAGACAAGGTTACTGAAAAAAGAAGAGAAGATGTTAAAGAGGAAGTTGAAAATCTGATAAAGTTAGTCGGCAGGATACCATTTATGATAAAGGATGAAAAGGATTTGAGTATGATAGTCGATAAAATCGAAACAATTGTTCCTATATTTGATGTATCTTCAAGAACTTTTGAAGGGATAAACTATTTGATAAAATTTTTAAATTTGTTGCCAAAAAGAAAGATTGAGTCAGAAAAACCATTCCTCATGTTCATAGACAGAATATACAAAATCCAGGGTGTTGGCACAGTTGTTTCTGGAACTATAAAACAAGGAAGAATAAAGGCTGGTTCTACTTTATTAATAGGTCCGTTCGGAAGCGGTGATTTTAAAAAAGTTAAGACTGCAAGCATACAAACTCATTACTATCCTTTGGAGGAAGCGGACGCAGGCTTAATAGTTGGAATTTGTTTAAAAGGAGTTAAGCATGAAGATCTAAGAAGAGGACTAGTCTTATGTGACCCATCATTTTCTCCCAAAGCAGTTAAAAGTTTTGAAGCTGAGATTCTTGTTTTAACACACCCAACTAGAATAGCATCTGGCTATGAGCCCGTGGTCCACTTTTTCACAGCATCTCAAAGTGCTAAGCTTGAATGTATAGATAAAAAATACTTAAAATCAGGGGAAAGTGGAAAAGTAAAATTTACTTTCAAATACTTTCCTTGCTTTATTCAAGAAGGTGATAAATTCGTTTTCAGAGAAGGGAAGACAAAAGGTATAGGAACTGTCACAAGAATAATTAATCCATAACTTTTACTTCATAATGCTTACATTTTGGGCAGTAATATCCTGACACTTTATTTCCCTTATAAATGAACTTCATCTTACTACCACAAAGAGGGCACCTCTTTCCTAATAGAAAAATTAGCATGTATATTGCAATTATGACAGGAGCTATTATACCAAAGACTATAAGCAAATGTTTTATCAGCTCAGCTTCCATTAATTGAAAATTATCTTTTCTTATTTTTAAATTAAACAATAATTGCAGTTCCTCCAGCATGCCACGAAACTCGTGGCCTTATTTGAACTAAAAATATTTTTTCTAAATTATCATCTAGAATAATACTAGCTCCGGTCCATCTTGGTATAGAATTAATGTATTTCCAAATTTCTTCTCTCAAATAAGTTTGCATAACTGCGTGCAGGGCCTCTATATCAGCCTTAGAAGTTAACCTATGGCTTATTACCAAATCACATTGGCTTAAAATATCCTGATGAATCTTGTTTGGCATTTGGGTTATTACTACCAAGCTTACTCCAGGCTCTCTTCCTTGCTTTGCTATTGTTAGAAAAGGTTGGGAAGAAACTGTTTCAAAGTCAGAAGGACAAAAATTGTGAGCTTCGTCAACTATAAGCCAAACCATGGGATATCTTTTCTCAAGCTTTCTTCCTTCAAGTTTTGCAATTTCTTCTTCTTTTCTTGCTAGCAAGCGATACTCATAAACTTTTCTTGCTATTATTGCAACTAGAAAGTTTCTAACACTCCAAGCTTCTGTTGCTCTTAGCCTAGAAACATCAACTATAGAAATTTGACCTGGCTGAACAATATCATCTATATTTATTCCTTTTTCTCCAAAAACCCTCCATTGCTTAGCTACAGTTAGCATGTTTTCTAAAGCACTTTTTACTTCTTGCGAAGTTTCTTTATCATCTCTAACTTTTGTTATTATATCATCTATGGAAAATTTTTGTTGAGATTCTAAAAGTTGGTTTATAACTTTTTCTAGAGCAATCCCTGCAGGTTCTGTTCTTTTTAAGTTAAAAGCAAGCCTCCATTCTTCTGCTGAAAAATCATAAGGCAAAATAGAGATCCCTTCATCAACAGGAATTCCTGCATTTTTAAATTCTTCTAATTGAGAATAAGGGACAAAAACTTTTACATTTTCAAAACCTTTTGGTTCT
>JAVZIY010000053.1:0-4988 GCA_038998005.1 Candidatus Aenigmatarchaeota archaeon
CAAGACTCATGTGGGAGAAGAACCCCGTAAATAATCCAATTACCCCGCCAATTATTGTTGAAAATGCCCCAAGATAGGGTCCGAGAATCATGCCGATAACTGGTGCCATGATCGCTGCTGCCGTTATGGCTTTGCTAGGCAAACCAATAATTTGGAATATTGGAAATACACAGAAAACCGCGTATAATGCTGAAAAGCTGATAACTAAAGCCAAACTTCGCGTGTCCATCGTCACTAATCTTCGCTTTTTTATGTTTCCGGAGTTTCGCAAATGCGCTCCTCACGGCTGGCAAGCTTTCGAAACATGCTGGCTACAACTTGCATATAAATAAATTGCACAGTATCATAAAATTTTAACCCATAAGTAAAGAATAAGGAAGAATAACCATGAAAACGAACCAAAAAATAACAGATAATAGAAATCCTGGAAACTAATGCCAACAAAAAGCAAACAGACTAATATATACTATACAGCCAAAAGTTTTATAGCTTGAGTTAGATAGATACATAGATGGAGGGAGAAATCTGCTTACAAAACTTAAAATGATGAGGCAGGTGGTTTTAGAGGAGTTAGAGCATATCCCTAAGGGTAATAATGCGCAAAATGAATTGAGACTTATCTATTTTAACAAAAGAATGCATAGTCTGGGAAAAAAAGCAAAGGAGGAAAAGACGGCAAAAGATGTTCTTTTAGAAAGTATTGCCTTAATTAAAAAAGAATACCCAAATTTTGAACCAATTTATGATGAAGATTTTTTCAAAGAAAGAAACCTTAAATTTAACAGGGTGTATCAAAAGAATGAGCGAGAAATATAAATTAATTGAAGAGAATTTAGACAGGAAATTGAGCTGGCAAGAATTAGCGATAATAAATGAAATAGGGAAAAGATTTTCGAAAAAGGACTTTTTCTTTCAAGTGCAAGATACAAAAGTGCGATTTTACTTAAACTCTATCGATTTAAATGCTTTCAAAAATAATCTAAATGAATTGGCAATAAAGTATAATTACAATCCGTCAATTGATCAAAATGTTTTCTTAAAAATTTTGGATAAAATTGAGCGTATAAAGAGCTATGGTATCAAAGCCGGAAAAAGGATTTACGTAGACTATTTTAAGGAGAGGAAAGTTAAAGATAGGCTGTTAAAGATACAGCAACGTGGAATGTATTTTTATGCTCTTGGGAACAATTTTTCAAAAGAGGTAAATGAAGTACCAGATGAATTTATTAACAAAATAATTTGTGGTGACAGCGAAGAAGTTCTTAAAAAATTACCTAATAATTGCATTGATCTAATATTCACATCTCCGCCTTATAATTTCGGGTTAGGTTACGATGTTACCCCAGACGGCATTAATTGGAATAAGTATTTTGATAAGTTATTTGCAATTTTTAATGAATGTATTAGAGTTTTAAAGTTCGGCGGTAGAATTATAGTTAATGTTCAACCGTTATTTTCTGATTACATACCAATTCACCACATAATCTCAAACTTTTTCATGCAAAACAAGCTAATTTGGAAGGGTGAAATATTATGGGAAAAACATAATTATAACTGTAAATACACAGCATGGGGCAGTTGGAAAAGCCCGAGCAATCCTTATTTGAAATATACTTGGGAGTTTCTCGAAATTTTCTGCAAAGGAGACCTGAAGCATGAGGGAAGAAGCGACATGGTCGATATTACAGCAAGCGAATTCAAAGAATGGGTTTACGCCAAATGGGATATTGCGCCTGAGCGCAATATGCAAAAATATGAGCATCCTGCAATGTTTCCAGAAGAATTAGTTCGTAGAGTTTTAAAGCTGTTTAGTTATAAGAACGATGTTGTTTTAGATCCATTTAATGGTGTTGGAACCACAACACTTGTCGCCAAAAAATTGGGACGCAGGTATATTGGAATTGACATATCCCCCAAATACTGTGAAACAGCAATAAGAAGACTAAAAGAAGCTACGTGTTTGGATGAATTCTTTCAATAGATTCTCCATGACGCTAATTGCGCCTTCTAAACTCTCTTTTGTTAACGGTTTAAAAAATTCTGGTTTATGAATTGGTTTATCAACTTTTCTTTCGCCTTTTAATAATGTAATAATTGAAAGATCTATGTCGAAAAGTGAAAGCAACGTATGGGTTGAAAAGCTTCCCAGCGGGTTGTTACATAATTTAGATGAGTAATCTCCGCCTAATTGACTTTCAAGCTGGAATAAAACACATTTCAATTTTGGATAAGCCTTTTTTAATAACGTAAAGTCTACCAATATTCTTTTCATCATAGCGTTCTCGGTATACGCTTTACATTCAATTGCCATTGCAAATGTTCCATCGATATATAAATGCAAATCTGTCTTTTGACCATAATAACATTTATTAATGTTTTTCAGAAGGTAATTTTTTACGTCCGGATTTGTGATTCTGTTGATATAAGCCTTATTAATGGGTATTTTGATTTTATGCGTTTTAAATTCGAGTCTATTTAAGTTTCCACCTAATTGTTGCCATGCAATCTTAACAACTCTTCTCGCTATTTCTTCAACCATTTTACCGATTTCAGATCTTATTATGCCACCATAAGATCTCCCGCCAACTCTCGCTAACGCCTTTCGCTCAACTTCGGGAAGAAATTTTTCGTAAAAAGCAATTATTTCTTGAATTTCGTCTTCCAAAGACTTCATGTATAGTAAGCAAATAGATTTGATATTAAAAAGATTTCTGCACGTAGATAATAGCAAAATTTAGATAGTTTAAGATAAAAACATAATTAATCAAGCGAGGTGTGAGCAGCATGGAGAATGTAAACAAGATTGAACACGTAATAAAGGGCTGGGAGAAAAAATACGGTTATATAGGAATTAATGCAAGTGAACGCGTTTTCTTCGCTCCGTTAATGGGCAAACCGTTTAAATTAACTGTGTTAGGAGAAGAGCTTAAAGATAGAAAATATTCTTCTCGCTACAGCCGGATTTATTTAGGGAGAAAAATTTTCAGAAAACTGAAAGAAGGTGACGTTCTAATCTGTTATAAAAACTCAGCCGGAAACTATTACATCGAAAAGAAATAATTTCCTAATCAGATATCAAATTTTCATTTTGGATGCAGAAACCTTCCCGGAGGTTGTTTAATGGTGGTTGTCCCGATCTCTTTTAATGATTTTTCTATTTCACGAACAAATTCACATGCAGTTTTCACATCAATCCTACTTTCAGCATTCCTTTTTAAAATAAATATCTCATCAACTGGGGAGTCAGGCTGTAGCTCATTTATATCAACAGCGTTCGTTTCTGCTACCACGTAAACTTTACACGCAGGATTTCCTCTTTTAATAATCAGCGCCGTGAACTGTGCCTCACCCCACATTGTTTTGTCCAAGTATGTTTTAACTTCAATCGCCACGACTGGAACGCTTAGAAATATCTTTTTTGATCCCACCAAAAATTTTTCCTCTTTAACCAGTGCCAAATCAACATCTTTTTTTCTTGGTTTAATTTCTCCCTTCGAATTTATGATTAGACCGGCAAATACGTCTTTGTTTGTAAACTTCAGGTCTAATGACCTTATCAAGTCAATATCTTTCAAAAGATAACAAATAAATTCCTCAAGAGCTGATGATCTAAATTTTGATTGGGCACTTATCCAATTCTTCCTTTTTCCTTTAGGTGGTCTATACAAATTTATTGAATCTATTTGATTTAGATACGCATCAAACCATTTAATTCGACTAATTATATGTCCTCTTTTAATACCGACCAATTCAATATTTCTTTGATGCCACGGCAAATAATGTCGCTTCATAAATATTTTGAAAAATTTACCCATTCCTTTATAGTCATTTTTGATTTTAGTTTCCATATTCCTTTTATGCGGCAAAAGGATTTCCAAAATTTTAACTTCCTCTTGCAACTAAAATTTATATTACTGCGATTATGTTATTAAAAGTTAAATTCGTTAAGTGGTGGAGTGCCATAACAGGTAAATGTAAGTTATGTGATCATCAAGTATCTTTATGGGAGCTAAAAAGATACAACGGAATATGTGCTAAATGTTTTGCCAAAAAGTAAATAAAAGAAAACGAAAACCAATTCTGTAATAAAAACCTAAATAATTAAAACTCATTTTGGACGCTAAAACTTACGGGTTGCATGATGGGCAAAATTTTAACCAACGAGGTTAAACACTGTCGAGTAGCCATGTTTCCGTTAATAACATTGACGACGGATTTTGGGCTTGCAGACCCCTATGTAGCAGAGATTAAGGCAGTTATTTTAGGCATAAATCCCTCTGTACGGATAGTTGACATAAGCCACCAAATAGAAAAGTTCAACATAAGAATGGGCGCGTATATTTTAGCAAGCGCGGCGCCATACTTCCCAGAAGGCACAATACATGTTGCTGTCGTAGATCCGGGTGTTGGGACAAAACGTAAACCAATTTTGGTAGAGACAGAAAGCGGCTTTTTCGTAGGACCAGACAACGGCGTCTTAGCCCTGGCAGCCGAGAAACAGGGCATAAAGCATGTTTACGAAATAGCTAATCCCAAATACATGCTCCCTAAGGTTTCAACAACTTTCCATGGAAGAGACATTTTTGCTCCAGCAGCCGCCCACCTATCAAAAGGCGTTCCGCCGTCAGAGTTTGGACCGGAAATTCGCAGAATTGTGAAACCACAATTTGCAAAAATTGTTAGGAAAGGCTCAACACTAGTTGGCGAAATCATCCACGTGGACGGTTTCGGTAACATCATTACAAACTTCGCGCTGAAAGAGCTGGAATGTCTTGGAATAATGAAGAGTTTGAACCTAAAAATTGGAGAAACCACATGTAGGCTGAGGCTCTGCAAGGCTTATGCCGAGGTAGAAGCCAAAAAGCCGCTAGCGCTAATTGGCAGCCACGACTTTCTAGAGATATCGGTAAACCAGGGAAGTGCCGCTGAAATGTTTAAGACTAAGGTTGGGGACAAGGTTATACTTTATCGCTCTTAGTTAAGTCTTT
>JAVZIY010000054.1:0-4840 GCA_038998005.1 Candidatus Aenigmatarchaeota archaeon
TGATTGCATCTTATAACCCCTGTTTGATTTTTTTGATTATACAAATTCTTTAAAAGCCAAACAGAAGTTTTGCTTAGTCCATATTCTCCCAAAAATTCTAGCATGATTTCCCACAAGTTTGTTTCTAAATCAAGATAATTTACAGGTTCTTCTGAAATTATTTGAAAAGCTATGTATCTTTCCCTTTCCCTTAGAGTTGGGATTAAGGTTTTAAGTCTTTTCTTAGCATTCATTCAATCACTTTAATTCGTTCATTTTTCTGGTTAAATGCAGGAACATTTATCAAAACAGCTTTAAATGTTCCTTTGAAATGATATGGAATATTTTTTTCAATAAATATTATATCACCAGGATTGACAACATATACTTTTTTGCCTTGCACTACTGTAAGCTTACCATCCAAAACATAATAGATTCTATCGCTTCTTATGTTTTTTGTGATTTCAGAATGGTTTTTTCCTTCAGCTAGAGCCACGCTAACTTTTTTGCTAATTTTTTTTGTCAGCATATTAAAAACTGTATAAGTATTGCTTATCTTTCTAGCTTCCGCTTGCTCTTTTTTAATTAACTTGATCATTTTATCACCTTCACACCAGGAAAAACCCAACTTTCATCTCTTCTTTCTTCTATCAGTTTAATTATTTCTTGAGGAGTTTTTGAAATTGCATCCTTAGCTTCCTTAAGTTCTAATCCTAGCTGACAAGCCATTGAAATTAAACACTCTGGTGCTCTCAATTCCCAATGTGATATTGCCCCTGAGCAAATTATTATAGGAGCTTTATATTTTTTTGCTAATCTTAAATTCTGTGCCATATTTTTCAAAATTAGGCTTCTAGTTTTTTTTGTTGAGAAAAGAATCTCTCTAAAATTCATCTCAACAGCAACTTTATTTTTTGCTGCAAGTTTAAAAGAAATATGATCTAAACCAGGATCTTGTCTTTGATATTCAGGATGGGTTAAAATATCAACTTCAGGAGTTTCACATGCAATTCTGTTCAATTTTAGGTTTCCACCCCTTACAAGCAAAACATCAAATCCCTTTCTTCTTTTAATCAAATTTATTAATTCTCTTAAATTTCTTGCCTCGAAACCAAGAAAAATTTCTATTCCAATTTCTTTCTCCACTCTTTCAATTTCTGTTTTTAAAAAATTCTCTTCCTTTCTTCTTAAAGGATAAGCAATAAAACAAATTCCTGAGTAACCAAGCTTTTTTGCCATGGAAGCTAATTCTTCTAAGCTAGATTCCCCTTCACTGAAAGCTGAATGAACATGGAAATCGAAAAATTTCATAATTAGAAATTAAGTTTGATATTTAAAATTCTTCAACTTTTTTAAACTTTTTTCTTCTAATTCAAGATATGCTTAAAATCTATTTAACGAAAGAAGATTTTGAGGATGGCAAAAAGTTAATGGATGAAGAAAGAATGCACTTGATTACTTATGAAAACATGTTTACTGCAGGACTTTATTGTATTCTTTCAGCAGCAGAAAACCATTCAAAGCATATTTCTATTTATAACAGGCTAATAGAAAATCTGAGCACACCTCAAAAGATTTTAGAGAATAAAGAAATGTTGAAGGAGATTGTTTCTGATGCAAGGTTTCCAAATATAAAAACAGAAAGGATATATTATTTTGCATCCTGGTGGCTTAAAACTTTTCTACCTGAAAAAATATTAAAAGATATAAATTTGGGAAGAAAAAAGGAATTTGACTTAAGAAATGAGTTGGCAGAAAATTGCCCCGGCATTTCTTATAAAGGGGCATCACTTTTTATGGTAAAATGTGGATATGAAAATGTAGTTCCTATAGATTTGTGGATGCTTAGGTTCTTAGAAAGATTAGGTTATAGCGTAGAAATACCAGATTACAAGAAAAAAAGTGGGCCGAAGCCAAAGGAATACTTAGAATATGAAAAAATAATTTCAGAAATAGCAAGAGAATTTAAAGTTTCTCCATCACTTTTTCAACTTACTGTTTGGTCAAAAGCCTCAAAGAATAAAGATCTATTTTAATCCTCTTGCTCTCTTTCCAGCAAAAGTTAGACCCCTAAAAACTCTTTTTCTATGTTGCCTTTCTGAAATCCATTTAATTTTTGAATCAGCTTTTATGTTTGGATGATTTGGGTCTACAAGAATAACTTCAAAATACTTGTACTTCCCATCTTCACCAACAGGATAAGAGTTCAAGACTTCTAGATTTCTAAATTTTCTTTGAGCTTTTTCTTCAGCAATCCATCTCAAGCTTTTCTTAGGAGTAAATTTTACTAAGCCTGCTTTGCTTGGCTTTCTCCCCATTCTTCCATACAGCCTTCTTTTCCTCCCCCCTCTTCTTACTTTTACTCTTGCTAAAATAAAACCCTGCTTTGCCCTAAAACCCAAAGATCTTGCCCTATCTAAGCGAGTAGGCTTTTCTATCCTTTTAACTGTAGGATCTTTTCTCCATTCAATCAATCTTTTTTTAAATATTTCTTCAACTTGCTTGGACTTTTTCCAGGCATTTGAAATGTACTTGTAAAATGACTTTCCCATAAAAATCACTTTTTGTCTTAAACTTTAAATACTCTTCTTTATTAAAATCTTTTAAGGTGATGTTTTGCATCCGATAGCAAAAATAATAGGAGGAATAATACTGATAGTTGCGAGTGTTTGGTGGATAGCTAAGATGTCATGGCAGGATTTTCTAGTAGTTTTGAATGGAGCAATACCACCATTCATCTTCCTAATAGGAGTCTTCATAGTATGGCTAGAAATAGACGAGCTTAAAATAGAAAGAGAGCTAAAGAAAGAAGAAGAAAAAGTAAAGAGAGAAAGAAGGACAAGGAAAAGAAAGAAATAAACTTTTTTTCTTTTCTTTAAAAATTTAAAAGAAAAATTATTTTTAGTGTTTTTATGGGAGTAAACTTAAAAGATTTAGTTCCAAGAAAAGAGGTTGAGCTCGATTTTTTATCTGGCAAGAAGATTGCTATAGATGCTTTTAATGCATGCTTTCAATTTCTAAGTATAATAAGAGATAAAATGACGGGAGAACCTCTGAGGGATTCCAAAGGAAGAATAACTTCACATCTTTCTGGCTTGTTTTACAGAACAACAAACCTTATAGAGGCGGGAATAAAACCAGCTTATATTTTTGATGGAGAGCCACCAAAATTTAAGCAAAGAACTTTAGAGGAGAGAGAAAAGATGAAGGAAAAAGCGAGGAAAAAATGGGAGGAAGCTTTAGAAAAAGGAGAGAAGGCAATAACTTATGCTCAAGCTGTTGCTCAGTTTACAGATGAAATGGTTGAAGATTCAAAAAAACTTTTGGATTTTATGGGTATTCCTTGGGTTCAAGCTCCAAGTGAAGGAGAAATTCAGTGTGCACATATGTGTAAGAAAGGAGATGTATGGGCTTCTGCTTCCCAGGATTATGATTCTATTCTAGTTGGTTCTCCCCGCTTAGTAAGAAACCTTTCAATTACAGGAAGAAGAAAATTACCAAGAAAAGAAGTTTATATTGAAATTAAACCAGAAATAGTAGAGCTGGAAGAAGTTTTAAAAAGTCTTGAAATAAGTAGAGAGCAATTGATATTAATAGGTTTGCTCATAGGAACAGACTATAATTCAGGAATAAAAGGAATAGGCCCTAAGACCGCCTTAAAAATAGTAAAGGAGTGCAAGACTTTGGATAAGGTTTTGGAAAAGGTTGAGTGGGAGGAAGAAGTAAGTGCAGAGGAGATCTATAATTTCTTTTTAAATCCAAAAGTTACAGATAAGTATAAGTTGGAATGGAAAGCACCAAATAGAGAAAAAATTATAGAATTTATGGTTGAAGAGCATGATTTTTCTAGGGAAAGAGTTGAAAAAGTGGTTGAGAAATTGGAGCAAGCATTTGCTTCTGGAAGGCAGACAAGTTTAAAAGGTTGGTTCAAATAAAATTTCAATTATATTAATTTGATTGAACAATTTGAAAATATGAACATAGAAAAGATAATAGCAATAGCAAAGAGAAGAGGTCTTATCTTCCCTAGCTCAGAAATTTATGGAGGCTTAAGCGGGTTTTTTGACTATGGCCCATCGGGCCTTTTAATGAAGAGAAAAATAGAAAATTTTTGGAGAGAATTTTTTGTTAAGCCAGATAAAATTTATGAAGTTGAGACCTGTACTATTATGCCAGAGAAAGTCTGGGAAGCTTCTGGCCATTTAAAAGATTTTATTGATCCTTTAACTCAATGCGAAAAATGTAAATCAACTTTTAGAGCAGACGAACTAATAAAAGATTTAACAGGAAAATTTGTGGAAGGAGCAAAACCAGAAGAACTTACAGAAATAATAAAAAAAGAAAATTTGAAATGCCTAAGATGTAAAGGCAAGTTGAGCGAAGTTAAAATTTTTAACTTGATGCTTTCAACACAAGTTGGACCTATAAAAGGAAATATAGCTTATTTAAGGCCTGAAACTGCTCAAGGAATTTTTGTAAATTTTAAAAACATAGTAACTGCGACTCGTGCAAAACTTCCTTTTGGTGTAGCTCAAATTGGAACTTCTTACAGGAATGAAATTTCTCCAAGGCAATACATTTCAAGAATGAGAGAATTTAGGCAGATGGAGATCGAATATTTCTTTAATCCTGAGAAGGCTGATGAATTTGATAAGTTTGATGAATACGCAAAAACAAAAATCAGAATTTTAACAAGAGAGGAACAGAAAAAAAATGGAAAAATTTTAGAAATTACTGCAGAAGAAGCGGTAAAACAAAAAATTTTACCTAACAAAATTATGGCTTATTTCTTAGCAAAGGAGTTCATCTGGTATCAAATGCTTGGAATACCAAGAGAAGCTTTAAGGTTTAGACATATGCT
>JAVZIY010000055.1:0-4677 GCA_038998005.1 Candidatus Aenigmatarchaeota archaeon
TGGCTTGGATTTGAAAACTGCTATAGATTCTGTTTCGATTATTCCTGAAAATATAATAAAAACTAATAGAGAAAAACTAAATGGAAGATTAATAAAAAATGTAAGAATAGTTGATGAATTTTAAATTAGAAAAATTTAATCTTATAATAAAGGTGAAGAGATGGAAAAACCTAAAACTTTGCCTCCAGTGTTAAGAGAAAATGAGAGGTATATAGTGTTTGAGATAATAACAGAGGAAGATATAGAATATGAAGAGTTTACAAAAGCGTTGTGGCTTGCGTGCTTATCTTTTTTAGGAGAGCTTTACACATCTGAAGCAGAGATAAAAATAATAAAAAATCTTTACAATCCAAGAACAAAACAAGGTGTAATAAAGTGTCGTTATGATATGACAGAATTTGTTAGAGCATCTCTTGCATTAATAAATAAAATTGGAAATAAAGATGCAATTGTAAAAGTTTTGGGAATTACAGGAACCATAAGCTCTGCAAAAAGAAAATATTTAGGATTTACTGAGTTAGAATCTTTTTGGAAGGAAGAAGGTAAAAGTGTTGCATAATTTAAAATACATACTTTGTGAGAAAATGATCGATGATAAAAATGACAGTAAAATATGAAGAAATGCTTAAAAAGGCTATAGAAAAGCTACCTTCTGTAGTTGAAAATAGCGATAGATTTAAGATTCCTGAATCAGAAGTTACTTATAGCGGAAAGCTTACAATAATAAAAAATTTTAATCAGATTGTAAATATTTTGAGAAGAGATCCTAATCATTTAGCAAAGTTTCTATTTAAAGAACTTGCTATTCCAGGAAAGATTGAAGAAAATAAGCTTATATTGCAAAAAATTTTTACAAAAGAGAAGATAGATGAAAAAATAAGAGAATATTGTAAAATTTACATATTTTGTAATGAATGTGGCAAGCCAGATACGAAGCTTTTTAAAAAAGGTAATATATATTTCATAAAATGCGAAGCTTGCGGAGCAGAAAGAAGCGTGCCAAGAGTATGAAGTTTGTTGTGATCAAAAATTTTCAAATATAGTTAAAGAGTTGAGAAGAAAAATGAGAGGACAGTGGTATATAATTTCTGCGATAATAGTTGCAGGAGCTTTAGTAGCAATCTCGATTATTTTTCGAAGTTATGTTTATGATTATTCTTACATAATAAGAATGCAAGAAGATTTTTTGTTTAGAAATGTTGAGCAAGAACTGGAAAAAACTATTTTATACTCAAGAAGCTATGAAGAACTTGAATACAATATAAAGCATTTCATAATGTTTTCACAAAGAAGATTTTCTGAGCTCGGCTACTCTCTAAGAATTGTTAATGAAACTTCATTAGCTCTTCCACCAGCAAAAATAAGATTTAGAATAGATCTTATTTCTGAGAGAGTTAACATAACAAAGGTTGTTGATCTTCCAAGATAGTATTAATAATATTAACTCTTAAATTCCTTTATCGCTTCTATCTCTTCTTTTGTAAACATATTTGCTATATTTTCATTCTTTTTTATTAATCCTTTGAAAATAGGTAAATAGCTTAAAGCATCTCTACTAGAGCAATGTGTAAGTCTTCCTATTTTCTTGCAGGCTTCCATTAACTCTTCTGGAATTTTCTTTTCATATAAAAATTTTGGAGAGGTATAAGGAACAAACTTTCTGTAAGTTTCTTTTTTTGCAATGCTAACAAATGATAGGAAATCTATGAAATACTTTTCCAACGCCCAATTTTGTCTTTTTATTATCATAGAATAGAAGAAATCTGCCTTTGCTAGATATTCGAAAGCTTTTGCTAGGTCTTCCTCTTTACTATATTCCTTTGGTAAGTTTTCTTCTATCCAAAGAAATATTTCTTCCGGCTCCTTCTCTGATTGAGTTATACCAAGCTTAGCTGTTTCTATATTCTTTGTTTTGAATATTATTTTTAGAGTATCAAAAATAGTTTGCTCCAACTCTCTCGTTGATATTGTTTTTACAGACTCTTCTGTAACTTCATTTAATGTGCTTAAATCTATTATTGCAGCTCTTATGTCCCCATTAGCAAGCCTAGCTAGTTGCTCTAATGCTCTTTCCTCATATTTTATCTTTTCTTTTTTAGCTATCTTCTCGAGAAATCTTTTTATCTCCTCGCTTTTTATTTTCTCAAATTTTATTAGCTTTGATGCTTGCCTTATTGGAAGAAGTGATTTTTCCCAAGGGTTATTTGAAGTTAATATAACAGGATATTCAGAACTTCTTATTAGCTCTAATATTGCTTTTATCATTCCTTTATCTTTTATTTCTATTTCATCAATCAAAATTAACTTGCCCTTACCAAATATACTTCTTTGCTTTCCAGCTTCGAATATATCTCTCTTTATACTCTCATAATCTCTGAAATCTGAAGATGAAAGCTCTATTAGCTCATAGTTAAGCTCTTTTGCTATCAATTCTGCGCAAAGTGTTTTTCCTACTCCAGAAGGACCGTAAAGAAGAAGTGCCTGCCCTTTTTTGTATTCTTTAATGAACTTTAATGCTTCTTCCATCTGTTTTCTATTTCCGACTACTTCACTTATACTTTTCGGCTTATATTTCAGAAGAAAGTCTACCATAAAAATATCTTCCAAAGAAAATTATAAAATAGTAATATGTTTATAATTATCAGATAATCTCTTCCATTATGCCGGAGTGGCGGAACCAGGTAACGCGCGTGGCTCGAGACCACGTGTCCCTTGTGGACTTGCAGGTTCGAAGCGATTTTCACATTTTATGAAATTATCAAAAATGAAAAATTATAAACGAATTTAATAAAATAGAATCTTGTGTGAAAATCGCAAAAATCCTGCCTCCGGCGTGGAAATGGATTGGAACTCCCTTGCATTTGGAATATAAAAGCAAGCAGGGGAGTTTAAAATTATGGTTGATATATACAGAAGAGATTTAAAGATAGCTTCCATTAAACAAAAGTTTAAAGATACTTGCCCCAAATGTTACAATATTCTCGAAGAGTTTGAGCGTGATCTAAAATTGAATAACTATTCTATAGGAAGAATTGAAAAGTATTGGTCCTTCCTGAAAACAATACATAAAATGATTGGATGCTTTGAAAAAGTAGAAAAAAAAGATATAGAAAACTTTGTTATTGAAGTTGACGGAAAAAAAGATTGGGCAGAGTGGACTAAATCTGACTTTAAAAGGATTCTAAAATTCTTTTACAGATGGTTTTTAAACAAAACATTAGAGGGTGAGTATCCTGAAATTGTTAAGTGGATTAAAACGGAAATCAAAAGAAGTAATTCAAAAACCCCTGAGCAAATATTAACAAAAGAAGAGATAGAGTTAATGGCTAGGAATACAACTAATCAAAGGGATAAAGCATTAGTTTTGATTCTATATGAAAGCGGTTGTAGGATAGGAGAATTTCTCAACATGAAAATAAAGGATGTTGCTTTTGATCAGTATGGATGCTATATCCTAGTTGCAGGAAAGACAGGATGGCGAAGAGTTAGAATCATTGAATACTCTAAAGAGTTACTCAATTGGTTGGAAACACACCCATTTAAAACAAATCCCCAAAGTTATGTGTGGATTAATATAGAAAATCCAAATCCAGAAGAATCAATATTTCCCAATAGAGTGAATGATTTGCTTAAAAAATTGGCAAAGAAATTAAACATCACTAAGCCAGTCCATCCTCATGCTTTTAGGCATGCAAGAGCTACTCACTTGGCTAAGCATCTACCTGATGCTGTAATGAGACAATTCTTCGGATGGACAGAGGATAGTAGAATGACCGCAGTTTATAATCACTTAAGCGGTAAAGATGTTGATGATGCTTTGCTAAGACTTCATGGGATTAAAAAAGAAGAGACTAAAGAAGAGCGTGGTGTTGGGATTAAAGTTTGTCAAAAATGTGGAGAAAGTAATTCAATTCTTTCTCACTTTTGCAAGAGATGCAACTTTCCACTTGACTTAAGTGAAATTATTGAATTCGATCAGAAAAAAGAAAGGTTTGAGGAATTGTTAGTTGATTTTCTAAATTACTACTCAGAGAGAGACAGGAACTTTAAAAAAGTTTTTGTAAGTTTTATAAAAGAAAGAAACGCAGAGGACTTATTTCTCAAAAAAGGTAGTTAATCATTGTCATTTCGCTATTCTTCTATATCTTCAGTGCCTTTTAGCAAATTCGCAGTTACTTTTAGAGCGAACCTAATCGCTTTTGTCTTAGTTTTTACTCTTAATGCTTTTTCTATAATTTCAAAATTCTTCAGATCTTCCTCTTTTTCTCTGAATGTTATTGTCATGAAAATCACTATCATTTAGCTTTATTTTGATAGCTTTAATAATCCAAATTTTTATTTTGCTATCAAAATGAGCCAATTTCAGTATCACTGAAAAACTGAATTTTTTACCTTTGAAATACATGCTCTTTTTGAAATCTTTTCTGGCTAATTTACTATCAAACTGAGAAGTGCTTATCAAATAAGCCAGATTTTGCAGGAAGAGTGATATGGAAAGAGTGTATTACTTTTTTAGATTCTAAAGTTAGAGAGAGGATCAAATAGAGCCAAAAAATGGCTTAAGTATTTTCACAATTTCATGATACTTTTTAAACAACTCGGTTTTTTCTACCTCAATTGTTAATTTATTAAATGTTTCTTTATCCATCTTTTTAATGACTTCAAAATAATCCTTTA
>JAVZIY010000056.1:0-4616 GCA_038998005.1 Candidatus Aenigmatarchaeota archaeon
AGCAGTAAAGGAAAAATATTATTCAAGAAAATTCACCCTTCAGGCCATTTATTTTTAACTTTGGAGGAAAAGGGTTCAAGAATTCAAGTTCCAATTTTTTCAGGCTTGATGAGCAGGATAAATGAAAATGGTATAGAAGAAGAGGATTTTTCACTTGGAAGAATTTTAGAAGTTTCTGGAGTTGTTGATGAATATCAAGGCCAGCTACAAATAATCCCTAGAAAAATAGAGGATATAAGGTTGAGATGATGATAGAAATTCTTGCTATTTGTCTTTTTGGCATTTTAATAGGATTATTTGCAGGAATAGTTCCAGGCATGCACATAAACACTCTTTTACCCTTTATTTTATTCCTAGCCTTTTACTTCAAAATTAGCTCTCATTACTTAGCAGTCTTAATAGTTTCTATTGCAGTAACAGAAATTTTTATAAATTTTATATCCAGTATATTCATAGGAGCACCAGAAGCTGACACGGCTCTTTCTGTGTTACCAGGCCATAGGTTGCTTTTGGAGGGAAGGGGTTATGAGGCAATAAAATTAACTGTGGTAGGAGGAATAGGTGGTTTAATTTTAACTTTAGTTATAATTTCTGTTTTTTCATCATGGTTTAAGGTTTTTTATGAGAATTCAAGATCTTTTATTCATTGGATAATAATAGCATTTGTAATTTTCATGATATTATCTGAAAGAAAGGTAAGAAAAATTCTTTCTTCCTCTCTAATTTTTTTCCTTTCCGGATTTTTGGGTTTCATTTCTTTAAACTCATACTTAGTAAACCAGCAAAATATTCTATTTCCAATTCTAACAGGACTTTTTGGTTTACCAACTCTTTTAATAAGCATTTCTGAAACTAATAGAATTCCTAAACAAGAAGATGATGCCAAATTAAAAATTTCTAGGAAGGAAATAATAAAAGCAGTTTCTCTAGGTTCAGTTGCTGGAATTTTGGTTGGTTTTCTTCCAGCAGTTGGGATAAGTGAAGCTGCTACCTTAGTTCAATATATAGGAGGAGCAAGAGATGCAAGGAGTTTTCTAATAACTATAAGTGGAATAAATATAGGTAATGAAGTTTTTTCTTTAATTAGCTTATATCTAGTTTCGAATCCACGCTCAGGACCAAGTGTTGCTATTCAAAGAATTTTGGGTGAGATAAGTTTTTTTGAAGTCTTGCTTTTCATAGGTGCAATTTGCTTTTCATCAGGAATTGCAGCAGCTTTAACACTTTTCTTGGGAAGGAAAATTCCAAAATATCTTGAAAAAATAAGTTATAGGATTCTTTGCTTAAGTGTGATAACATTTTTAATTTTCATGATTTTCATGCTAACAGGAATTTTTGGTTTGCTAATAGCATTTACTTCAGCTTCCATAGGCTTATTATGCAATTATTTAAAAACTAAGAGAAGCCATTGCATGGGATGCTTGCTTTTCCCTTCTATTTTGTTCTTTTCCGGTTTAAATTATACTATGATTTCTTTCTTAGGGCTATAGGCTATTTAACTTTCAATTAAGAATAAATTATAAGATGATATCAAAGAAAGATTTAATGAGTGAGCTTCAAAAAAATCCTGAAAGATACTGGAAAGTAAGACTTTTTGATGATTTAGGTTTTAAGAGAAGAAAATGTAATAATTGTGGGAAGTTTTTCTGGACTTTAACTGAGCAAGAAGTTTGTAATGATTCTACTTGTAAAGAATATGAGTTTATAGGTAAATCTACAAGTAAAAGCTTTGATCTATTTGAAACATGGAAGAAAATAGAAAAATTTTTTGTTTCAAAAGAGCATAAACCACTTAAGCCTTATCCTATAGTTTGCAGATGGTTCCCTCTTTATTTTACCATAGCAGGAATAGTTGATTTTTACAGGTTAACTGATGATAAACTTGATTTTGAATTTCCAGAAAATCCTTCAATACTTCTTCAGCCCTGCTTAAGATTTAATGATTTACCTAATGTTGGACTGAATTCAAGAAGTTATTCATGCTTTTTGATGATTCAACAAAGCTCTTTATTTAATGGAAAGCAAGGATATTGGAAGGATGAATGTATAGATTTGGATTTTCAACTGTTAACAAAAGTTTTTGGGATTAAGCAAGAAGAAATAGTTTTTATAGAAGATGCATGGCTTGGCCCAAATGCTTTTGGTTCAAGTTTGGAGTATCATGTTCAAGGCTTAGAATTAGGAAATGCAGTTTTCACTGAGTTTGAATTTAAGAATGGAAGTTATGCTGAAATGGAGAAGAAAGTAATAGATATGGGAGCGGGATTAGAAAGATTTTGTTGGATAACTCAAGGAAGTTTAACAAGCTATGATGCAGTTTTTGGTAATGTGATTAAAAAAATGAAAGAAATCTGCAATTTGGAAGTTGATAAAGTTTTAGAAAAATATTTCAGGCTTTCTGGAAAGATAAATGTAGAAGAAAATCTTGATATAGGGACTGCTTTAAAGAATATTTCAAAAAAAATTGGGATTTCAGCAGAAGAATTAAAAAGAAAAATAGAACCATTCCAAGCTTTATATTCTGTTGCAGATCATTCTAGAGCTTTAGCTTTTGCCATTTTAGACGGCGCAATTCCTAGTAATACAGCTGGAGGTTATAATTTAAGAGTAATTTTGAGAAGAGCTTTAAGTTTTATCGATAAGTTTAAGTGGAATTTGGATTTGATTGAAATCTGCTTTTGGCATTTGGATGAACTTAAAAAACTTTTTCCAAATCTTAAAGAAAACAAAGAACAAATTGAAAAAGTTTTAAGTGTTGAAATTGAAAGATACAAGCAAACAAAAGAGAGGAGCAAAAGAATTGTTGAAAGTTATGTAAGAGCTGGAAAAATTCCTAGTGAAGAAGAATTAATCAAACTCTATGATTCAGAAGGAATTACTCCTGAACAATTGAAGGATGTTGGGCTTGAAATAGAAATTCCTATTGATTTTTATTCTAAGATTACTGAAATGCATATGAGAGAAAAGCCTAAGGAAGAGAAAATTCCTTTTGAAATAAAAGACTTAACAGAAACAAGGCTTTTGTTTTATGAAAATACAGACTTACTTAAATTCAAGGCAAAAATTTTAAGAAATTTTGAAAACTGGGTTGTTTTGGATAAAACAGCATTTTATCCAACTTCTGGGGGGCAACTGCACGACAAAGGTTTAATAAATGGATTAGAAGTTTTGGATGTTAAAAAGTTTGGAAAAATTATACTTCACAAGCTTTCAGGTAAGATAGAAGAGGGGAAAATGGTCGAGTGTGAAGTAGATGAAAAAAGAAGAGAAATTTTAAAGAAGCATCATACTGCTACTCACATAGTAAATTATTCTGCAAGAAAAGTTTTGGGAAATCATATTTGGCAGTATGGAGCAGAAAAGGATGTTGATAAGGCAAGATTAGACATAACTCATTTCCAATCTTTAAGCGAAGAGGAAATAGAAAAAATAGAAAAAGTTGCTAATGAAATTATTGAAAAAAATTTGGAAGTAAAAATTGAGATATTGCCTAGAAATGAGGCTGAGAAAAAATATGGTTTTATAATTTATCAAGGTGGACCTTTAAATGAAAAAGATTTAAGAATAGTTTCTGTTGGAGAAGAGCATGAAGCATGCGGAGGTTTGCATTGTAAATTTACAAGTGAAGTAGGGCCGATTATTATATTAAAAACAAAAAGGATTGCTGATGGTATAGTAAGACTTGAATTTTGTTCAGGAGAAGTTTCATTAAACTATCTTAAGGAAAGTGAAAGGATTTTGGAAGAAATTTCAAAAATTTTGAATTGTAAATATGAGGATGTTCCAGAAGCAGTTGAAAAACTCTTTAAGATATGGAAGAAAAAAATGAAAGAACTTAAAAAATTAAAGAAGGAAGAAAAGAAAGATAAGGGTTAAGAAGAAGAAAATTGTGAAGTAAGCTATTGTGTTTAAGAAGTACAGAGGAAGTGAAATTATACCTGCAACTAAGAAAAATATTAAAATAATTTTTCTCTTTTTCCTAAATTCTTCTTCAAAGCTCTTTTTCATATTTTTCAAAATTTTTTCATTAAGTTTTGAAAGAACTTTCCAGGAAAATAAAAAAGAAAACCCAACTGTAATTAAAAAAATGCTTGAGAGAAATTGAAGAATTGCTGTTATTAGAAGAGAAGGGTTGAGAAAAAGTGAGGCAACCCATTCCTTTTGATGAAGAAAAGCCAAGATATAAAAAGTAAAGATGCTAAATCCTAAAAATAAAGAGAAAAAGCTTATGAGGATATGCAAAATAAACTGCTCTTTCTTGATATCCACATTTAAAATTTTAATTATTCAAATAAATACTTAATGAGACCAATAGTTGGTATAGGAGTTTTGATAATTAAAGATGGAAAAATATTGCTTGGGAAAAGAAATAAAAAGCCAGGAGAAAATACATACTCTCTTCCCGGAGGAAAGCTTGAGTTTGGGGAAAGTTTTGAAGAATGTGCAATAAGGGAAGTTAGAGAAGAAACTGGCTTGGAAATAAAGGGATTAAAATTCATTTGCTTGAATAATGATTTTTTTGAGAACAACCATTTTGTAACTATAGGATTCGTTTCAGAAGATTTTTATGGAGAGCCAAAAAATTTGGAAAAGGAAATTAATTCCTGGGAGTGGTT
>JAVZIY010000057.1:0-4413 GCA_038998005.1 Candidatus Aenigmatarchaeota archaeon
AAAACTTCCGAGCTAATAAACCCAAAAGCCTTAGAAGAACTTAAAATAAAATTTTTTGACCAAGCATTTGAAATTTTAAGAAAAGAACTAATAGGAATTCCTTTAGAAATCTGTGAATATTTGGCAGGAACTTTAGTTCATGAAATGCTCGGGTTAGGGAAGGTAGAGCTTTTACTTAATGATGGAAATATAGAGGATATAGTTGTTAATAGTGCAGAAGAACCCGTCTGGGTTTATCATAAGAAGTATGGTTGGCTTAAAACAAATATTTTTATTGAGACAGAAACCCAAATTCAAAACTATGCAGCTATAATAGGAAGAAAAGTTGGAAGACAGATAACAACTCTTAGTCCTTTGATGGATGCCCACTTACCAAGTGGGGATAGAGTAAATGCAACCCTTTTTCCTATAAGCACTAGAGGGAATACAATAAGTATAAGGCTTTTTAGGAGAAAACCATGGGTTATCACGGATTTGATACAGAACAATACTTTAAGCTTAGATGTTGCTTCCCTTCTTTGGTCTGCTGTACAATACGAGATGAATATGATAGTCTCTGGTGGCACGGCTTCTGGTAAAACAACCTTCCTAAATGTTTTAATGACCTTCATACCACCAAATCAAAGAATAATAAGTATAGAAGATACTAGAGAGATTTGGCTTCCAAAATTCTTGCACTGGGTTCCTTTAACTACTAGAGAACCGAATCCTGAAGGAAAGGGTGAAGTTTCTATGCTCGATTTGTTGGTAAATAGCTTGAGGATGAGACCCGATAGAATAATAGTCGGTGAGATAAGAAGAGGAGACCAAGCAGAAGTTTTGTTCGAAGCTATGCACACAGGCCATAGTGTTTATGCAACTTTGCATGCAGATACTGCCTCGCAAACTTATAGAAGACTCATCAATCCACCAATAAATGTCCCTGAAACAATGCTTGAAGCTTTGCATTTAATTACTGTAATGTTTAGAGATAGGAGAAGAGGCTTGAGAAGGCTTTTCCAGCTTGCTGAGGTAATTGCAGGACCCATGCAAGCAATGAAAAGTGGAATAAGGATTTTGTATAAGTGGTCCCCTTTAGAAGATAAAATTATAGAAAGCGAGAAAAGTATAAGAGTTATTGAAGATTTGAAAATGCATACCGGAATGAGCGACCAGGAATTCAAAAAGGATTTGGAAGAAAAAAAGCAAGTTTTAAAGTGGATGATTAAAAACGGAGTTAATACTATAGATGGTGTCGGAAAGGTTGTTGTAGAATATTATACAGATCCTTCTCGTGTTTTGGATTTGATTAATAAAAATGTTAAGGCCACTTCAATTGTTCCAGAAGATTTGTTGAGAACATGAGAATACCTTTTATACCTTTCACACTTGAGAAAACTTTAAAATTTTCTAAAAAATTGAGACTATTTGGAATTGCAATAAGAATTAAAAAATTCTTCCCTTTTCTCAAATCATCCTTATTTGAGGCAAATTTTGAGTTTGATGAGAATGAATACTTATCAATAGCTCTTTTCACCTCATTCTTTTGGTTTTTATTCCTTTCATCTATACTGGGTTTAATAGCTTTAATTATATTTCCACCAAAAAACTTTATTTTCATAATTTTCTTTTCTTCACTTTCCTTTTCTTTTTTATCCTTCCTTTATGTAGTATTATATCCAAGACTTCTTTCTATAAGGAAGATCAAAAACTTGGAGAAGAATTTGCTTTTTGCTTTAAGACATTTGTTGATTCAAGTAAAGTCTGGGGTAAGCCTTTTTGACGGCATGGTTTCAATTTCAAAAGCAGGTTATGGATTAGTTTCAGAGGAGTTTAATGAGTGTGTTAGAAGAATTTCAACAGGAATTCCTGATGTTGAGGCCTTAGAAGAAATAGGTAGGAAAAATCCTTCCTTATACTTCAGAAGATCTTTATGGCAGATAACAAATGCAATAAGGACAGGAGCTGATATAGCAGACACTTTGGATAATATAGTCAGGAACTTGGCAGAAGAACAAAGGGTAATGATAAGAAGATACGGCTCTCAGCTTAATCCATTAGCTTTTCTGTACATGATGTTTGGAGTAATACTCCCAAGCTTAGGGATAACTTTGATGATAATCCTATCTTCTTTTTCTGGCTTTGTGATACAGCAAATTTTCTTTTGGTTCATATTGGTTTTTATAATAATCTTCAAATTCAATTTTCTAGGTTTGGTTAAAAGCAGGAGACCTTCGGTGGAGATATATGTATAAGTTTTTATACTCCAGACTCCCAAGAAATTACAAATCTTGGCTAGAAGATTATATAAGCTATTGCGACCTTAAAACTTCTCCCGAAAGGCTTTTCTCCTCTTTCTTAACTTTTGGACTAATAATTAGCCTTTCAATTTCTTTCATACTTTTCTTCATGGACTTTCTTTCATTTTTTTATTTTATCTTAGTGTTTGTTCTCTTTTTCTTAATTCTTCAAGTAGTTTTTCATATGGTTTTGATTTTTATAGCAGACAATAGAGCAAATTATGTGGAAGAAATCCTACCAGATGCTTTACAGATAATTTCATCAAACATGAGAGCTGGTTTAACACATGATAAGGCTATTTTAACTTCTGCTCGTCCAGAATTTGGTCCTTTGGAGAAAGAGCTTAAGAATGCAGCAAAAGAAACACTTTCTGGAAAGCCCTTGGAAGAAGCTTTAAAAAATATGACAAAAAGGATTAAATCAAAGCTTTTGGAAAGAACTATTTCTCTACTTTTGGAAGGTTTGGAAAAGGGGGGAAGCATAACTGCTTTGCTTGATAGTATAGCATTGGATATTAGGCAGGTAAGGATTCTAAAAAGGGAAATCAAGTCTTATGTTATGATGTATGGAATTTTTATCTTCTTTGCTGCATGCATAGGAGCTCCTTTACTATATTCTGTTTCTATTTTTTTAGTTGAAACAATGGGAAAATTTGGTGGAGGAATAGAAATAGAAAAAATGCCTGAAGTAGGCTCAAAGCTTCCCTTAGGAAGTATTAGAATTTCAGAGATAAGACCAGAATTTTTAAGTTTATATTCTTATATAGCTATAGGTGTAACAATTTTTTTCGGAAGTCTGCTAATAGGTTTAGTTCAGGAAGGAACGGAAAAGGCAGGCTTAAGGTTTTTGCCAATATTTTTACCAACTGGCTTTGCAGTTTTCTTTATTTCCCAAATTGCTATAAGAGCTATGTTTGCAGGTTTTGTATAAATATTTAAAACAAGAAAAAACTAAAATTTATTTAAAGGGAGAATATGAGAAAAGGACAAACTGCTTTAGAATATCTAATGACCTATGGATGGGCAATCCTAATAGTAATAATAGTAGTAGCAGCACTTTATGCCCTGGGATTAACAAAGCCATGCAGATGGACAGGAACACAGATAAGAGAGTTTGCAGATTTCAAAGTAGACAATCCATTATTTAAAGTTGGCAGTGCTGGTAGTGGTTCGTTAGAATTTGATCTTTCCTATATTAAACCAACCTCAGCTGAACTAATATCTATAAATGTTACTGGATCGGGAACAGGTTCTTATGAACCCACTACACAAACACCTTTAACCTCAACTCCTGAGAGGTACACTATAGACTTAAGTGGAGTAAATATAGGGGGAGGAGACTGCTATTCTGTGGAAGTAACAATTTACTACAATGTTACAGTCGCTGGTGGGCAGGAAGTTACATATAGTACAGCAGGAAAAATTTCAGGAGTTGCCTCTTAGAAGTTTATCGTTTTTTCATCTTTTCCTTATTCTTTAATATTTTTTACTCTAAATTTAATTAAGATGTTTTGGGGTAAAGTCTTTTACACAAAGTTTGATATTGTAGTTGCAATTTGCGACGAGAATTTAATAGATAGAGAAATAATTACGAGGGAAAAGCTTAAAGTTAAAGTTAGCAAGAACTTTTATGGTGGTCAATTAATAAACGAGGAGGAAGCTTTAAAGCTTCTGGGAAAAGCCACGATAGGGAATTTAATAGGTGAAAAAATAATTGAGCTTGCTGAAAAGAATGGTTTTATAGAAAGAGAAAATATTATTTTAATTAACGGAGTTCCCCATGCTCAGTTTGTTAAAATCTAGAAAGGCTGAATTTTTCATAATTTCTGCAGTTGTTATAATAATGTTTGCATTTCTTATTAGCAGGATGACAGAACCAGCCAGTATTCCAGATACTTCCTCAGTAGCTATAATGGAAGAGCCTTTTATTTTCAATAATATCGTAGAGAAGGCAAGGGAAACTGTTGAAAAGGCAAAAAGTTGCTATGATCTTAAGTTTGACTTAGAAGAGTTCAAACTTTTTGTAGAAGACTTTGTTCAGAAAAAAGGTTACTCTCTTTTATTCAATTATACCATAGATAATTCTAATTGTCCATTACTAGCTAGTATAAATTTCAAATATATAATTCTCCAA
>JAVZIY010000058.1:0-4252 GCA_038998005.1 Candidatus Aenigmatarchaeota archaeon
CAACTCCAAGTGAACGATTAGCTTCAGAACTTTCTTATTTACTTTTAGGTCGGGGAATAATAAGCGGAATTCATAAGAGGGGAAATAATAGTGTATGGGATGTTGTAATAACAAATAGACTACAAATTAAAAAGTGCGACTACTTAAATGGAATCGGAGATATTAAACTTCAAGAATTTCTAAGACAACCTCATGTGGTAAAAGTACCAATAGAAAAATCTGGAATAATAAAGATTCTTGAAAGAATGTTTCCATGGAAAATTACTAGTGGAGGAAGCTTAGGACATAAAAGGTTTCATGAAAAAAAATTAGAAAGAATTATTCAACTATGTGAATCAAGAGGTATTAATGTAGATCATTTAAAAAAGTTGATAAATGGAGACCTTGCCTTTGCGCAAATAAAAAGAATCAGAAAAGTTAGACCTACAAAAACATTCGTTTACGATTTGTCGGTCCCTGGATGTGAAAATTTTATTGGTGGGTTTGGTGGAGTTTGTTTACACAATAGTGAAGATGAAAGAATACTTCATTATGCTTTAGCTGACCTTTGTGTTTTTCCATCAATTTCAGAACCCTTCGGTATAGTTTCTCTAGAAGCAATGAGCATGGAGAAGCCTGTAGTTGTAGGAGCAGCAGGTGTTAATGGTTTGAGAGAGCAAGTAATTCCTTCTGGTGAGAATAGAACAGGGGTGCATGTTAATGGTGAAAATCCTCAAGATATAGCTTGGGGTATAAAAGAAATTCTAAGGAATTTCGAGGAAGCTAAAAAATGGGGTAAGAATGGGAGGAAAAGAGTTTTAAAAGAGTTTACTTGGGAGAGGGCTGCAAAGAGAACGTTAGAGATATATGAAAAGGTTATTAAATAATAATTAGATGGCTAGAATAATTGGAATAGTTTCTGGTAAAGGTGGAGTAGGAAAAACAACCTTAGTTGCTAACTTAGGTGTAGCTCTTTCTAATTTTGAAAGAAAGGTTGCAATAGTGGATTGCAATATAACAACATCTCACTTAGGCTTCTACTTTGATTTTCTTTATTATCCAAAAACTCTAAACCAAGTCTTAAGGAATGAAATAACTTTAGAAGAAGCAACCTATCATCATAATTCTGGCGTGAAAATAATTCCAGCAGCTTTAAGTGTTGAAGAATTAATGGGGGTTGATATAAATAAGTTAAAAAGCTTGGATTTTGGAGATACAGAAATTGTTTTGCTGGATTCTGCTCCTGGTTTGGGAAGAGAAGCTATGGGAGTTTTAAATGCATGCAATGAATTAATTTTTGTAACAATACCATTCATGAATGCTATTTCTGATATTATAAGATGCAATAAAGTGGCAAAATATTTGGGTTTAGAGCCCCTGGGTATTGTTCTGAACATGTACAGAAAAGATTTGAACGAGCTTGATGAAAATGATGTTGAGGAGTTAACAGAATTAAAAGTTATAGCAAAAATTCCATTCGATTTGGATGTTCAAAGAAGTTTGATTTATAGAATACCAACAGTTGTTTTTAACCCTTACTCTCCTGCAAGTATTGAAATAGGAAGGCTCGCTGCATATTTAATTGGAAAAGAGTATAAGCCACCAAAAGGAAGATTCTTGTTCAGAATTCTTAAATTTTTAAAAAAATAGTTATTAAAAGATTTTATGAGAATAGTAGCTTTAATTTCAGGAGGAAAGGACTCATTATATTCTTTATATTTGACAAGGGAGAGTGAAATAAAATATTTGATTACTATTTCTCCAAAAAATAAGGAGTCTTGGATGTTCCACTTTCCTTGTATAGAATTAACCAAACTTCAAGCAGAGGCATTAGGTATAAAACACATTTTTAAAGAAGTTGAGGGGAAAAAAGAAAAAGAAGTGGAAGAGTTGAAGATGATTATAAAAAGTATTAAAAAGGAAATAGATGGTCTAGTTAGTGGTACAATAAGAAGTAATTATCAAAAAGAAAGAATAGATAAAATTTGTAAGGAGCTTGAGCTTAAAAGTATTATGCCTTTATGGGGGAGAAATCCTGAGGAAGTAATTGAAGAGGAAATTAGAAATGGTTTTGAGATTATTATAACAGGAGTTTTTTGCGAAGGTTTGGATGAAAATTGGATAGGAAAAAATCTTGATTTAAAAGTTTTAGAAGAATTAAAGGAATTGAGTAGAAAGTATGGCATAAATATTGCAGGCGAAGGTGGGGAATTTGAAACTTTAGTTTTAGATTGTCCTTTATTTGATAAAAAAATAGATATTTTAAAATCAGAAAAATTTTGGGATAGAAAAACGAATAGTGGTTATTTAATAGTTAAAGATGCAAGGCTTATTTCTAAATAAAAAGCAAAATTTAATTGATGGTAGAGTCCCCAATTATAATAATTATTGAAATATTTCTTGGTCTAATAGCTGCAAGTATTCAAATGCTTCTCTTTCTATTTGAGAAATTGGGTGAGCTTTTTATATCTCTTGCATACTTGGCTGCAATAAATCCCATTGGTTTTATGATTTCAGTTTTTATAGGAGCAATATGCCTTTATTTTATTTTAAAGTTAATTTTTCATGAATCAAAATTTTTGTTAATAGCTTTTGGAATTTTTATTTTATTTTTAATCGCAATTTTAATAATAGCAATTTTAATAGCATAAAATCTTTTTAAATTAAAATATGATTTAACTTTTAAGATAAAATTGTGCCGGGGTGGCGGAACTAGGTAACGCGGTAGGCTCGAGTGATGAAGAAGCCTGAGGTATCTGAGTAGTGATGATGGTTAAATTCAGAGAAACCTACTGGGGCTTTGCCCCTTCTGGGTTCAAATCCCAGCCCCGGCGTCCTTACAAAAACATAAATAGTTAACGAAAAAAAGAAAAAATGTGAGAAAATGGCAATGGAATATCTTCAGGCAGAATTCAATAAAGCTAAAGATGAATTTAGAAGGTCATTTGAAGGACGAATTCTAGTAGGAAGGGAAGGACTTGGAGGTAAAGTGTTGTATACAATTACTGATTTAACTCTAGAAGATCTAAAATTGTTGGTTGATACTGGTAGGTATGGTAAAGTGGTATATGTAGGAAGAATTAAATTTGATTGGGAAAAACCAACATTAGAAGAAGTTGATCTTTCTCAAGTAAAATATAAAAGTTTTAAGCTAACAGAAAAAGGAAAGCGGTTGATGCAACAAAAAAGAGAAGAAAGAAGACGGAAGTATGGACTTAGAGGTCCGAATGAGAGTTTGAAGTAGATACTCGGCGTCCTTGCTAAACTTTATATGCTTTTCGCTTTCTTCCCTTTCTTGAATTTTAAACGGAAAATTAAGCGGAAAAAACAAGGAATGAAGCGGAATGAGCCATGCTTCCTCCTGAAGGAAGTTGGGAAGCATGGGTCTGGAAGAATGAGCATGCTAGCAATGAATATTTAGACAAAGTAAAGAAAAATTTCTTTAAGTTCAAATTATTTTGTTTTCAACTAAGAATTCTTTTATGTTTTCGAATAAAATTTCGTGTCCTTTTGAGTTTGGATGTAATCCGTCATCTAGCAAATTTTTATAATTAGCTTTAATCCACTTTTCAAAAATTTCAATAAATAGCACCTTCTTCTTTTCACAAACTGATTTGATTATCTGGTTATATTTTTGAATGTACTGATTTTTATATGATTTGTTAGTATCCCAAGGTATTGGTGTAGTTTTTTGTTCATCAACTGGTGTTAAACCTATGAAAACAATTTTCGATGTGAATTTCTTAGCAGAATCTATTAATTTCTCGATATTTGCCCTAAATTCTTTTTCAGGAGTTCTTAAGCTACCCCTATCATGAAGATATTGAGAATCGTTTATTCCAATCGCAAAAATTATAATAGCCTCTTCCCCTTCTTCAAGTTCTGTTAGCCTTGCTTTTGCTTCAACTTCAAATCTTTTTAACAAACCTGCTGTAGTGTCTCCAGAAATACCAAGGTTGTAAATATTAAAGTATAATTGCGGATCCAACTTGCTTTTTTCCTCCAGAAATTTCCTAAGTCTTTGAACCCAGCCACCAAACTCTCTATCATGAGCACCATAAGTTATACTGTCGCCGAAAACGCAAATTTCTGTCATATGTTTTATTATTACCACTTTAAAAGTTAAAAACTTATATTAGTTATACATTTTCTATCTCTTCTCATGAAAAAACTATCTCTATTAGCTCTACTTTTTTTAATCCCAGTAACTTCAGCCTTAATGATAAATGTAAACCAAGGAGAAATAACAACCTTAAATGAGCAATAAATTTTA
>JAVZIY010000059.1:0-3995 GCA_038998005.1 Candidatus Aenigmatarchaeota archaeon
GAAATTCAAAATTTTCAAGATTATTTTCCACTTCTTTAATCAAACTATTTATTTTTGAAAGTATCCATTTATCCTCTACTCTCAAATTATCTTCCTCAAATTCAAACTCAGAAGAATAAAGCAGAAAGAACGAATAGCAACTCCAGAGTATATTAAAAATTTTTCTCACTTCCTCTGCTATTTTAAAGCTAAAGTTTTGTTGTTCCCATGGAGCAACTTCCCAGCAGAAGTAAAATCTTAAGATATCTGATCCTAAATTTTCGATAGCATCGCTTGCCCAAATTACATTACCTAAGGATTTGCTCATCTTTTCTCCTTTTTCATCCAAAACCCAGCCATTCATACAAACCGTTTTGAATGGGGATTCATTAAAAATGGAAACACCACAAAAAATTAAGCTATAAAACCATCCCCTTATTTGGTCTTGACTTTCGTCTATAAGGTCAACAGGCCAAAGATATTCAAAAACTTCTTTATTTCTGAATGGATAACCTAAGGAAGCCCATGGCGAAATACCTGAATCAAACCAAACATCAAGTATATCAGGAACTTTTACCATATCAGAGTTGCAGTTTGAACAAACTAACCTTATCTTATCTATAACATGTTTGTGCAAGTTTAACTTCTTAGGTAGTTTTTCCTTTGCTTTACTCCTTAATTCTTCAACAGAACCTATAACCTCTATTTTTTCACATTTTTCACAAATCCAAATCGGCATGGGGATTCCCCAATATCTTTGCCTTGAAATACACCAATCAACAGCTTCATTCAACCAATTCCTAAATCTTTCTTTTCCAAAATCAGGAAGCCATTTAACATTTTCACTTTCCTTAATCATTTTTTCCTTTATTAAATCAACAGACAAAAACCATTGTTTGGTCAATCTGAAAATTAGTGGTGACTTGCATCTCCAGCACAAAGGATAGGAATGTATTACCCATGTAAAGTATAACAGCCTATTTTTTTTCTCCAGCTTTTCAACAACTTTTTTATCTGCTTCCTTAACAAACATCCCCCTAAATTCACCTGCCTCTGTATCAAACCTTCCTTCATCATCAATAGGAGAAATGGAAGGTAAATTATAATGCTGGCCAACATAATAATCTTCTGGGCCATGACCAGGAGCAACATGGACGCAACCAGAACCCTCTTCCGCATTTACAAAATCAAAAAACTCTGTCTTCATCTTTTCATATTTCTCTAAAATACCATGTTTGTAAGATTTTGATTTTAAAACAGGGATTGAAAGGATTATCCTATGAGCATTTTCTTCTGATTTTAACTTTTCTTGAATTGGAACATCTAAAACTGGTAAATATTTTAAGCCTGCCAATTCCTTTCCCAAAAATTTTTCCTCAATTTCATAATCTACCTTAACCAGCTCCTTAAGTACAGCATCAATCCTTTTTTCAGAAATTATCAGTTTTTCTTTTCCTACTTTAACTTTAACATAATACTCATCTGGATGAACGGCTATTGCTACATTGCTAACTAAAGTCCAAGGCGTGGTAGTAGAAATTACTATATATTCATTATCTTTTCCTGCTATCTGGAATTTCACATATATGTTCGGATCTTTAACATCCTCATAGCTATCTGTAACCTCATAGCCTGATAAAGCTGTCTGACAATTGTGAGTTAGAAAACCGTTTACTATAAAATTGTGATCTTTGACAACCTCTAAATCCATGACATTTTTCTTTCCCATAGGTTTAATTTGCTTAACATTTTCCCATATAACTCCATCGTGGGGATTTCCTATTCTTTCGTTTAACCATTCATCAAAGGATGATAGTTTAGATACGACTCTTAACTTATTTGCATTTTTATTCTTATTGTAAAGTATGTAATCCACGTATTTTTTGGTTAAATTGAGCTTGAGTGCTATTTTTGTTAAACTCAAACCTCTTGACTTAAGGAAAATTATTTTTTTCCTTATCTTTCTTTCTTCCTTTTCCATTTCTTTTATCATTAGAAGATATTCTAAGGCATAAGCAGCCAACTGAGATCTTTCTTTACAATATCTATAACCTATTTTTTTACAGAAATTAAGTAAATTATCATGTGTGCCAGGAATTTCTCCTCTTAGCTCTATCGATCTCGACCCGTCTTTTCTCTTCACAACTCCAATTTTTCTTATCACCCCGCATTTTATTTCAAATCTTTTCAAGAGTTTGAAAATTTGCTTAATAAAGTTTATACCAGAGTTGACAATACTTTCTTCTTTGCTTACCACAAACCTTAACCAATCAAAACTTTTTCCCTTGCGCAATTTAATTTTTTCTAATTCACTTCCAAAATAACCTGCTAAAAATTCTCTAACTATACTCTTTGGCGAACTAAAGATCCAATGTGGAACTTCAAATTTCAAATCTGATTTTTTCCCCACAGGTGCTCCCATTGCTATGAGGAGAGAAATGAGAGAAATTGAATCAACTTTCATTTGAGTTGAGAATCCTTTAATTGTTTTATTATTCACTTCAGAGACAGCAATTCTTTTAGTAATCTTACCAGCTTTAAATCCTATTTTTTCTAAGTCAGAAGCAATTTCCTGAAGATCTTTTTCTGTTCCTGTAAAGCCAAGAGAAAATTTAGTTCTTTTTCCCTTTGTAAAAAACAAAAATCCGTCTCCAAAAATCGAACCCAATAATCTTGCAAGAATTGGGGTTGCTTTATTTTTTACTGTAAGGGGTATGAGATTTTTTTCCTTAAGCTGTTTAAGTACAAATTCTAAAGTTCTGTTTTTCTTTTTTAACTTATTTATTTGATATATTGCTCCTTTAGAAATTTTTACTTTCATCTCTCTAAGAATAATTTCCTGAATGAGTTTAGTTGAAACTTTTTTCTTAATCAATTCTCTAATTTTTTTATCTACTTGCTGTTTATCTACATTTACCAAATCTCTGTATTTAACAATCTCTTTTCCAATTCTTTTTTTACCTCTTTTAAGTTCAATCCAGAGTACAGTTTTTGCTAATGCATTCTCATCTAATATTACTCTATCTCTTTCTATATTTTCTTCGTCCATCTCTAAAGCAGGAAAAACTGCAACCTTATCTCCAACTTTAATATCTCTAAGTAATTTCCATCCTTTTCCTTTTACAAGAAATGGATGATCAAGAGCTGCTATAACCGATCTTCCAGTTTCTGTTTTTAAAAGACAAGTTTTTTCTAACCCAGAGTTAAAAAACGCTTTAATTTCTTGAGTAGAAAACTGTTTTCTTTTAAAATCATATCCTATAATTTTAAATTTTTTCCAACAATTCTTCAGTTCCTTTATACTTATCCATTTCCCATCTTCCATTAATATTCTTGAATTTTCTTCAACACAGTGAGGACACCAGTATGTTGGCTTCTCACCTTGAAAGAGCATTCCCTTTTCTACCATTTTTTTAAAGCTCCACCATGCAGATTCTATGTAATATTTTTCAACTGTTAAGTAAGGCTTAACCCAACCACGCCATGCACCAAGCCTTTTATAAAGCTCGAGCCAAATTTTTTCATTTCCTCTTGCTTTTTCCTCACATTTTTTCATGAAATTTTCTATTCCAATTTTTTCCTCTATATCTTTCTTAGAAATTATTCCAAGCTCTTTTTCAACCATATTTTCTATTGGTAAGCCGTGGCAATCAAAGCCTGGTTGAAACCATGAAGAAAAGCCTTGCATGGATTTGAACTTAGACCAAATATCTTTAAGGGTAGTTGTTTTTATATGGCCAACATGTGGCTCTGCATTAACATAAGGCGGGCCATCCAAAAGGTAAAACTTCCTTTTCTTTTTATTAAAACGAGTAATTTTTTGAGGAATTTTATTACTTTCCCAAAAATCAAGTATCTTTTTCTCTATAGCTTTATGGTTATAGTATTCTACCATAGAATAATCTTTGGTAAATGATAAATTAAAATTTTTAGATAGATATACTTAGGTAAACTTTTTAAGAAAATCTATAAGTTCATCCATTTTTACCTCAAATTCTTTTCTTTTAACCAAATCT
>JAVZIY010000060.1:0-3727 GCA_038998005.1 Candidatus Aenigmatarchaeota archaeon
CTTATCTTCTTTTTTCAAATTTTCAAAAAAATTTTCTCTCCTTTCTTTAAGAATTCTAATTATTTCTTCAAAAAAATTCCTTTCTTCTTCAGTCATATTTTGAGGAGGAATTCTTGTTCTTACAGTTATTATCGCTTGATTCAAAATTTTTCTCTCCCTTATATCGAATATATTCTCAATCAGCCTTTCTATATTTTTTATCTCTAAGTCAGCTTTTCTATCTTCTTTTCCAATTTTTTTCTTTTGTTCTAAGTAAGCTGAAACTTTTTCAAAGAAGTTTTCTGGGAGTTTTGTAAGTTGAGGAGAATCCCTCTCCTCCCTTTGAATTTTTCTTATGAATTCGAAGGTTATAGTTTCCATATTACTTACCTATTCTTTTCAATTTAAGTTTTTTAAATGGATAATTTACTGGATTTTTAATTTTTTTATTTTCACAAACTTCATCTGGCTCACAAACCCCTATGGAAGTGTAAAAGTTCTCATTCTCACAGTTGGGTGGTAGCAAATTTCTTTCCTGCCTTGTGTGCCACCTTAGCTGGACTCTTAGGTAATTTGCTCTTAACTTTGGGAAGTTCCTCTCATTCCACTCTTCCAACTTTTTTGAAATATCATCAAATTCCCATCCCATATTTCTTAAAAAATTTATGAGTATGAAAGCACTTCTCTTTCTCCCATCATTCAATCCGTTAGAAATTTTTTTAATGCATGGTGGGAAAAATTCCTCAGAAATTTTTTTAATCTTTCTTCTTATAGGTGCAACTTCCTCGATGATTGGCTTAGTTTCTATTTTATACTTTGTTGCCCAATCTAAAGCTTCTATTATCAAAGCTTCTGCATCATGCATCTTTGTTTTTATTTCTAAAAATTTTTCACTAACCTTTACATTTTCTGGCAATGCGTCTTCTTTTTCAAATTTTTCCAACCTTTCTGGTTTAATAGGTAAACTGACAAGTAAACTTTTCTCGTGGAGCGAATAAGGTAACCTGAATAGATGTCTTAAACCGAAAACATCCATACTTATAATCTTAAAGGGTTCTAAGCCTTCCTCACTAACAATTTCCTCTAAATTTTTTCCTATTTTTTTAGAGATGTTCATAGGATTATCTAAAGCCAAAAGTTTTTCCCTGATTTTATCCTTGCAATACCATTTTATGTATTCTATAACTTTTTGCATGACTTCAGGATAGAGCAAAACCGAATTTTGAAAGTTTATTTTTTCTGGTAAAGCTTCGAATGGTATTCCAATATGAAATCCTTTCCCACCAGTATACTTTACAGAGTAACTTTTAACTCCATGATCCTTTAAACTTTCTATTATTTCTTTAGTAGCAATTTTTGCAATTTCAAAATCATTAACATCAGGATCAATTAAGATATCCCATCCTATTCTCGTTTTATCCAACTGCTCTTTTGTCACGCCAGCTTTAAGCTCCATTGGATTTTCCCATCTTTCTAATGAACCATGAAAGGAAATAGCTCCTTCTGCCACATGCTGCATTATATCGGCAGGAAACTGAAGTATATCGGGCCTTTTCCCAAAGGAATTTTGAAAAACAGGAACAACTTCTCTATTCTTTGATATTTCAAGCAAGGCTTGTTGAACGCTTTCTCTAGAATACCAGTTCCAAATTTTTTCCCTCATTCAAATCGCTATTAAAAATTAGAATATTTAAAATTTAAATTTCAAGATTTATTCTTTTCAAAATCTTATATTAATTATGAGCACCGTAATCAAAAAATTGACGCTCCAAGGGTTTAAGAGTTTCAACAAAAAAATTTCCATACCTTTTTCATCAAATTTAAATGTAATATGTGGTCCTAATGGAAGTGGTAAAAGCAATTTAACAGATGCTATTTGTTTCGTTCTTGGTAGGACTTCTGCTAAGAGCTTGAGAGCAGAAAGACTTCATCAACTGATTTTCCATGGTTCTGATAAAAAAGCTCCAGCCCAATATGCTTCTGTAACTCTTTATTTAGATAATTCAAACAAAATTTTTCCTTTTGAAGAAGAGGAAATATCTATAACGAGAAAGGTTAACAGGAAAGGAGTTTCTGTTTACAAAATTCAAGGTAGAACAAGAACAAGGGAAAATATTTTGGAATTACTTTCCTCTGCAAGAATATATCCAGATGGTCATAACATTCTCTTACAAGGTGAAGTCACAAACATAATTGAAATGAATCCAATAGAAAGAAGAAGTATAATAGATGAGATTTCTGGAATAGCTGAATACAACGAAAAAAAGGAAAAAGCTCAAAGAGATTTGGATGCTGTTGATCAAAAGCTAAAGGAAGCGGAGATAGTAATAACAGAAAGATATGAGATTTTTAAAAAGTTGGAGGAAGAAAGAAATGCAGCCTTGAAATACCAAGAACTTCAGAAAAAATTACAAATTCTTAAAGCTTCATTAGCTTATAGAAAGATGAAAAATATTGAGAGCCTTTTGTCTGCATTAGAAGAAAGTATAAAGAAAAATGAAGAAGATGCTAAAAAAGTTGATGATAAGATCGGTGAGATAGAAAGAAGAATTGAAGAAGGAGAAAGAGGGATAGAAAAATTAGCTAAGGATTTCTTAAAAATATCAAAAGGTTTTGAAATAGAAAAGGAGGCCTCAATCTTAAGAACAAAGATTATGGTTAATAGGGACAAGATAAATGCAAATAAAAATGAAATACAAAGGTTAGAAAGTCTGATATCAAAGTTAAGGGATTTGGAAGAAGAAAAGCCTGAAGAAGTTCCAAGAAGTGTTAGAACAATTCTAGGATTAAATTTAAATGGTATCTATGGTACTCTTAAAAGTTTGATAAAAGTTCCTGAAAAATATGAAGTTGCTGTGGAAGTTGCTCTTGGAAGTCACTCTCATGATATAGTAGTAGAGAATGATGAGATAGCAAAGTACTGTATAGAATTTCTCAAAAGAGAGAAAATAGGAAGAGCGACTTTCATTCCTTTAAACAAGATAAGAACAGGAGAAATTAGATTTGAAAAAAGAAGTGGAATAATAGGAAAGGCTTCCGATCTTGTTAAGTACGAAAAAAAGTTTTTGCCAGCAGTAGAATTTGCTCTTGGAAGTACCTTAATAGTTGAAAACTTGGATGTAGCAAGAGTTGTAGGAATAGGAAAATACAGAATGGTTACTTTAGAAGGAGATTTAATAGAAAAAAGTGGGTTGATGACAGGTGGTTATCTTATCAGGAGTTACCCAAAACTTGCTAGGGAAATAGCAAGAGAAGAAGTTCAAGAGTATTTGAAAATTAAAATGAGGCTCGAAGAAGAGATAAAAATTTTGGAAAAAGAAATAGGGGAGATGGAAAAAAGATTAGAAGAAATTTCTAAGAAGGAGGAAATGAAAGAAATTGTAAATTTGCAAGACCTTAAGTTAGATTCTCAAATGGAATTAGAGAAGTTAAGGGAAGAAAGGAGAAAATTGTATGAGAAAAGAATTTCTTTACAATCTGATTTGAATAAATTCAATGTACAAAAAGCCAAACTTGAGGCAGAGCTAGAGAATTTGAAAATAGAAGTTTTGCAATATGGTGAGATGGAATATGTTGATAAAGGTGTGAAAGCTTTGGAAGATTCTATTAAAAGTACTTTTGAAGAGCTGACAAAACTAGGAGCAGTAAACTTTAAGGCTATAGAGCAGTTTGAGAAATTTAAGAGCGAATTCGATGAATATAAAAGAAAATATGAAAAAATCTTGGAAGAAAAAAAGGCTGTTTTGGA
>JAVZIY010000061.1:0-3577 GCA_038998005.1 Candidatus Aenigmatarchaeota archaeon
TATTCCCTAGGGATAGAAAAAGAATATTTCCTTAATTTCTCTAGAAAAATTCTGCAAGCAAGAATGTGAGAGCATGATTTCTGCTTTAAGGAGAAAAATTTGCAGTCGCAAGTAAATTCCTTTTTTTCCTTATCAAAAATTACTGAATGCTCATCTGTCTCGCCCCTAACTTTAAAATGAATTCTCTTATCAGTTTCAAACTCTATTCTAACCCTTTTTTGCCTGAATAAAGAATAGGCTTTCCTTTCTTTTTCCCTTTTATCCATATTAAATTTTTATTAAAGTAGAGCAAAAAAATAAAAGATGAAACTTACTATTTTTTTAATATTATTGAATGTTTCTACCTTCTTACTCACTTCTAATGGTATTTTTATTTCAGAATATTTTGCTTATGAATATGGATTTAGTATGAAAAATTTTTTTGAAGGAAAATATTATGTTCTTTTAACATCAATTTTTTTGCACGCAGATATATTGCATTTAATTTTTAACATGGCTGCTCTCTTTGTTCTTGGATGGGCTTTGGAATCAAGGATAAGTAAGGGAAAATACTTAATTACCTATTTGTTAGGAGGAATGTTTGGAAATCTCTTTATTTTAATTCCATTTTTTGGATATTCTTATGAAACTATTGGAGTTGGCGCCTCTGCTGCTATCTCAGCTTTAATAGGATTGGGCACTTTTGTTTGTCCTAGGAAGCTTGTTTTCTTTCCAACTATAATACCAATCCCATTTATATTAGCAGGTGCTATATATTTTCTTGCCACACTTTCTGGCTTGTTTGAAATTTCTGAAGTAGCTTATCCTGCACATTTAGGTGGTATGGTTATTGGTGGCATATTTGGTTTAATCTGGGGCGAAAGCAGAATTTTTAGGTTAATCTTATTCATAGCTCTTTGCTTAGCAATTATTTTTATCCCACCTTTAATAATAATGGTGTTAAGATGAAGGAAATTGTAGAAAAATTAAAAAAAGTTAAGGCAAAAAAAGTTCTTGTTCAATTTCCAGAAGGTTTGAAGCTTAAAATTCAAGAAATTGTCAAAGAACTTGAAAAGGAAGGATTTGAAATTTTTCTTTGCCTAGAACCATGCTTTGGTGCATGCGATGTAAGGGATGAAGAAGCCTTAAGGCTAGGCTGTAATGCAATTTTACATATAGGGCATGAAAAATTTATTAAAAAAACTAAATTGCCTATAGTTTATTGGGAGTATTTTATCGATGCTGATGCTTGCTCTGTGATAAAAAAGGAAATACAAAAATTGAAAGATTTTCAAAAAATTGGTTTAGTAACTAGCATTCAATTCGTTAAACTAATTCCAAAAGCCAAAAGATGCTTAGAAAGTTTTGGAAAAGATGTTAAAGTTCATAAAAGTTTGCAATACCCTGGCCAAGTTTTAGGATGTAGTATAGAAGCTGCAAAGACTATAGAAAATGAAATTGATTGTTTCCTTTGCATATCAGCAGGAGAATTCTATGCAGCTGGTATGGTTTTTTATGTAAAAAAGCCTGTTTTTAATCTTGACTTAGAGAAGAATGAAATTTATGAACTAAAAAATTTTAAAAGAAGGGTTGAGAAGATAATTGAATGGAATAAAGCTCAGTTTAAAGATAGTAAAAAAATTGGGATTCTAATTAGTTGGAAAAAAGGGCAAATAAAAGGAAATTACTTAGAGTTGAAGAAGAAGCTAGAAAAAGAAGGAAAAGAAGTTTATGTTTTGGCTATGGATGAAATAACTCCTGAAAAGCTCGAAGGTTTAGAGCTTGATTTTCTAATAAATTTTGCTTGCCCTAGGCTAGGGATAGATGATTTAAGCAGATTTAAAATTCCTATGCTTAATTACAACTTTATCCAGAAATATTTAAATTCTTGAATTAAAAATTAGATTTACTGATATCATGGAATTAAAACTTATTAAAAAAGATGATAAAAGCTTGGTATTAGAAGTTCAAGGAGAAAGCCTTGGTTTTGTAAATGCTATAAGAGAAGAACTTTGGAATGATAAAAGCGTTTCTGAGGCTGCTTTTAGGAAAGAACATCCTTATTTGGCTGAGCCTAAAATAATAGTTAAAACTTATAGGGGAGAGCCCGAAATTGCATTAGAAAAAGCTTGTGAAAGAATTATAGAAAAAATAGAAGAATTCAAAGAAAAGTTTAAAGCAGAGCTAAAATCTTAACATATCCTCCTTGAAAAATTTTCTAGAATATCTTTCTTCACATAAACTGGAACAAGATAATCTGTTCTTGCAGCTAAGGCCAAGGCATCGCTTGGTCTAGAATCCAAGCTTAAAATTTTATTTCCTTGTCTTAAGATTAGCTTTGCAAAGTACGTGTCATTTTTAATGTCAACAATCTTAACCATCAAAATTTTTATCCCATAATTTTCTAGAATATCATTTGCTAAATCATGCATAAGGGGCCTAAAATACCTTACTTTATTCTCTCCATTAATAATTGAAATTGCCTGCGATTTATCTATGTTCATGCTTAGCTCATAGCAACCTGAGTAAAACTTTACTATACCTCTATCTTCTTCCAAATCCAAGCCTATCGAAACTTGCTTAAAACCAAAAGTTGAAGTTTCCGGCAGAAATTGAACAGGAATTTCTATCTTTGAAATAGCTATGAAAAAAATTAGAAGAAAAATTATTAGAATTAGAATTAATTCTGGATAATTAAGCTTAGCCAATTTTTTTCTTTTTACCACAATTTATTTTTAGTTTTTAAAATTATTAATATGAGAATCTCTCAGCAAATTTTTCCAAGATGCGTTGTTTTAATAGGAAGTTACAATAAAGAAGGAAAGGAAAATGTAATGACTGCAAGCTTTGTTATGCCAGTAAGTTTTGAACCAAAGTATGTTGCTTTTTCCATTTCAGAAGAAAGGGAAACTTTTAAGAATTTGAGTGAAACAAAAGAATTTACATTAAATTTAGTTTCAAAGGAAATGAGGAAAATTGCTGAGATTTGTGGGAAATATTCTGGAAAAGAAAAGGATAAGTTCAAACTTGCTGGAATAGAAAAAGAAAAAGGTGATATAGTAAAAACCCCTTTAGTAAAGGAATCCCCTATAAGCTTTGAATGTAAAGTTGAGGAAATAAAAAAGTTCGGAGATCATTTCATAGTTGTGGGGAAAGTTTTGAAAGAACATGTAAGAAGAGAAGATTTTAAGCCTTTGCTTCATAAAACTGGGAAAATTTTTATGGAGGCTATTGAGTTAAAGAAGAAAAGTTAAATCCCTTTCGTCTAAAATACATTCACTAGGCTTCTTATCGTTTCTTATTTTTTTAAAGCTTGGTGCTCTAAACTTCAAATCTTGGGTTAAACTCATGAAACTCACCTCGATAACAATCTTTGGCTTTACAAAATGAACTTCTTCCTCAATTTTTTCTTCTCCTTCAAAATACTTTTTATTTGTTTCCATATTTTTGAGCAAAGATGACAAGAGTTTTAAATCAAATTCACTAAAACCTGTTCCAACCTTTCCTAAGTAAATTAGCTTATTTTTAAAATAAGTTCCACAAAGTAGTGCACCAAAATATTCCTCTCTCATTCCTTCACCCTTTGTATAGCCAAGAA
>JAVZIY010000062.1:0-3529 GCA_038998005.1 Candidatus Aenigmatarchaeota archaeon
TATAATTTGAAAATTCTATAACTTCTGGAAGTGGCTTAGCTCTTAAATGGGACCAAGAATCTGCTATAGTTTCATAAACTTCCCTTAGCCTTAACCTTTCCTTTAAAATTTCCTCAACTTCCATAATTAAAATTACTTTTTTAATTTTAATAGCCCCGCCCGGATTCGAACCGGGGTCACGAGGTTTCTTCCATCGACCAGAGCCTCGCATCCTTGACCGCTAGACGACGGGGCTTTCGAAATAAATTTAAATTTTAAATTCTTATTAATTCTTGTGAAAATATGGGTGGATGGGAAACACTCGGCTAGTTCTGATTTTGCCTTTAATTTAATTTCATATATTAAAATAATTTATTAGAGGTGTGATAAAATGAGAATTCTGCAACTCCATTCAGATTTTATTCAGTACAAAATTATAAAAAAAGAAATTGTCTATGCTGAAAAAGCTGAGAAGAAAGAGGAGAAATTTGAAAATATATTAGTTCTTTTTACTTGTGTAGAAAAAAATGATAATCAGGAAACAGCTAAGGAAGCTATAGATGAAGTTAATGAATTTTTGAAAAAAATAAAGTTGAACAAGATTCTAATTTATCCTTATGCGCACTTAAGCAACGAATTGGCAAGACCTTTGGATGCTTTAGAGATTTTGAAATTTATGGAGGATTATGCTAAAAATCTTGGAATAGAAGTTTATAGATCGCCCTTTGGGTGGAATAAAGAATTTTCAATTAAAATTAAAAGTCATCCTTTAGCAGAACAATTTAAAATTTTTGCTCCTGGAAAAGAAAAGAAAGAAAAAGTTTCAGAGGCGCTCAAAGCTGAAGAAAAAATAAAATCCTCATGGTTTGTTTTAACACCAAATGAAAAACTTATTCCGATTTCTGAATTTGATTTTTCCAACTACAAGAATCTTGAGAAATTTGCAAAGTATGAAATTTCAAAGTCAAGAGCAGTTCAACAATTTCCTCCTCATGTCGGTTTAATGAAAAGATTGTGTATCGCAGACCATGAACCGGGAAGTGATCAGGGAAATTTAAGATGGTATCCAAAAGGAAGATTAATTAAATCACTTATAGAAGAATGGGTCACAAAAAATGTGATAAATTATGGTGGCATGGAAGTTGAAACTCCTATAATGTATGATTTTCAACACCCAGCCTTGTCAGATTATCTTAACAGATTTCCAGCAAGGCAATATATAGTAACTTCTGATGATAAAGAATTTTTCCTTCGCTTCAGTGCCTGCTTCGGCCAATTCCTTATGGCTAAAGATTTTCAAATTTCTTACAAGAATTTACCTTTAAGGATTTATGAACTAACAAGATATAGCTTTAGAAGAGAAAAAAGTGGTGAATTGGTTGGACTAAGAAGGCTAAGAGCTTTCACTATGCCAGATGTTCATGCGATTTGCAAGGATTTGGAACAAGCTAAGGAGGAAATGATTAAAAGGTTTGAACTTTCTATTTCGGTCTTATCTGGAATAGGTTTGAAAAAGGAAGATTATGAGTTTGGGATAAGGTTTACTAAAGAATTTTATGAGGAAAATAAGGAATTTGTTCATTCGCTAGTTAAAAAATTCGGAAAGCCTGCCTTAGTAGAAATGTGGGAAGGAAAGTTCTTCTATTTTATAATGAAGTGGGAGTTTAATTTTGTAGATAATTTAGAAAAAGCTTCGGCCCTTTCAACAGATCAAATAGATGTTGAAAATGGAAAAAGGTATGGAATAATGTTTATGGATGAAGATGGAAAGAAAAAATATCCTATAATTCTTCATTGCTCTCCTTCTGGTGCAATTGAAAGATGTATATATGCTCTTTTAGAAAAGGCATTCAAGAAGGAAAAAGAGGGAAAAATACCATCCATTCCTTTGTGGCTCTCACCAATTCAGGTGAGAATTATTCCAGTTTCTGATAAGTATTTAAAAGATACTTTAAAACTTTCAGAGATAATAGAAAAGAATAAAATAAGAGTTGATATCGATGATAGGAATGAAACTGTAGAAAGAAAAATAAGAGACGCTGAGCTTGAATGGGTGCCTTATATATTGGTTTTTGGAGAAAAAGAGAGTAAATCAAAAAGGGTTTCTGTAAGAAAAAGGGAGGAAGGAAAAATAGAGGAGGTTGGAATAAATTCTTTAATAAATGAGATAAAAGAAAGAATAGATAATATGCCCTTTAAATCGCTTTCTATTTCCAAATTAGTATCTCAAAGACCGCAACTAGCTTAATTCTTTTGAATGATTCCAAACTAGGTCAAACAATGGTTCTAACACGTTGCTTGCAGCATATTCGCTTTTACTCCAAAACGCTATTTCTTGTGTCTCAGGGATTTGCTTGGAATCTGTTAAACCAAAAATTAACTGACTTCCATCGACTATGTAGAGCCTGCCTGTCACAGGCGTTTCCTTTCCAACAACTCTTATTTCAGCTAAACTTCCCAAAATTTTAATAGCCTCACTTGCACCCTCTGTTTCATTTAGAGCAATTTTTATTTCAACCCCTCTCTCCTTAGCTTCCCTTAAAATTTCAAGATGATTCCTTAAAAGTTCATTAAGGCCTTCTGGCGTAGTCACTATATTAATCTTTTTCTTTGCATTCTTAAACATGTAGTCCAATTGCTGGAAAATAGAATACCTTCCTCTAATAGAACCTGTTATTTCTTCTGGAGAAACAACTCTTATCCCTTTCTTAAAAATATCATTAAGCTCTTTTATTATTGGAGATTTCTTAAGTTCTTCTATCCTTTCTATTGAAGTTTTAAAATCATTCTCTAACTTTTTTTTAACATTTTCTAAGGCTTGCTCGGGAGGAATAGCAACATATTTTATTGGCTTTCCAGGTTGTAAAACAACAAAACCTTTTTCTGCTAAGGTTTGGAGAACATCATAAGCCCTACTTCTAGGAACATTTGCTATCTCAGAAAGTTCTCCTGCAGTAGAAGTTCCTCTTGCCAATATAGCAACCCATAATTTTCTTTCATACAAGTTCAATCCTATAGTCTTTAAAGCATCTAAAATTTTTTGTGAAATCATCCTATCCTCTTGTTTTAACTTAATAGTAATTTAATATTTAAACTTTTTAAAATTAAGATAGTAAAATTTAAATTCTTATCCAGCTCTTCCTTGGGTTTTATACAATTCTCTAACTCTCTCTAAGGTGTCGGCTTCGTCTGGACTCTTATCCTCTCTTATTTTCACAAGTCTAGGAAATCTTAGAGCAAACCCAGAATCATAATTTGGTGATTTTTGTATTTCTTGATAAGCAACCTCTACAACCACCTTAGGCTTAATCCAAGCAGTCCTCCCTTCTTCTTTAATTATTAATAATTTGAGAATTTCTGTCATTTGTTTGAATTGTTCTTCTGTTAACCCAGTTCCCATCATACCACAAGCTAAGAATTTTCCTGTATCCTCATCCCTGCATGCAAGTATATAAGAGCTTAACCAATTTGATCTTATACCAGTTCCCCACTCTGCACCTATTACAACTAAATCTAAAGTTTCCATTATCGGCTTTATCTTATACATTGT
>JAVZIY010000063.1:0-3508 GCA_038998005.1 Candidatus Aenigmatarchaeota archaeon
ATTTGCTTGCTTAATTTCAAAAACAAAACTCCTGAAAGGATAAAAGTTGATTTAAAATTAGAAGCTGGAATAAACATTAGAAGCTGGGATGAAGATTGGCATGAAAGAAAATATGAAGTAAAGTTTTTTGACAACAAGCTTTTAATTAGCTCAGAAAAAGGTTTTTTAGTTTTAAGCAGCTTTCCCTTCCCTACTTTTGAGCATAAAGAAATTTACAGAGACCATTTTCCAGGGGGAGAAAAAGAAAGAGTTTTCATTCCAGGAAATTACAATATAAGCTTTTATCTTGGTCCTGAATCTGGACATGAAGTTTTCTTCATATTTTCTCCTGGAGAAAAAGAAGATTCTCTTAAAAATTTTGAAAAAGAGATGGAAAATTTTTCATTAAGCTACTTAGAAAAGGAGAAGAATTTTGAGAGAATTAAAAACAATTCTATTTTTAAATGTAATTTTGAATTTTTGGAAAAATTATTTGAAGCAAGTGTTTTAAATCTTGAAAAGCTTTGGTTCGATTCAAAAGTTTCAGGATATCTTGCCGGTTATCCTTGGTTTCTGCAAATTTGGGTTAGAGACTTGGCTTGGGTTTTGCCTGCAGTAATAAATTATGGAGAATTTGAAAAAGCTAGGAAAAGCCTGGAAACAATTTTTAAATTCCAATCTAATGGTAGAATACCGAATGTTATTTTTCTAGATGGAAAAGCAAGCTACAATTCTTCTGATTCCACACCTCTTGCTCTTATAGCTTTGGAGCATTATATAACTAATTCCGCAGATGTTCCTTTCCTTAAGGATATTGAAAATAAGTTGGAAGAAATTATAGAATTTTATAAGAAGAATAAGGATGAAAATGGCTTTATTTTCTCTGATGAAAAGGAAAGTTGGATGGATACCCTTTCAAGAGAAGGTAAGGTTTTGGAAATTCAAGCCTTTTGGGCAAAAGCTTTAAGATCTTGTTCAAAACTTTTTGAAATTCTTGGAAATGATTCAAGTGAATTAGAGGAAATGGCTTTAAATTTAGAGAAAAATTTGGAAAAAGAATTTTGGAATGAAAATGAAAAATTCTATTTTGATAGGATTTTTGATTCAAGAAAATATGGGGAAAAAACTTTGAACGCGATTTTCCCTCTTATCTTCAAAATTTCTAAGAATTGGAAAAATGTGATAGAAAGAATTGAAAGCGATGAATTTACTACAGACTTTGGTATAAGGACAATTTCCAAAGAAGAAAGCTTGTACAACCCTTCTGGCTATCATACAGGATCAACCTGGGCATGGCTAGTAGCTCTTTTCTCAGCAGTAGAATTTTTACATAAAAGAGAAAAGGCTTTTGATTATCTAAAAATTTTATCTGATAGGTTGGAAAGGAATTGCATTTATTCTTTGGAAGAAGCATGGAATTCTGAAAATGGAAGCATAGTTCTTTTTAAAGATAGTAAAATTGAGGAGAGCGCTTATCTTCAAGCCTGGAGTAGCTTAACAATAAGGGCTATAGATGAATTCATGCTTGGAATAAGAATTAATGCTTTTGAAAACAAGATATTTGTTTCACCTTTCCTGAAAGATGGGATGAAAGTTTTAAGGAGGAAAAGGATAGGAAATGATTGGGTTGATTTGATTTTTAAGAGAAAGGGAAGAGGTGCAGAAGTAAGCTATAAAAGCCAGAAAGGTAAGGAGTATAAAATAATTAAAGCACCAAGCTTAGATTAGCTTATAAACTACAGCTTTTTTATCTTGAATAATTTCTATTTTACCCTCTCTTCCCAGCCATCCCAATGCTCCAAAAACTTCGTTCAATTTTAAATTTGCTTCTTTTGCTATAGCATTAGCACTTAAAGGACCTTTTTCCTTTAAAACATGCCAAACTTTTCCTGCATTTACGCCAAAAACTTCTTCTGGTTTCATACTATGAATTTATCCTGAGCTCAAATAAATTTTTATGCTTTTAATCTAACAATCTTTTTAACAACTTCTAAAAAATCTTTTGCATCATCTATCGAAGCTTCTGCATCTTCTTTTGTAGCAATAAATTCAAACCCATAAACAATTTCATGTCTTTCTATTCTATAAGAGTCAAGAGCATGAATTAAATGTCGTGGTATTGTTCCTTTTTTTCCATAATTTTCTTCCAAATATAAAACAACGCACTTATGACTTTTCTCTCTCACACCATCTTTAAAAAGAATTGCCTTTGCTGCATGAAACATGCTCATATAAGCGAAGAATATAGCCCCATTATAAATTCCTGCTTTTAAACTTTGCTTAGCATCTTCTAGCCTTTTTATCGCTGCTTGAACAGATTTTTCTATAAGCCATTTAACAGGTTTTATTTTTTTAATCAAACCCTTTTTCCAACATTCTTCTATGTTTATTTCATTCATTCTACCATCGGCAAGGTTCCATAAAAAACTATACCTTCAGTAATTAAATTCTGGTAAAATCCTTTATTTTCCCTTACTTTTTCTTTCCATTCTGAATGCTTGTATATCAGTATGTTTATTTCCCTCCCAAGCTTTATTTTAAACTTATCCAAGCTTAAATGAGTTTTTTTGCCTATAATCAAAAAATCTAGATCGCTATTCTTACTATCTTCACCTCTTGCCGCACTTCCGTACAATACTATTGAGCTTAAGAGAGGAATTTTTTCCTTTAGAAAATCTATTAAACCACTTTTTAGAATTTTTTCTATCGTACAAGTTTTTTTTAAATTTTTAAAAACTAAGTTATCCATGTTTGCCTTGAAAATTCTCATCTTGCCATTTTTTCTTTCCAAGATTAGACCTTCCTCTACTAACCTATCCAAACATTTTTTTGTTGTAAACAAGCTTGTGTTAAGGTGTTTTGCCAATTCTCTTAAATAAACTTCTCTATTAGGCTCCTCAAAGAAAAACTTCAAAATTTTTCCCATAGGCATTGTTTCAAAAATCATAACAATTGTTTTATATTTTTAATATTTAAACTTTATTGTTTTATATAGAAAACAATTTTTTAAGGTTGAATTAAGCAAAAAGAAACTTCAAAATGGACACTTGAAAATTAAATCAAATATAAAGCATTTTTAAAATCTCAAAAATAAATTCTCTTATACTTTTCAGGATTCTCAAGTATATCCTTAAGTTTCTCAGGATTTTTTATTAACAGTTTAAGGGGATTAAGCTTGCACTTAACTTTTTTCACAAGCTTATATTTACCTTTTTTATAATTTTCATTCTTTTTAATCTCTATTTTTTTCCTTTTTTTGTCGTAAAAAATGTGGAAAGGAAAGCCCTTTCCTTTTACAGCAAGATAATTATGTCCAGCTTTTTCTGGAGCAAATGTTATTAAGAGACAATCCTTATCATAACTTACGCTTCTATGCAGAAATCTAGGATGAATATAAACAAATTCTCCCTTTTTAAGTTGAATTATAAAAGTTTCATAAGTTTTTCTGTCAGAAAGTATTAAAAAGCATTTATTGCTTAGGATTAAATGAGCTTCTCCTACATTTGTTTCATGTGCGTGCCCATATGTT
>JAVZIY010000064.1:0-1119 GCA_038998005.1 Candidatus Aenigmatarchaeota archaeon
TTTTGCTAATGCACCAACTCTCTCTTCAGTTTTTAAAATTTCCACAATTCCAAAATATTCCAATTTTCTTAAGTGGTAGTATATTTTCTGCTCATGCTCTTTAAGCTTCCTTGCTAAATCCATCGCACAACTTGGCTCCTTAGACAAATTTTTAATTATTTTCAAAACAAGTTCATTGCTCAAACTTCTCAAAACTCTTTCATCTTTTACCAAGATAGTTTCATAAGCTCTCTGTTCATCATTTTTTTCTTCAACCAAAAAATCCATAAATTATTAATTGAATTTTAATATTATAAATGCATTTTTAATAGTTTGACCAAAATTTCGCTTTTTTCTTTATTATTTTTAAGTAATTTAAAAAATAAAAATTTAGGTTTGTTTTTTATTCTTTCTAAAGAATTTAAAAATATGGAATGTCCAAAATGCAAGTCAAATGAAGTAAGAATAATTAAGATCGATACCCTGAAGCCTATGAATGCAAGAAATGTAAGGATGCGTGGACAAAAAGTAAAAGAGTGTTGATAGATGAATGATAATAGAACTTAATTATTTAGAGGCAAGGAAAGTAGGATATTTAGGAATGTGGAAAATTGATGGAAAAGATAGAGAAAACAATCCTATAAGTTTCTACATAAATCATTTAGCAAACAAACCTGAACCAAATCTTACCTATTTAGAAGCAAGAGATGTTAAAGCCGAAATGAACGGCGACTGCCTTTTTCTTTTGGACGAGGTGATATTGAAAAGAAAAAAGGAATGGGAGTATGATCCCGATCATCCTCGCAACTTAGCCAAAGCCGTAACGACCAAATAATTTTCACATCCTTTCTGGAATTTCAATTCTTATTAATCTTAAGCAATTTTCTAAAACAACCTTTGTTGCTTTAACCAAAATAAGCCTAAAATTTTTCTTTTTTTCTTCTGTTTTTAAAACAGGACATTTCTCATAAAATTTATCAAAAGTTGAAGCTAACTCATAAGCATAATTACAAATGTAATGTGGTCTTAAATCTTTTATAGCTGCAAAGCTAACTTCTGGGAATCTTTCTAGAATCTTAATAAGTTCTTTTTCCTCCTCTTCCAAATCTTTAACAAAAAATTCCTTATTCCATTTACCAG
>JAVZIY010000064.1:1129-3373 GCA_038998005.1 Candidatus Aenigmatarchaeota archaeon
GCACCTTGTTAATGCATACTGTAAATAAGGTCCCGTATCTCCATCAAAGCTCAACATTCTCTTCCAATCAAAAACAATTTGCTTCTCAGGCTCTACCTTTAAAATAGAATATCTCAAAGCAGATATACCAACCTTCTCTGCGATTTCTATTTTTTCCTTTTCTTCCAAATTGGGATTTCTTTTCTCAACCTCTTGATAAGCCAAATCAACTAATTTTTTTATAACTTCATCAAGCATGATAGCCCTTCCTTCTCTTGAGGACATCTTTCCTTCTGGTATCCTTACAAGCTCATAAGAGAAATGAAAGCAATTTTTTACCCATTCATAGCCCAAAAGCTCAAGAATTTTAAATAACTGCTTAAAATAGAGGTTTTGGTCTGAAGAGACAACCCATATTGATTTATCAAGCTTAAACTTTTCAAACTTATATACAGTCATACCTAAATCGCTTGTAACATATAGTCCAGTACCATCAGACCTTAAAATAACAATATTTGATAATCCATATCTTTCCAAATCAGCAACTATTGTGTGATCAGGAGATTTAAAAGCAATACCTTTCTTCAAAGCATTTTCAACAATTTTTTTGCCAGAATCTCTAAAACTACTTTCATAAAGATAAACATCAAAATTTACTTTAATTTTTCCATAAGTTTCCTTAAAACCTTTTACACACCAATCAACTATCCTTTTCCAGATTTTAATTGTTTCTTCTTCTCTTTCAAACTCAAACTTTCTTAAAATTTCTCTTGCCTTTTCTTCTAAACTACTATCTTCTTTTGCTTTCTCATGAAATTTTACATAATACTCCCAAAGCCAGAAATCAGGCTTTCCTTCAGGTTCTTTATTTTCTCCCCATAAAAGATAAGCACAAACCAACTTAGCAACTTGTAAGCCAGTATCATTCATATAGTTTGCCCTTATAACCTTAAAATCATGAAAATTTAAAAGATTTGAAAGCGCATCTCCCAAGAAAGTTGTTCTTGCATGACCAATATGCATTGGATGAACAGGATTTGGCTGAGAAAATTCAACCATAACCCTCTTTTTCTTTCCAACTTTAGAGCTTCCATATTTTTCTCCTTTTCTTATAATTTCTTTTAGAATTTTTCCAGAAATTTTTTCCCAATCAAAGAAAAAGTTTATATAACCTTTTTTAATCTCAACTTTCTTTACTATTTTTGGAACTTTTAATTTGCTTACTAATTCTTTTGCAATTTCCTCAGGATTTTTTCTCTTTTCTTTAGCCAATTCAAAACATATAGTACAAGCAATATCACCAAACTCATGGCTTGGAGGTATTTCTATATATTTATCTACGTCTAGCCCCAAAACTTTGAAAATTTTAATAATTTCTTGCTTTAGCATCTAAATTAAATATGGATAAGTTAAGAAATCTTTTTATTTTTCCCTTATCTTTTAAGGTATATGGAAAAAGTTGAAGATTTTAGAATTAAAAAAGGAGAAAGTGTAAATGAGTTAATAAAACAGATGAAAGAAAGTGGAGGCTTTACAGCAAAGAAGATTGGTGAGTGCACAGATATTTTAGAAAAAATGTTAAAAGACGAATGTTTGAAAATACTTTCTTTTCCTGCTTGTATAATAGCTACTGGAACAAGAGGGATAATTAAAGATATGGTTAAGGAAAAATGGTTTGATGTTTTAATAACTACTTGTGGAACTTTAGATCATGATTTAGCAAGAAGCTTTAAGGATTATTATCATGGGGAATTTGAGGTTGATGATGTTGAATTGCATAAGAAAGGTATCAATAGAATAGGTAATGTTTTTGTGCCAAAAGAATCTTATGGCTTAATAATAGAAGAAAAAATGAAGGAAATTTTGAAGGAAACTTATTCTAAAGAGAAGAAAGAGTTAGCAAGTTATGAACTTTCTTGGGAAATTGGAAAAAGGTTGGATGAAAATTCTATTTTATACTGGTGTTATAAAAATGAAATCCCTGTTTTCGTTCCTGGAATTACAGATGGTGCTGTTGGTTATCAAATATGGCTTTTTTCTCAGGATAAAAATTTTAAAATAGATATTTTAAAAGATGAAAAGTTTCTGAGCGATTTAATATGGAACGCTAAAAAACTTGGTGCTCTAATAATTGGAGGTGGAATTTCTAAACATCACACTATATGGCATGCACAGTTTAAAAATGGATTGGATTATGCAGTTTACATTACAACTGCTACTGAATGGGATGGTAGCTTGTCTGGAGCAAGAACAAGAGAAGCAATT
>JAVZIY010000065.1:0-2839 GCA_038998005.1 Candidatus Aenigmatarchaeota archaeon
TATTCGAAAGTTCTTGTATATACTTCTTAATTTTGTTTTCTCTTCCTCGCTAAACGGGTTTTTTACAAGATGATTATACTCTGAATAATTACTTAAAAGATTCGCAAGAGATATAACATACTCAACAACAAATTTCATCCTTTCTCTTACTAATGCCTGCTCTGAACTTATATTTTTAAAAGTTTTTACATATCTATTGTACCTGCCTGTCGTAATTTCCTCAGAATCTCCTTCTTCGATCATCTTTTCTATCTCAGACTTAATATTTCTCCTCTCAGCAAATGTTTGATCTGGAAGATTTAAAATTTCATAAAGTTTTTGAAAATCTTCTTTTGCAAAACCTTTATCTAAAAGAAAAGAAATGCTTCCTTTAGAAAAATTATGTTTTTCTTGCAACTCTTTTTCAAGTTCTTCTAATTGTAAGTGTATCAACTTTTTCACCTTAGGTAGCTTATTTTCCAAATCATTCTATTTCTTTACTTAAAAATTAAATACTTAAAATTTCTTGAAGAAATTAATTCATAAAGGGTAATTTGAGCTAAGGAGAATTTGCAAAATACCTTTAAATAACTCTTCTTCCTGAAAAGTATGTTTGCTCTATTAAAAGACCGCACTTTCTGCAAAAAATTCCTTCATTTCTCGCTTCTATCCTTTCACTTCCACACTCAGGGCAACTCTCCATGCTCTCGAACTTAAGTAGTCTTAAAACTTTTAAATGTTTTTCTATCCAAAAATATGGAAAAGCAAAAATTTAGATTTGAAAAAATATTTTTCTTAAAGGATTTTGAAAAGATTTTTAAAAAATTTTAAAGAATTCCAATTAATTTAAAAGATAAAAAACTTACATAATTTTAAATCTAACAAATCTAAATGAAAAAAGTGGGAATATGGTAAAAAGGATAGCTTGCGATACTTCAATAGTAATTGATGGAAAGTTAAGCGAAATTGTTAAAAAAGAAAAGGAGAAAGATTTAGAGGTTATTATACCTATTGCTGTTTTGGATGAATTGCAAGCACAAGCTTCCAAGGGAAGGGAGCCTGGATTTATTGGTTTAGATGAACTTAAAAAAGTTAGGGAAATATGTGAGAAAAAAGGTATAAGGGTAAAATTTGCTGGAGAAAGACCAAGTTTAGAGGACATAAAGCTTGCACATTCAGGAAGAATAGATGCTATAATTAGGGACACAGCAAAAAGAGAAAAAGCTATCCTATTAACAGCTGATTACGTTCAGGCTTTGGTTGCTGAAGCAGAGGGGATAAGTGTAAAATATATTCCTTCTGAGGTTAAAACCACTGGCTTGGAATTTGAAAAATTTTTTGATGAAGAAACTTTAAGTGTTCACTTAAAGGAAAATGTTTCCCCATATGCTAAAAAAGGTAAGCCTGGAAATTTTAAACTTGTTAAATTGAGAGAAGAAGCTTGTACAACAGAAGAATTGGAAAAAATAGTGAAAGAAATTCTTGAAGCAACTAGAGTTAGTGAAGAAGGATATGTTGAAATTACAAGGAGCGGAGCAACAGTAGTTCAACTTGGAAGTTATAGAATTGCAATAGCAAGACCACCTTTTTCTGATGGTTTAGAAGTTACAATAGTTAGACCGTTGATTAAGCTTAAATTAGAAGATTATAAGCTTTCTGAAAAACTTATGGAAAGACTAAAAGAAAGAGCTGAAGGGATTTTAATAGCCGGTCCTCCAGGAGCTGGTAAAAGTTGCTTAGCATCAAGCTTAGCAGAATTCTATAAAAATCAAGGTAAAATAGTTAAAACCCTAGAATCACCAAGAGACTTACAAGTTAGCGATGAGATAACACAATATTCTCCTTTGGAAGGTAGCTTTGAAAAAACTGCTGATATTTTGCTATTGGTAAGACCTGATTACTCGGTTTTTGATGAAGTTAGAAAATCGAAAGATTTTGAAATTTTTGCAGACATGCGATTAGCAGGAGTTGGTATGTTAGGTGTGGTGCATGCAAGTAATGCTATAGATGCTATTCAAAGATTCATGGGAAAGGTTGAGCTTGGGATGATTCCACATATAATAGATACTGTTATATTTGTGAAAGATGGAGAGGTAAAAAAAGTTTATGACCTAAGCATGAAGGTTAAAGTTCCTACAGGTATGACAGAAGAGGATCTTGCAAGACCTGTGGTTGAAGTTAGAGATTTTGAGACAGGAAAGCTTGAATATGAAATCTATACTTTTGGCGAAGAAAATATAGTAGTTCCTGTAAGCGAAAAAGAAAAAGTCAGCGCCGTAGAAAAACTTGCTGTTGAGAGGATATTGCAGGAAGTAAGCAAATATGATCCGAATGCAGAAGTTGAGTTTGTTTCAGGAGAAAGAGCAGTGATAAAAGTTGAAAATAGAATTATACCATATCTTATAGGCAAAAATGGTAGCAATATTTCAAAGCTAGAAAAAAGGCTTGGTATAAGAATAGAAGTTAAGCCAAGAATACCTGCTCTTGGAAGGGAAGTTTATTTTGAAATAGAGGAAGCTGGAAATAGTATAGAATTTAGGTTTAACAGAGATTTGATTGGTAAGATAGCAAGTATTTATGTGGAAGACAGTTTCCTTTTTTCTGCAACAATTGGCAAAAAAGGTAGAATCAGAATTAATAAATCTTCTGAGATAGGTAGTGAATTGATTAATGCAATTCTTTTAAAGAAAAAAATTAAAGTTCTAATATAAAACTTCTATAAGATTGGAACTAGTTAAAATCTTTATTCCTTTTTTCATTATCAAAACATCATTCTCGATCCTACAGCCTCCAACTCCTTTAATGTAGATTCCTGGCTCTATAGTAAAAACCATTCCTGGCTGGAAAGTTATTTTCTTAA
>JAVZIY010000066.1:0-2693 GCA_038998005.1 Candidatus Aenigmatarchaeota archaeon
AAAAGGAAAAAAGAAAATAATAGACAAAATATTTCGGTGAATGAAATTCCTTTTTCTTGTTTGTATAGATAAATCTAGATTTCTCAAAAACAAAATAGTAAATGTAAATTGGTCCAAACAAAAGAAGGAAAAGTTTATTAAAAATCGAAGAATTTTTTCTTTTGAGTATTTTATTAGACTGTCAAAATCAGGAAGAAAACTCTCATAAACAAAAGGGATTGTTATAATAATTATAACTGGAAGAATTTCTATTTAAAAAACAAATTGACCAAAATCAAAAAAGGTATTAATGGAAATGAAATTCTCTTAGAGATCCAAAGCGTGAAGGATAAATGTTCTTTAATTTCAAGCCAAAGTTTTTCAAACGAAAATTTCAAGAACTTTAATTCTCTTGGTAACTCAAGATCAAACGAGATGTTCAACCCACTTTTAATTTATGGACCGGCCGGGATTTGAACCCGGAGCCTCGGCTTTGCAAGAGCCGCGATCTTTCATGCAAAGGAACCATTGATCTACCGGCCCGTTTATAGTAATTATTTAAAATTATAAAACTTTAAGCTATTTTTTTAGTATTATTTCTGTTTATATTTTCATCTATCTAGACAATTTTAATTTTATTAAAAATTAATAAACTCTTTTTACTAGAGAAATTCCTCTCTGAGGTGAAAATTCTTTTCAGGCAGGTTGTTAAAGGTGCCTGAGGTAGGGTCGCAATTATCTTAAGGAGGTGATCCAGCCGCACGTTCCCGTACGGCTACCTTGTGGCGACTTTAGGCTCCAGGAAGGTCCATTTAAAGGCTAATCAACTCACCTCCAACTCATCATCAATTCAGAGTCAAACCAAACTTTCATCTTTAGCCCTAATTTTCTAGGACCTCCAGGATTAGCCCCTCTCACAGAACTTCAACTCGACTTGCTCATCGCAAGCCTCGGTGAAGCTCCGCTCGATTGGCTTGACGGGCAGTGTGTGCAAGGAGCAGGGACTTATTCAGCGAACGAGTCCACATCAAAAAGCCGATTTAAAAAATCAATTTAGACTTTTCGGCTCTTTGATTTGATGACGTCCGCTTACTAGGGATTCCGGCTTCACGAGGACGAGTTTGCTGGAGCACTAGCTTTAATAGTAAAAATTTATCTACTAGTACTCTTACAGCCCTCGATCTGAACTGGGCGCGCTTTTAGGGGATTCGCTTCCCCTTTCGGGGTTGCATCCCTTTGTGGCGCGCATTGTGCGTCGCGTGTGGCCCAGGACATTCGGGGCATACGGACCTACCGTCGCCCACTCCTTCCTCTGGCTTATCGCCAGCGGTCTCCCATGAGTGCACTCTCTCTGAAGAGAGGGTTAGCAACATGGGATGTGGGTCTCGCTCGTTAACGCACTTAAGCGCACGCCTCACGGTACGAGCTTTATCGTCCTGCCAGCCTCCTTATAATTTCTATTTTAATATTTTTTAAAGATCATCAAGCTAACTACTCAATTTTTTGATAATTCTTTCTTTTTATTTTGCAAAACATATGAGAAACTTCTTAAATTCTAATTAACTCTTGAATATATGTTCATCAGACCCGCTGAACTATTGTATAAACATACTTATCCATCATTTTGTTGAGTTTTTAGTTTTTTGTATTCAATCGAATCTAATTTACAGTAGAATCTAATTTATGTAGTTTTCTATGTTTTGGAGACTAACAGGATGACGATGGCCTTGTGCAGGAGTGTCACTCTTTAAAAATAACATGGGTTAACTTTAGAGCGACATTCCTTATGCACCACCTCTCGGCTTGTCTGGTAAGCCCTTCAGACTGACCCTCATCCTGCCGTCGGCCCTGGTAAGATTTCCGGGGTTGAATCTAATTGAACCGCAACGCCCACCCCTTGTGTGCTCCCCCGCCAAATCGGGGAGAAGAGCATCCGTTTCAAAATTTTTAATTTTATCTACTAGCAATCATTTCTTATTCCCCAAAGTAGATTCTATCTGATTTAAAGTTAATTTTAGTTTCGGGCTCTTCTCTTTCCCTTAAGTTTGGTGTACAGGGAAAGCACAGCCAATTCTAGCCATCCCTGAAGTTCACCCTTGCGGGCATACTCCCCAGGCGGCCCCCTTAACACCTACGCTCCGGCACTACAAGCTCCCGAGAAGCTTGCAACACCAAGGGGGCATCGTTTACGGCTAGGACTTTCCCGCACGAGTTAGGAAATCCTAGCTGGAAATTTGGGATTTTCTTCATATCTTTGATCAGAAGATACCCAATCTCGTGTACCGGGGTATCTAATCCCGATCGCTCCCCTAGCTTTCGTCCCTCACCGTCAGACCTGTTCCAGGCAGGCGCCTTCGCCACAGGTGGTCCCCCTAGGATTACAGGATTTCACCCCTACCCTAGGAGTACCCCTGCCCCATCCCAGTCTCAAGTCTGGCAGTATCCTCAGCAAGCCCTCTAGTTTGCTAGAGGATTTCACTGAGGACTTACCAAACCGGCTACGGACGCTTTAGGCCCAATAATCGTGGCCACCACTTGGAGTGCGGGTATTACCGCGGTGGCTGGCACCCGTCTTACCCACTCCTTATTCGCGGTCCCGTTTTCAGACCGCAAAAGCCCTTGCAGAGCAAGGGCACTCCGGCTTCCCTTTTCTCGCGTTAGCGAATTGAAAAGGTGACGAGTGTGAGAGCACTTGTCTTAAAAAATTATTTATC
>JAVZIY010000067.1:0-2679 GCA_038998005.1 Candidatus Aenigmatarchaeota archaeon
CATGCTATTTCGTCTTCTACAGTGTCAGTTGGAAGATCAAGGATAACATGTGAAATTACCTCGAAACCATATCTTTTAGCTCCAGCCTTTTTTAAAATTCTTTCAAATGGAGAAAGTGTAAAAAATTCTGCCATATTTAATTATTCTAGCTTTGCCTTAAAAATTTTAACTTCAGGATTGGAATAAACAAGCTCAAAATTCTTTAAATCTTTGCCATTAAAGAAAAACATTTTTGTGAAAATAGAATCTCTTATTTCTGGGTCCATGAAAATAACCATTCCAAAGCTAGGATCAACCCAAACCATACCATCTATTTCATAAGTTTCATTCCTATATCTTATTTCCTGGCCTTGCTGATAATAAACTATTTCCTTAACTAAAGCATTCCTTATACCTTGCTGAGGAACGTTTATTACTGCAACTACTTTATTATCTTTAATTGTTAAAGTTAAAATTCCTCCATAAACTAAGTTTCCATATTGATCTTGGCTTGAAAAAGGAAGTTGGATGAAATTTTTTCCATTACATTTCCATTCTTGACCATTGCTTTTTTCCCATAGATTATAATCAAAGCTACCAAAACAGCTTAGCCAGTAATATTTTCCTATTAAATCTGATGAAGCAATTATATAGAAATCGCTAACTGGCTTGCAAGCTTCTTCAGGTATTTGCGGAAACATTTTTTTAGCTTCATCACATTGATCCTTGCTTAGCTGCTTATACTTTTTCAAAATTTCTATAGCTTCTGTCTCATTGCTTGTAGAAAAAATCCTTCCCATATCCCTTATTCTTACATCATGATTATAAGGAAAACAATCACCACAATGTGCACCATCTGCATGAACTCTTAAAGGCTTTCCTTTGTAATAGCTGTAGCCTGCTAATATATGACCAGGATCCCACCATGTTGTTATCATAGAATCCTTATCTGCATTTTTTACTAGCCAGTCCATCGCATTATACCAGTTTTGGCTTATTTCCATTCCAGAAGCTTGGCCAACTTGAATAGAAGTTGATAAGAAAAATAAAAGCTGAAATGAAAAAAGGCCAAAGACAAAAATTTTTATTAATTTTTCATCCCTTTTATACAAAACTAAGAAAGGAAGAACTAGAATAAAAATAAATCCAAAGAGCTCATACAAATTTCTTGCTAAGGCATCTTTTAAGAAAATTAGGCTTAAAGTTAAAATTATTAGTAAAATTTCTGGATATTTTTTGTAATGACCTATAACATAACCTGCTGCTACTGAAGCTGCAATAGAAAATTGTAAGGAAAATCTTACGCCACGAGAAATTAAGTAAAACATGGTTAAAAGCCAAACAAAAAAGAAAACTTCTTCTATTAGAATTTGCTCCTTTTTCCAGATTTTATATAAAGCTAGAGCAAATAAGCCAAAGGCTAAGATTGTTGGCAATAGGCCAACTCTTCCTGCTACTGCCATAAAACCTTCTGAAGAAAAAATGTTTATTGGTTGAAGCTCAGCTACAGAAATGTTAACTATTAAAGGTTTTGTTGGTGCAATGCTGAAAGCCGAAAAAAGAAAGTAAAACATGAAGGCTGAAATCAAAAGCTGGAAAGAATGGTAGATTTTTCCTTTTAAAGGTTTTTTTGAAATAGAGGAAATGAAATAGAAAGAGGAAAAGCCCAACCAAGCTATAGATGCTAAAAAAACTATCCATCTTGTTAGAGCTGCTAAGCCAGTAAATGCTAAACCGCCAAAGAAAGAATGAAAAATTGAGAAATTGAAAAGGAAAAAGCTTAAAATACTTGAAACTCCGATTATCATGAAAATTGTATCGTTGACATTAATCCATTCTTCATAGACTTTCTTGAAATCAAATTTCAAAGAAAAAGTGTGAATAAAATTTTCCAAAATTCTAAATATTGGCAAAGCAATTAGAAAAGCTATTAGTAAAATAGAAGTTATCCAGCCGCCACCCCAATTCCATACAAACAACAAATTTGAAATTACTGCAAAAAATATGAAATGTAATTTTTTCTTTTTAATTGCAAGCAAGCAAGCAAAAATTGATAAGAAAAAATAAAAGGCTACTGGAGCATCTGAATCGCAATAGCCTGCCATGCTTACTCCAATAAAAGAAGGAATTAAAATTGCGAAAAATGCTGTTACCAAACCACCAACTTCATTCGTTAAAAGCTTTCCTAGGAAATAAGCAGGAATTGTTGTTAATGCAACCATTATTAAAGGCGAGACTATTGCAACTTTCATAAAGCTTAGAGAAGAAAAAAAGTTTAGAATATAGTAAAATAAAATTATCGTGTACTCCCAGCCATGGAATAGAGAAATTGATCTTCCTGTTAAAGAATAGCTCTGCAAATCCCAGCTAGGGAGCTTCAAGTTATTATCCAAAATCATTTGAGCATACCTATAGAACCACCAAGGATCATAATCTAAAACTGTAGGAGAATTTATGCTTGAAAGTCTTGTCCAAACTCCAAGATAAGCTATTATTAAAATTAAAAATATTACAAGCAATTTGGATTTAAGCCAATCTAATAAAGTCATTATTATTTCTTTAATTTCTTACATTCAAATATTTAATAGTTAGAATTTGAAAGTAAAATTGCAAGCTTATAATTTATTTCAAAAATAAAATTTGCGATTTTTCTTGTAAGTTTTTCTATAAAAAAGGATGTTAACTTTGTGTCTGGGATTT
>JAVZIY010000068.1:0-2608 GCA_038998005.1 Candidatus Aenigmatarchaeota archaeon
TGGTGGAGAGCCTTTACTTTTTGAAGATATCTATGAATTAGTAAAGTTTGGTAAAAAGTTAGGAGTTAACATAACTTTAGGAACTAACGGAACTCTTTTGAACGAAGAAGTAGTGAGGAAATTAAGATATAGTAAAATAGATAAAGTATTTGTAAGTTTAGACCATTGGGAAAAAGAAAAGCATGAATGGCTTCGTGGAGAAAGTGTTTTTGAAAAAACGATAAACGGAATTGAACTTTTAAAAAAGTACGGAATAAGAGTAAGAATAGATAGTATTATATGGAAACAAAATTATGATGCTATAGAAAAGTTAGTTGAATTTTGTGAAAAACTTAACGTTGATGAAGTAATGTTTGCATGGCCTGTAAAAGTTGGGTTGGCAGAAAAGAATTATTTCCAGATCTTTCCACCCAAGGAGGAATACTTTAGCATAGGTAAAAAATTAAAAACTATTCAAAAATGTAGTAAGGTAAAAGTCTCTTATCATAGGTTCAAGTATTTTAGTAAAAATTGTAAAGATTGTCCTGGTGGAGAAAAAATATTCTACATAAACCCAGAAGGAAGAGTAAGCCCTTGCTTTTGGATTTCTTGTCTTCTCGATTTGTTCAGCGAAAAAACTGTTTTTGAGGAAAAATTTTTAAGGTTAATTAACGATAAGTCGTTAGAGTACTTTAGGAAAGAGAAGAGAAAAAGGTATAAGCAATTTGGTCCGGGATGCCCTGCTATATGTATTATAGAGAATGGAAATCTTTACTCGAAGGATCCTTTATTACATGCGCATAGTTAAATTAAAATTTTAACTTATTTTATTCACCATAAAAGATGGGAGTTTGTAAAATTTACAAGAAAGAATTTGAGCTAATTTCCTCTTTTTTAGGGCTTTGTAGAGAATGCATTCTTGAAGAAAAGGAAAAAGCAATAGAAATTATTAAGAAAGCGCATGAAATTTCGAGAAAAAAATTTGGCTTAACTCTTTTTGTTCCTAAAGGCCCTGGATTGCAATGCTTTGGTTGTGGAAATGAATGTAAAATTCCTGAGGGAAGTAAAGGGTATTGTGGCTTGGTTGAGAATAAGAATGGTAAGCTAATAAGACATGCAGACGATGCTGAAAAAGGTTTGTTAGAGTGGTACTATGATGCTTTACAAACAAATTGCGTGAGCATAAACTTTTGTCCTGGAGGTACTGGAATAGGTTATCCAAAGTATACTAAGTGTAAAAGTGCAGAAATAGGCTACTATAATCTGCGGTTTTTAATGGAGTTTGCAACTTTAATTGCTTTTTCTGCCAAAACTGGCATTTCAAGCATTTAACTCAAGAATTAAAATCATTGGTCTCTGCAAAAGAGCCTGCAAGCAAAGTTAATGAAAAGGTTAAGGGAAAGGAAGAGTTTGCTTCAACCATAAAAGGTGCTTTTTTTGCTAGGAAAGAAGATTAAAGAAATACCAAAACCTGATTTATTAGTTACTGGTTGTGGTGGATAAAAAATGGAACAGGCTTGGTAAAGGTTACGGTTATGGAGATGGGGAAATAAAATTTTTTCTTGAAAAGTTTGGCAAGATTCCTGTTTTAACTACAGTTCATGATGCTCAAGTAGTTGATTCTGTGCCTGTAGAAAAAGAAGATGCAAAAGTTGATATCATAGTTACTCCTAGCAAAATAATTGAAGTGGAAGATGAGTAAGGTTGTGATTGCAGAAAAAAAAAGATATAATAAATAAAAATTAAAAATTTAATAAAAAATTATGGGTTATTGGTTTAACGAAGAAGAAATTCAAAAGAAGTTGGACGAACTTCGCAATTATTTAAAAGAAAATAGAGAGATTCTTGATTGGAAAAAAGAAGGGGAAATTTTGGAAAATATTGAAGTTCTAAAGAAAGATTTAGCTTATGCTAGACTTTTAAGTCAAGTTGAAAAATCAAAAAATTATTCTTCACATGTTTTGGAGATGAAAATAAAATTTGGAAAATAGAATTTAAAACATAAGAATAAAATTCATTCTATGAGTAAAATTATATTTCCTTTTAATCCAATCAAAAGAGCAGAAGAAGTTGAAAAAGTTGTAATGAAAGATTTGGAAAGGAAGTACTATCGTTTCAGGTATGCTAGCTATTATGGGGGAATAGCAACTGCCGATACTATTGGGTGCTGCTTTCTTTGTGCCTATTGCTGGAATTATTTTAAAAATTTAAAGCCAGAAAATTTTGGAGAATTTTACTCTCCAGAAAAGGTTAGCAAGAAAGTTTTGGAAATAGTTGAAAAAAGAAGCTTAGATAGAGTTAGGATTAGCGGGGCAGAACCAATTTTGGGAGAAAAATCTTTTGAGCATTTAGAAAAAGTGGTTGAGGAAATTTATGAAAGAAAATCTAGCTTAGATTTTATCCTTGAAACTAATGGCCTAATTCTTGGCTTGAATAAAAAATTTTGTTCAAGATTAGCTGAGTATCCTTTAGCTGTAAGAATTTCTGTTAAAGGTTGGGATGAGCAAAGTTTTGAGAGAATTTCTGGCGCAGAAGGAAAATTCTTTTCCTATCAACTTAAGGCTATAAAAAATTTACAAGATTTTGGTATAGAGGCATGGCCTGCTGTTATGCATGAAATTTTTGGAAG
>JAVZIY010000069.1:0-2576 GCA_038998005.1 Candidatus Aenigmatarchaeota archaeon
CTGGAGAAAGGGAAGTATTGAAAACAGGATTGTAGTATTGAATTAAAATCCTGTAAGAAACGAAGCATTTTTGAATTCTGTTGAAGAAAATAATGATTTTTAACACGTTTTTGGCTGTATCAGCAGCAAAATATCTCTCTTTTTCTGCAATTTCATTCAGTTTTTGCCAGTATTGATTCAATTTTTCTTTTTCGCAGAACTTCCTTATTTTTTGAACTTTATCCCAAAAAGTATCAGAAGGAGAAAAAGCGAAAGCTTTATAAAGATTTGACTGCGCCGGGGCTGGGATTTGAACCCAGAAGGGGCAAAGCCCCACCAGCTTTCCTAGAAGACTCAAGGCTGGCGCGTTAGCCTAGTTCCGCCACCCCGGCTCATCATCTTTTATCAGACCTTGAGTCATTTATATTTTTAAAATCAAAATTTAAATTGATAGTATGGATTATATGCTATTTGCAGTTGGAATAACTCTAATAATTTCAGGTTTTATAATAACATACTTTCTAATATCTTCTGTGATGAGCTTCAGCAAAGCAGTAACACAGATGCAGGCAGAGGCCTTAAGAGAGATGGTTGAGACAAAGAAAAATGAGCTAACCTTTACAACAGTACTAGGGTCTGCTATAATTTTACTTGGAATAGTTCTGATAGGGAAAGCTATTAAGTCTAGCCGATAACTTCAATTTTTCCTGATTTTGGAATATTTACTTGTAATTTTTCTCTAAATCTTGTTACAAACGCACCTTTTATACTAACCCTATCCCCGAGTTTAACTTCATTTATCTGTCCTTCCCAAAGGCTCAAGACCACTTCCCCACTCCCATCATCTATCAGAGCATCTGCTACACTCCTTTTCCCATATCTTGTCGTAACACTTCTCGGCTCAGATATTTCAATTATTTTTCCTTCTATGCTTATGTTGCTCATCCCTTCTTTCAAATCTGAAATTTTCATTCAAATCACAAACTTAAATTATGCTTAAATTTTTCCTTTTCGGCCCTCTCCAAACTCCAAGCGTCTTCTAAAAGCAAATCAGGGATATCCTCTAAAATCGGGTAGGCAAGCTTACAATTTCTGCAAACCAAAAACATCCCGGTTTCTTCCACATCCTTTTTGCATTTTGGACATGCAAGTATTTCAAGTAATTCTTTTGGCAAGGCCATATCTTCTTTTAAGAATTTTTAATTTAAATATCTTAATTCTGGATAATCATCTTTCTTATTTCTATTTCATAAAAAATCCTTTAATAAATTTGTCAAAGTTAAAAGGAAGAAATTAATTTTGGATAAACATCTTTCTTTATAAAAACTCTATCAGTTCTTACAGCAACTCCTTTCTTTCTTTCAAGCATTTCCTTGCTATTCATCTTAGCTATGCCCAGAGCAATTAGCTCTTCTTTTAAACTAAATACACCAACAGTTTCTCCTTTTTCTATTCCTTCCTGAATTCTTGTTATCCCATTCACATAAACTGGAGCACCGCAAGCAATGTTATAAATTGTAGAATCTTTTACAAAAACTTTTTTAACATGGGAAATGGCCTCTTCAACTGGTATTAAAATTTTTTTCAATAGAGTTTCGTTGCCCTCATTCCAGAATTCATAAGCATCCTTGATTTTAACTAAAGGCCAGGCTTTGTCTTCAGTAAAATTTCCAGCTTTCGTTCTTCTAAGCTCTGTCATATGTGCCCCAACTTTTAAAGCTAAGCCCAAATCATGAACAACTTTCCTTACATAAGTTCCCGCTTCACAGCCAATTTTAAATAGTACATCCTTTCCATCTATTTCTAAAATATCAAAATAATAAATTCTTCTTTCCCTTGGTTTTCTTGCTACTGCCGACTTTACAGGAGGGACTTGAACAATTTTTCCAATAAACTTTTCAGTTATAACTTTTCTTAAAATAGTTTCATCTATCTCCTTATGCAAATGCATTACTCCCACATATTCCTTGTCCAATCCCATCAGCACGGGCATAGCCTTTGTAGCATTTTCTAGAGCTATTGGAAGCACGCCAGTCACAGCAGGATTTCCCCTAAAGTTCCAGGGTACCTGCGTGACCTATTTTCTTAACTTGAAAAATATTTTTTAACCAAGCTGTTATTTGGTGAGATTTCCCCGGAGTTAAGCTCCTGTAGGGCCACTATGTTTGTCGCAGATTATTACAGAGTTCTTTATTAGCTCTTCTATTGTTCTTTGCTCCGGCTTTTTTCCGTATCTTTCATCTGTTTCCTCTTCACTTCTTATCAACCAGATTTAATATTCACCTCCTTATTCTTTACCATAATAAAATATACTTTTATCATGTTATACGTATATGGCATTTCATTTATTTTTTCTTCTTTTTCTTGCTCTTCTTTTCAATTTCTTTCCCTTTAACTTCCTTTTCATGAATCTTTTCCTTTTCAGCCTTAAGCTGAGCAATAGAAGGCTTCTTTAACTTTAATTTTTTAACCAAATTTGCCTTTTCATAACTAACTATAACTTCTTAATCACTTGCTTCTTCTTTAATCTCAATGAGAAACGGAAGTGGTTCGAGATGTTGAATATTGCATTTCTTTCTTCTCACTCCAGTTAAAGA
>JAVZIY010000070.1:0-2521 GCA_038998005.1 Candidatus Aenigmatarchaeota archaeon
CTTATCAAATAAATAAGAATTTATGAAAAAAGTTAAAAAGAAAGAAAAAACTAGCTTAGGCTTACAAGAAAACACAGAAGCTTTACTTTGCTACTTATTCACATGGATAACGGGATTAATATTTTTTCTAATAGAAAAGAAAAGTAGGTTCGTGAAGTTCCATGCGATGCAATCTTTAATAACTTTTCTTTCTCTAACAGTTGTTTCCTTGCTTTTTGGTTGGATACCGTTATTTGGTTGGGTTATCTCGGGGCTAATTGGTCTTCTTAGTCTTGTCCTTTGGATAGTTCTAATGCTCAAGGCATACCAAGGAGAAAATTACAAGCTACCAGTAGTGGGAGAGATAGCTGAAAAATATTCAAAATGAACTACAAGTCGTCCAAGGGGCTTTTAATTTTTTTTAATTCTTCTGTTGAAACATGAGTATAAATTTGAGTTGTTGAAAGATTTGAATGACCTAAAAGCTCTTGAATTTTTCTTATATTTTCTCCTGCTTCTAGCAAATGAGTTGCAAAGGAATGCCTTAACGTATGAGTACTAATTTTCTTTTCTATTCCTGCTTTTTTTGCTGCAACTTTAATTATTTTTTGGACATTCCTTTCTGACATTTTTCCGTTTCTTCCAGAAAAAACATAATCAAAATCTTTTTTATTCTTCAAGTATTCCTTAAGCTCATCAACAAGCTTAGAAGAAATTATAAACATTCTATCCTTTGCCCCCTTTCCCTTTCTTACCCATCCTACTCTTTCTTCAAGCTCAAGGTCACCAACTTTTAAATTAATTAACTCACTCAACCTCAAACCAGAGGAGTAAAGAAGTTTAATAATAAGCCTATGTTTTTTGTTTTTAATCGAATCTATTAAAGCTCTAACTTCTTCTCTTGTTAAAACTATTGGCAAAGATTTTGAAATTTTTGGTGGTTTTAAATTCACTATTCCTTTTTTTAAAATTTCATCGTAAAAAAATCTTAAGGCAGATTGAATTAAAACAATAGTTTTTGGATTTGCTCCTTCAGAAATTTTCTGAGCAATAAAATTTTTTACATCATCTTCCTCAATTTCTATTGGATTCTTTCTACAAAATTCTAAAAACTTTTCATTATAAAAAATGTATGAACTTATAGTATTTTTTGAAAAACCTCTGAGCTTAAGCTCCATTTCTAGCTTTTTTAAGTAATCCATAATTAAAATATTAAGTTCGTATAATTTTAACTTTTCAAAGAGTTTTTTACTTTTAGGCAAACTTCATTCAAAAAACTTTCATCATAAGGATCTTTATCTATTTGCATTCGATATTCTTTTAGAAAATCGTATATCTTTCTATAAATTTTTTCGGTAATCTCTATTCCTTCGCTAGAAAGTTTTTGAAGAACTCTATCTCCAAAATAAGCAAATCCGATTTCATTTCTTCTGCATAACATAAAAAATAATTGTAATTAAAGAATTTATCCTTTTTCAAGCTCATGCAAAATTATATGCCTTCTATAATCTTCAAAATAGAAAAATCTTTTATCCTCACATTTGTCGCAAAAATAAATTCTCCACTTCATTTTCATCCAGTTCTCAAAGAACATGAATAAAAATTAGAAGAGAACTTTAAATAATTTTCTGCTCTTCTTAATTTTATGAAAAAAGTAAATAGCATAGAGGAATTTATAAAAGAAGCCAAAAATTTGGAAGAAAAAATGATAAGAATTCAGCCATATATATCATCAAATGAAAAATTTCCGTGCCTAAGAATGGAAGCAAAAAATATTTTTTATGATAGAAGTATAGATAAAGAATTCGAAAATCCAAAAGATGCTGAGGATTTTATCCAAAAACTTAGCTTAGACTTAGGGAATGAACTTAGTCACTTAGGGTTTTATGTAATAGTTTCAGATTTAAAATATCTTAAAAAAAGAGCAGAAACCTTAGAAGAAGATGATATTAAGTATTTACTTCACGGGTTTTATGAATAATTACTTAATTTTTGAAAGTTTTACTAAAACTCCTTCTATTGCACCTGCAAGCTCCTCTCCCAAACTAGTTAGTTTAATCATTTTTATTCTTCCCTTTTTCTCAAATTCTACCAAACCAAATTTTTTGAATTGTTCCAAAAGCTTTACTGTATGAGAATAAGTACAATCAACTTCCTTTGATAAAATAGTAGCATACTTTGTTCCTCTCTTCAAGCTTAATACAAGCTTTACTGGCTTTCCTCTGAAGAAAAGATTGAATCCAGGTCTTTCTTTCACCATTTCCTCACTTATTTATAATTTAACTCAAACTATATAATTATTTATCTGATTTATATTTAAAAATATAATGGGATAAAATGTTCATACTTAGAGCACCAGTTGTAGCAGGAAGTTTTTATAACCTAGATCCAGAAATGCTTACTAAGCAAATAGAATTTTGCTTTAATCACAAGCTTGGGCCTAAAAAAGTTACAAAGGAAAAATTTTTAAGCGCGATAGTTCCTCATGCAGGCTATATATATTCTGGACCAGTAGCTGCATGGGTCTACTCAAGAATAGAAA